>NZ_JAKKFF010000171.1 GCF_022229015.1 Micromonospora foliorum
GGGCGGGCGGCGGCGGCCGGGTTCGCGACGGCGGTCGCCCCGGCCGTGGCGATCAGCGCGGCGGCGGCCGTGGCCGCCACCATCCTGAACAGATTCGTTCGTCTCATCACTGTCCTTGTCGTCGGGGGACGGTTGCCGCGGTGGCTGTGACCACGGGGGTGGGGGTGCGGCGGTGCAGCGCCGGCCGATGCGCGAGGGCCGGTGTCGAGAGAGACGGGCGTTACGGGCGGCGTGGGGGCACCGCTCGTCCTGGAAACACCAGATGGGTACGACCATCAACGGGCCTCCCCAGGAGGCCCGTTGAATCTTCCGAGAGTGTGCACAGAACCGTGCACACCTTTGTCAAAATCTTGCGCTACTTTGGCCAAAGGTTACTGACGTGCTACGGGAGCGTCAACACTTCGACCATCGTGACTATTGACGGACATGTCTGCCCTGACGGCCTCCGTCCCCGCTGACCTGCCCACAAATGCGGGGAAGGTGCCGCCTCCCGACGACTGGAGGCCACACCTTCCCCGAAGTTGCGCGGATCTTGCGTCAGGTCGTGCGGTAACGATCAGGCATCTGGCGCCGTCAGCACGAACGTCTCCAGCAGCTCCCCGCCGTACCAGTCCGTGCGCTGGCCCACGTGTGTCATGCCCAGCCTCCGAGCGACCGCCATCGACGGCTCGTTGTCCGGCGACACGACCGCGTAGATCTCCCGGGTGCCGGAGGCGAACTCCCGGGCTACCGCCACGCGGGCCGCCTCGGTGGCGTAGCCGTGACCCCACGCGTCCGGGTGCAGGTGCCAGCCCACCTCGATGTCGTCGGTCCGGCGCGACTCGTCGCGCCCCGGCAACGGCTTGAGCAACACGGTGCCCACCACCTGACCCGTCTCGCGGACCTCGATCGCCCAGGTGCCGTACCGGCCGCCGTCGGCGGCATGCCGCTCCTGCCAGATCCGCAGCCGCTCAACGGCCTGGGCCGGGGTGGTCATTGGCAGACCCGACGCCAGGCCCAGATATCGACTGATCTCGGGACGCGAGTAGATGTCGTAGATCCGGGCCAGGTCGGCCGGATCGTCGGTCCAATCGCGCAGGATCAGGCGTTCGGTGGTGAGAACAGTCATGACCGGCGATCTTAAGGAGTGGCGGCCCCGACGACAGGGAAGGAGGACCCGATGGGCAACGGATGGCAGCGCGCGAAACGGATCACCAGTGCCGCGTTCCGTCCGGTGCGCGGACGGGACCTGTCGCTGCACGCCGCCGCGATCACCTTCTACGGGGCGATCGCCGTGGTGCCGGTCGCCCTGCTGGCGATCTGGCTCACCGCACTGGTGGCCGGGGCCGACCGGGTACGCCGACTCACCTCGTACGCCGTGGAGGCCCTGCCCACCGCGATCGGCGCGCCCCGGGCGGTGGAGGCGCTGGTCGACGCCGGGGTGGGGTTGACCCCGCTGCTGGCGCTGGCCTCCCTGTTGCCCGCCTCGCTGTACGGCGAGGGCCTGCGGCGGGCGTTCGTCTCGGTGGCCGCGCCCCGCTCCGACGAGCACCTGGTCGGCTGGCGGGGCCGGCTCCTGCTGCTGCCACTGCTCGCGCCGGCCCCCGCGCTGCTGCTGTCGATCCTGCTGGCGCTCCCGCTCACCACCCGCCTCGTACGCCAGGGCGGGTGGCTCGGTGCGCTCGGCGTGGTGCTGTCGTTCCTGGCGGTCTGGCTGGTGCTCACGCCGGTGCTGGTGTGGGTGTTCCGGGTCGTCGGGCCGGCCTCACCGGACTGGCTCTCCACCCTCGGGATCGGGTCGTTCACCGCGGCGAACCTCTCCGGCTTCCTGCACGGCTTCGTGCTCTTCGCCTCGCTCCCGCTGGACCTGGGAGTGCCCTTCGGCGGCTTCGACGAGATCGGCGCCGGCGTGGCCGTCCTCCTCTGGCTCTACCTGTTCCACGTGATCGTCCTGGCCGGCTACTCCGCCACCCTGGCCCTCTCCCGCTGGCGCGCCCAGACCACCCCCACCCCCACCCCCTAGCGCGTTGATCATGAAGTTATTGCCACTCGCCCCGGCGTGTCCTGGCAATAACTTCATGATCACCGCAGGCCAGGGCGGGGGCGCCGGGTGGGGGTGGGGAGGGGTGGGGTGGTGGTGGAAGGGGTGACCGGGTTGGCGGGGCGGACTAGGCTGCCGCGGCATGAGCAGTGAGATTCCGGCCCGCGCCGACGTCGTGATCGTCGGTGCCGGGCACAACGGTCTGGTATCCGCGGTCCTGCTGGCCCGGGCCGGCCTGGACGTCCTCGTGCTGGAGGCCGCGGACGTGATCGGCGGCGCGACCCGCACCGAGAACCCGTTCCCGAAGGTGCCGGGGCTGCGCCACTCCACCGGGTCGTACCTGCTCGGGCTCATGCCCCCGGAGCTGCTCGCCACGCTCGACGTACGGATCCCGGTGCTACGCCGCGACCCGCACTACTTCCTGCCCACCCCGGGTGGCCTCGGCTCGCCGTACCTGCTCTTCGGCAGTGACACCGCCGCCACCCGGGCGCAGCTCACCGAGTTCTTCTCCGCCGCCGACGTGGCCGCCGACGATGCCATGCAGGCCGAGCTGGCCGCGCTGCGGGAAGACCTCGCCCCGGCCTGGCTGGCCGAACCGTTGAGCGTCCAGGAGACCGCCGAGCGGCACGTCCGCCCGGCGCTGCGCCAGGTCTTCGTCGACCTCGTGCAGGGCTCCGTCGCCGACTACCTGGCCCGGTTCGAGTTCCGCTCCGAGCTGCTGGTCAGCATGTACGCGGTCACCGACGGCCTGTCCGGGCTCAACGCCGGCCCGGACGACCCCGGCACCGGCCACAACTTCCTCGTGCACAACATGTGCCGGCTGCCCGGCTCCGGCGGCACCTGGATGATCGCCGAGGGCGGGATGGGCACGGTCTCCCGGACGTTCGCCGAGGCCGCACGCGCCGCCGGGGCGACGATCCGGACCGGTACGCCGGTGCGGGCGGTGACCCTGGACGGCGGCGCGGCGAGCGGAGTGGTGCTGGCCGACGGTCGGGAGGTCGCCGCCCGGGTGGTGCTCGGCGCGTGTGACCCGTACCGGCTGATGGACCTGTTGCCCGACGGCGCGCTGCCGGCGCGGCTGGGCGAACGGATGGCGGCGGTCCGCCGGCCCGGCACCACCCTCAAGCTCAACCTGGCGCTCACCGGGCTGCCCCGGTTCTCCTGCCTGCCGGACGGTACGCCGAGCCCGTTCGGCTCGACCATCCACCTGCTGCCCGGGTCGGCGTCGCTTGTCGGCGAGGCCGCGGCCTCGCCGATGACCGCGCTGCGCGCGATGTGGGCGGACGTGCAGGCCGGGCTCCTGCCGGCGGAGCCCACCATCGAGTGGTACCTGCACACCACCGTCGACCCGTCGCTCTCCGACGCGGCCGGGCACCACTCGTCGGCGCTCTTCGTCCAGTCCGTTCCCTACCAGCTGGCCGGCACCACCTGGGACGCGGAACTGCCCGGCTACGTCGACCGGCTGATCGGGATCGTCGAGCGGTACGCCCCCGGCACCGCCGACCTGATCGCCGACGCGGTGCCGCTGCCGCCGCCCGGCATCGAGGAGCACTTCGGCATCACCGGCGGGCACATCCACCACGTGGACAACACCGTCTCGTTCACCGACCGGATGCCCTACGCTACCGGCGTCGACGGCGTGTACGCCGGCAGCGCCGGCTGCCACCCGGCCGGCAGTGTCATCGGCGCCGCCGGCCACAACGCCGCCCGCCGGATCCTGTCCGACCTGGCGAGCTGAGCAGCCCCCGCAGTTTCACCCCGCGCGGGCCCCCTCACCGCGTTGATCATGGACTCGTGGTGCCCGCTTTGAGACACGGGGCGGCTTTTGTTAGCCACCACAACTCCATGATCGACGCGCTTCGAGGAACTGTCAGATCACGGCCTCGCCGGCCGGGGCGGGGGTCTCCGCGTCCACGCGGTGCGCGCGGACCTTGTGGCCCACGCTGGTGAGGCAGCGACCGCTGGGCAGGTCGAAGCGCCAGCCGTGCAGCTGGCAGGTGAGCTGGTCACCGTCGACGATGCCGAAGCGGGTCAGGTCCGCCTTCAGGTGCGGGCAGCGCCGCTGCACCACCCAGTCGCCCAGCGTGATGTCCTCGGCGTCGGTGCTGCGTTCGTGCTCGTCGTACCAGCCCTCGGCGTACTGGAGCCGCTCCTCGGAGAGGCACTTGAAGAACGCGTAGACGAACTCGTTGTACTGGCCGATCCGGGCCGCCGAGAACCGGCAGGACAGGAAGAGCGAGTTGACCCAGTCCACCTCGTCGATGAAGAGCAGGTGCTCGATCAGCGACCGCTCGGTCCGGAACCGGTAGCGCACCTTCTCGTCCGCGTACGGCCGGACCTCCTTTCCGGGGAAGTCCACCACGATCGACTCGACGCTCTCGCCGTCGTAGCCCACCAGGTCGAACCGGACCGGGCCGCCGACCCCCTTGGCCAGGTAGATCGACTCGTCGAGCAGTGGCTCGATCCGGCGCTTCATCTCGCCGAGCACGTCCACCTCGGGGTGCCGCCAGGACGCCTTCTCCGCCTCGATGATCGGGCGCTTGCGCTCCCGCATCTCCTCCAGGTGCGCGACCTTGTTCGCGAAGAACTCCTCCACCGGCACCGGGTGGGTGGTGCTCGCGCCCTCGGTGGTGACCTCGGCGACGCTGCCCGGCAGCAGCACGATCCCGTTGGTGCCGCCGACCTTGGCGTACTCCGACAGGAACACGGACTGGTCGGGAAAAATGTTGCCCTCGTCGCCGTGGATGTCGTTGAACTGCCACAGGGCGTCGTCGAGGAAGCACGGCGGGCCGGCGATCGGGAAGACGTGCGACGCCTTCAGGTCGTCGATGTACCGCCAGGTCCGGTCGAACTGCCGGTCACGCTTCTGCTTGCCGAACGCGGTCTTCGCCGCCTGCGGCAGCTCGTAGACCATCGGGTACCAGATCGCGCCGGAGAACTGGAGCAGGTGCGCGTGCACGTGCCCCAGCTCGGCGAAGACGCTCAGGTCGGTGGGGCGGGCGTCGTTCTGGTTGAGCAGCCGCACACCCTCGTACTCGACCCAGAGCGAGGAGTCGCCGATCGGCCCGTCGGTCGGGCTGGTCAACGCCTGAATCATGATCTTCAGGCCGCCGGGCAGCTCCACCACCTGCTCGTTGGGCGCCTTCAGGAACTTGGTGAAGCCCAGCGCCCGGAACTCGTCCTCCATCTCCGAGGTCGGGAACTCGGGGAGCAGGACCGTGGCGTCCTTCGAGACGAACTCCCGCAGGTGCTTCGCGTCGAAGTGGTCCCGGTGCAGGTGGGAGACGTACAGGTAGTCGACCTGCCCCAGGCTCTCCCAGTCCAGCAATGAATTGTCCGGAAACGGGAACCACGACGCGAAGTAGGCCGGATTGACCCACGGGTCGCACAGGATGCTGCCCGCGGCCGTGTCGATCCGCATGCTGGCGTGCCCGGTTCCGGTCACTCGCACCGCACAGTCCCCCTCAAACAGACAATCAGGTGTACGCCAAACGCTACCGGAGCGAGTCTGACCGCCGCCCCGCGACGCCGGTAGTGCCGTCCAGCCCAGGTGGGCAGGGCCGACGGCCAGGAAACCCCCACCCCACCGCGCCGCGTACGAGGCGTGCCAGACTAACCAAAGATCCGATCGCGAGGGAAGGACCGACAGTGGCAGGAAGCGAGCCGGTAACGTCGCCAGACCAGCACAAGCCCGGGCACCGCAAGGCCGGGCAGATCGGCGCCGTGCTGTCCGCACTGGCGCTGCTGGCGATGATCTGCGGCAACCACGAGGGCAGGGTCGAGGACATCTGGCTGATCGGCCTGGCCGCGCTGCTGCTGATCATCGTGATCGGCGACGTCGTGCTGCGCCGCAACGGTCTGCGCTCCTGACCCGACCCACCGCCGGACGACCGGCCGAGAACGCCGAGGGCCCGCCCCCACCCGGGGGACGGGCCCTCGTCCGTACGCGTCGGGGTCAGCGCCCGAAGAGAATGTCCTGCACGTCCTTGAGCGCGGCGTCGACCTCGGCCTCGAAGTAGCCACCCGGCACCAGGCCGAACCGGAGCGTGTCCAGGTCCTTCGGGTCGACCGGCATCGGGTTGCGGCGCTGCATGCCACCGAGCAGCGTCTCGAAGAACCGGTCCACCTGGTCGGGGTCGTACCCGCTGCCGAACCGGCGCACCTGGAAGCTGCGGCGGATCTGGTCGACCCGGTACAGGTCGCTGCCGGGCGGACCGGCCATCGGCGGGCCACCCATCGGGGGACCACCCATGGGCGGGCCACCCATCGGCGGGCCGGCCACCGCGGGCGGACCGGCCATCGGCGGACCACCCATGCCCTGCTGCGGCAGCGGAGGCGGACCGGCCGGACCACGGCGCATGTCGCGCGGGTCCCGCTCCGGCATCCGGATCTCGGCCGTCATGTCGGCGCGACCGTGCCGCCCGGCCTCGAAGCCGTCGAAGCGCGGCTCCTCCGGCGGCGGCGGATAACCGCCGGGCGCCCGCTGGTCGTCGGGGCCGTACCCGCCGCGCTGGTCATCCGGGCCGTACCCACCGGGTGAGCGCTGGTCGTCCGGGGGGCCGTACCCACTGGGGCCGGGGGGCAGGCCGCGCTGCGGCATGCCGTGG
>NZ_JAKKFF010000172.1 GCF_022229015.1 Micromonospora foliorum
GGCGCATGCTGCGCCGGAGCCCCGGCCGCATGCGAACTAGCGGCGGGCGACGCCGTCGCGGCGGGCGGCTTCGGCGACCGCCTCGGCCACGGCCGGCGCGACGCGCGGGTCGAGCGGGGACGGGACGATCGCGTCGGCGGTCAGGGACTCCGCCACCACACCGGCGATGGCGTCTGCGGCGGCGACCTTCATTCCCTCGGTGATCCGGGTGGCACCGGCGTCCAACGCGCCGCGGAACACCCCGGGGAAGGCCAGCACGTTGTTGATCTGGTTGGGGTAGTCGCTGCGCCCGGTGGCCACCACCGCGACGTGCCGGGCGGCCACCTCGGGGTGCACCTCGGGGGTGGGGTTCGCCAGCGCGAACACGATCCCGCCGGGCGCCATCCCGGCCACCGCGGCCTCGGGAATCTGCCCGCCGGAGACCCCGATCAGCACGTCCGCGTCGCGCAGCGCCTCGGTGATGTCGCCGTGGCGGCCGTCGGCGTTGGTGCTCGCCGCCAGCTCGGCCTTGGTGCCGGTCAGCTCGGTGCGATGCAGGCCGATGATCCCCTTGGAGTCACAGACCACCACCTGGTCGGGGTTGACGCCCCCGGCGATCAGCATCTTCGTCACCGCAACGCCGGCCGCGCCCGCGCCGCTCACCGCCACCCGCAGGTCACCGAGCTTGCGGTCGAGCAGCGTCGCGGCGTTGCGCAGCGCGGCGAGCACCACGATCGCGGTGCCGTGCTGGTCGTCGTGGAAGACCGGGATGTCCAGCGCCTCGTCGAGCCGACGCTCGATCTCGAAGCAGCGCGGCGCGCTGATGTCCTCCAGGTTGATCCCACCGAACGAGGGTGCCAGCGCCCGCACCACGGCGACGATCTCGTCCACGTCCTGGGTGTCCAGGCACACCGGCACCGCGTCCACCCCGGCGAACTGCTTGAACAGCACCGCCTTGCCCTCCATCACGGGCAGCGCGGCCCGGGGGCCGATGTTGCCCAGCCCGAGGACCGCCGAGCCGTCGGTGACCACCGCGACCGTGTGCGACACCCAGGTGTAGTCGTCCACCAGGGCGGGGTCGGCGGCGATCGCCTCACACACCCGGGCCACCCCCGGGGTGTACGCCAGGGAGAGGTCCTCCCGGCTGGTGAGCGGCACGGTCGAGGTGACGGCCATCTTGCCGCCCCGGTGCAGCAGGAAGACGGGATCAGCGGGGTCCACGGTGGACGAAGACATGTGGTGACTCCAGGATCTGTCGAGCAGATGTGAGGCGGCCGGCCCCGCCGCGAGGTGGGCGGCGAGCGGTGGCACGCGGTGCGGGGGGTCACCCGGGCACTTTCCGAGCATAGTGTCGGCACCACCCCTCGGATGTGAGCAGGGTCATAACTGGCGGCGAGGCACCCGTCCGGGGCGCGGCCAGTAGCGGGCCACCACCCGTCCGCGTACGTCGGCCACCCCGTACGCCCGGGAGTCGTCGGTGATCAGGTCGTTGTCGCCGCGCAGCCACCAGCCGCCGTCCTGCGGCCGGACCGCACGCTTCACCACCAGCAGATCGGGCCGGGTCCGGAAGACCGCTACCACCACGTCGCCGGCGCGGATCGGGCGGCCACCGGGACGAACCAGTACCGCGTCGCCGTGCCGCAGGGTCGGGGCCATGGACGGGCCGGTCACCAGAACGGCGGTCAGCGGCCTGCGCAACCGGGGCACCTCAGCCGGGTGATCGGCGGCCACTGGTTTCACCTCCACCCGGTTCGGGGAGCATTCCCAGGAGTAATGTCGCCTTTGATCATCGCAAACTTCCCATGGAGGATCCCGATGCGACTTCCGCGCATCCTTGCGCCCCGCGTCACCGCGAGCGCTCACTGCGACCTGCCGTGCGGTGTCTACGACCCGGCTCAGGCCCGGATCGAGGCCGAATCGGTCAAAATGATCTGCGAGAAGTACCAGGCGAACACCGACCCGGAGTTCCGCACCCGCGCCATCATCATCAAGGAGCAGCGCGCCGAGCTGGTCAAGCACCACCTCTGGGTGCTCTGGACCGACTACTTCAAGGCCACGCACTTCGAGAAGTACCCGCAGCTGCACCAGCTGTTCAACGAGGCCACCAAGCTCGCCGGCGCCGGTGGCGTCAAGGGCAGCCTCGACCCGGCCACCGCCGACAAGCTGCTCGGGAAGATCGACGAGATCTCGAAGATCTTCTGGGAGACCAAGAAGGCGTGACCTCACCGGTCATCCCGACGGTCCGGCCGGCACGTCCCGAGGACGTGCCGGCCGTCGTTGCCATGGTGCACGAGCTGGCCGAGTACGAGCGCGCCCCGGAGCAGTGCCACCTCACCACCGAGCAGCTGGCCTCGGCCCTGTTCGCTCCGACGCCGGCGCTCTTCGGTCACGTCGCGGTGGACGAGCACGACGAGCCGGTCGGTTTCGCGCTGTGGTTCCTCAACTTCTCCACCTGGGCCGGCGTGCACGGCATCCACCTGGAGGACCTCTACGTCCGGCCGGCCGCCCGGGGCACCGGCGCCGGTCGGCTGCTGCTCGCGACGCTGGCCGACATCTGCGTACGACGCGGCTACCGGCGGCTGGAGTGGTGGATGCTCGACTGGAATCCGGCCGCCGGCTTCTACGCCTCGATCGGCGCCGAGCAGATGAGCGAGTGGGGTCCCTACCGGCTCAGCGGCGACGCGCTCCACGAGCTGGCCGACCAGGCCACCACCGTCGGCACGCGTACGGGCGACTGACCGGGTAGAGTCCCCGACCGGGGGGATGAGGCGTGACTCAACTGACTGGCCAGCCAGCGACCGACGACGACGTGGTGCACCTCACGGTGCCTGCCGACGGCGGTTACCTCGGCGTGCTCCGCACCGCCACCGCCGGTCTCGCGGCCCGGTTGCAGTTCGCGCTCGACGAGATCGAGGATCTGCGGATCGCGGTCGACGAGGCGTGCGCCATGCTGCTCGCCATCGCCACCCGTGACGCCGAGCTGGAGTGCCGCTTCGCGGTCACCGAGGACGCGCTGACCGTCGAGGTGACCGTGCCGACCGTGCGTGGCGCCACCCTGCCCGCCGAGTCGTCCTTCGCCTGGAAGGTGCTCACCGCGCTGACCACGTCGGCGTCCGCCACGTCCGCCGACGGTCGGGCCACGATCGCGCTGCTCACCCGCCGTTCCGGCGGTTACTGACCGACCCGACGCGCGGGCGCGGTCACTCGAAGCCGAGGGCGCGGGTCGTCGGAGGGCAGATCAGCAGCCAGGCCACGCCCAGGCCGAGCGCCATCAGTGGCACACCCAGCCAGCCCAGCCCCGCCTGGATCATGAACCACCCGATGGGCAGCAGCATCAGCTGAAGCACGATCGCGGGGGCCCGTGCGCCCGCCTGACGGCGCAGCAGCGCCCGGCCCAGCGCCCAGAGCACCACGGCCGCCCCGATGGCGAACACGGTCACCAGCAACGCCGCCAGCAGGTCGGTGCGGGTGGCCGTGAGGTCGGCCCAGACCAGCCAGACGGCGATCAGCCCGACGACGGCCGCCTCCGCCCACAGCAGCCGGACCGCCCAGCGGAGCGTGACGGGGATCGGGTCCGAGTCGATGGTCACGCGCGCCACGATACCCGGGCTGCCGAGAGGTACAGTGCCGCCCATGCGGGCCGTCCTGGTGGTCAATCCGAAGGCCACCACCACCAGCGAACGCAGCCGGGACGTGCTCGTCCGGGCGCTGCGCAGCGAAGTCGATCTCAGCGTGCGCTACACCCGTCGGCGCGGGCACGCCGTGGCGCTGGCCCGGGAGGCAGCCGCGGAGGGGGTCGACCTGGTCGTCACCCTGGGTGGCGACGGCACGGTGAACGAGGTGGTGAACGGCCTGATGACGGCCGAACCGCCGAGTCGCGCCGGCGATGCCCCGATGGCCGAGCGGCTGCCCGCGCTGGCGACAGTCCCCGGTGGCTCGACAAACGTGTTCGCCCGCGCGGTGGGTCTGCCCCGGGAGTGGCCGGAGGCGACCAGCATGATCCTGGAAGGGCTGCGGCTGGGCCGGAGCCGGACGGTGGGGCTGGGCCTCGCTGACGACCGCTACTTCACCTTCTGCGCCGGGTTCGGCCTGGACGCCGCGGTGATCCACCGGGTGGAGCAGGCCCGGCGGAAGGGGCGGGTGTCCACGCCGTCGCTCTATCTGCGTTCGATCATGAACCAGTACTTCCTCGCCTCGGACCGGCGGCACCCGGCGATCGTCCTGGAGCGTCCGGGTGAGGCGGCGGAGGCCGAGCTGGCCACCGTCATCATCCAGAACACGGCGCCCTGGACGTACCTGGGCGACCGGGAGGTCAACCCGAACCCGGCGGCGTCGTTCGATCTCGGGCTGGATGTGCTGGCCCTACGTCAGCTCCGGGTGGCTAGCACAACACGGACAGTGACGCAGTTCCTGTCCCGGCAACCGAATCCTCGCGGCCGGCAGGTGTTACGACTCCATGACACGGCGGAGTTCACGCTGGTCTCCAGCCGCCCGCAGGCGTTCCAGCTGGACGGGGACTATCTCGGCGAGCGGGAGAAAGTCAGATTCACCTCCGTTCCCGCCGCACTGAGAGTAATCTGCTAGGTCTCGGGTACTGCCCTTGGTCGACACGGTGGCCACAACCGATCGACATGGTCGCCGCCACACCGAGGGGCAGGTGCCGGAAATGTCAGCAATGTCACGCGGACTGTACTATATTGATCCTCGACTGTGGCACGGCGGGTAACCAGGAAAGCACTGGAACCCGGACAAATGGGTTGTGGGCTTGCTCACCGCCCGGAGTTTTTCCGAGCGTCACCCTTGACATCGCGACTGTTCGTGAAAGTATTCACAAGCGGACTTGAGTTACCGGGACATTGCCTGGATATGCTCGTCAGGTTGAGCTGTTCCAGCAGGTCCCCGGCGCTGAACGCCTGCTCACGCACTGCCGAATGGACGGACGCTAACTGTCACCATCGGCACTGCGGATGCATATAGGAAAAGCACGACAAGCAATTGTTCGCCACCCATCCAGAATGAGGAGTGTTGCCGCCATGGACTGGCGTCACCATAGTGTCTGCCGCGACGAGGACCCAGAGCTGTTCTTCCCGATCGGGACGTCTGGACCGGCTCTGCTGCAGGTCGAGCAGGCCAAGGCCGTCTGCAGGCGCTGCTCCGTGACCGACCAGTGCCTTCAGTGGGCACTCGAGTCTGGTCAGGACGCCGGCGTCTGGGGCGGAATGAGCGAGGAGGAGCGGCGCGCTGTCAAGCGGCGCGGCGGTCTCCGGGTGCTGCGCGCTCACTCCGCCTGATCCCCAACGACATAGCTGTACGCCCCGGTGGGTTCGCCCGCCGGGGCGTTCCGCTGTCCGGCGCCGGATCAC
This sequence comes from Micromonospora foliorum, assembly GCF_022229015.1. Lineage (GTDB taxonomy): Bacteria > Actinomycetota > Actinomycetes > Mycobacteriales > Micromonosporaceae > Micromonospora > Micromonospora foliorum. The sequence continues at coordinate 5,343 of NZ_JAKKFF010000172.1, forward strand.
CGTGCCGGCACGGGTCAGCCCGTCGACGCCAGCACCGGCCGGTCGTCGACCCGACGCAGCACCAACTCGACCAGCTCCGGTGCGTCGGTCAACGGCGCGGCGACCGCCACCGCGCCCGCCGCCCGAGCCGCCTCCGTCACCGCGTCGTGGAACAACCCCGGTGCCAGGAAGTACGCGGACACCGCGACCCGGCGCGCGCCGGACGCCCGTAGCCGGGACACCGCCACGCCGGCCGCCGGTGGAGCCGCCGACGCGTACGCCACCCGACAGGGCACCCCGAACTCCACGCCGAGCGCATCGGCGACCCGACCCACCGAGCGGCGCGCCCGCGCGTCCCGGGTGCCCGCCGCGGCCAGCACCACCGCGTCGAAGCGACCCGGACGTGTCTCACCCAGCCGACGGCACAGCCCGGCCAACAGGCCAGGATCGGGCGTGTCGTCCGCCGGGCCGAGCACATCGGTCACCCGTACCGCCAGCGGTGGCCCGGACCGCGTGGCCGCGGCGACCGCCGCCGGAATGTCCACCCGGTGGTGGTACGCGGCGGTCAGCAGCAGCGGCACCAGCACCGCCCGGCGGTGGCCGGCCACGGCCAGGTCACGCAGCACGTCGGTCGGCCCCGGCTCGGTGTGGTCCAGCCAGCTCGCCCACACCGGTGTGCCCGGCCGGGCCGCCGACACAGATCGGC
>NZ_JAKKFF010000173.1 GCF_022229015.1 Micromonospora foliorum
CCGTCGGCGCCACCGTCGTGCTGACCGGGAGTGGCACCGCCGTCAGCGGGACCCTCCGCGCTGCCGTCGGCGCCACCGTCGTGCTGGCCCGGAGTGGCACCGCCGTCAGCGGGGCCCTCCGCGCCGCCATCGGCACCACCGTCGTGCTGACCGGGGGTCGCGCCACCGTCGGCCGGGCCCTCCACGCCGCCGCCGCCAGTGGTCTGCATGTCGTCATCGTTGAGTGCCATCGGTACTCCCTCGGGTGTGCCGCCCCGCCGTGCGCCGGGGTCCGTCGTGCTGCGGGTGGTACCCCACGCGCGATCTTCTCTAACCCTCACCGTAGACGCCGAACCGGGGCGACACGGGCAGTTCGCGAGCGGCGGCGGAGAGTGCCAGGATGGGGTGGTGATCCTGGTGGGCACGTCCGGCTGGCAGTACAAGGACTGGCGGGGCCGCTTCTACCCGCAGCGGCTGCCGCAGCGGCTGTGGCTGGAGCACTTCGCGGCCGGGTTCGCCACGGTCGAGGTGAACAACGCCTTCTACCGGCTGCCCGAGCGGGACACCTTCGCCGCCTGGCGGGCCCGGACCCCGGCGGACTTCTGCGTGGCGGTGAAGATGAGCCGCTACCTCACCCACATCAAGCGGCTCCGCGACCCGGCGGAGCCGGTGGCCCGGTTCCTCGGCCGCGCCACCGCCCTCGGTGACCGGCTCGGCCCGGTGCTGCTGCAACTGCCACCGAACCTGCGGGCGGACGTCGAGGCGCTGGACGCGACGCTGCGACTGTTCCCGGCGGAGGTGCGGGTCGCGGTCGAGCCGCGGCACCCCTCCTGGTGGACCGACGACACCCGGGCGGTGCTGGAACGGCGTCGGGCCGCGCTGGTCTGGGCGGACCGGCTGGGACGCCCGGTCGCCCCCCGCTGGCGCACCACCGACTTCGGCTACCTGCGGCTGCACGAGGGGCGGGCGCGGCCGTGGCCCCGCTACGGTCGGGCCGCGCTGCGGTCCTGGGTGGGCCGGCTGACCGACGCCTTCGGCGCGGACGAGCCGGCGTACGTGTATGTCAACAACGACCCGGGCGGCGCCGCGATCGTGGACGCTGTCGCGTTCGCCGCGCTGGCCCGTCGGGCCGGGCACCCGGTGTCGCGGGTGCCCACCGCCGCGGAGGCGGCCGGCGCCGACGACTGAGCCCGCCCGACAGCGGTCGGGCGGGCTCACGGTGTCAGGCCGTCACGGCATCATCATGGCCAGGTCCTTGGGCATGGTGTCCTTCACGTCCTGCCACTCACCCTGGGTGACGTGACGGCGCAGCGTGTCCAGCACCACCTGCGTCACCCGCTCCGCGCCACCCTCCGCGTCGTACGGGAAGCCCTGCCGGACCTCGTAGAGGAAGTCGTCGCGGTTGAGCTTGATCGGCACGTCGGACGGCACCCAGCCGTCGAAGTAGATCCCCCGGACCAGCACCGGCAACTGCTGGGCGAACTCCACGCTCTCGTTCACCGGCAGCCGGTCGCGCAGCAGGTGCAGCACCGTGCGCAGGGCCGCGTACGACTGGTTACGCCGATCCTTCGGCCAGCCGTAGGCGTTCTCGATGTCCTTGAGAATGAGGTTCGTCTTGTCCAGCGAGGACTCGAACGCTGAGATCATCGTGTCAGCCATCGGTCGACCCCCGTTCCGTGCTGTCCCACCGTCGGTCGTCGGCGCGGCGCGGCGGCCCCACCGGGCCACGGCGGGCCCGCACCGGGCTGCCCTGCGGGGCGCGCCGGGCGTTGTCGGCCGTACCGACCACGTGCAGGACGGCACCACGCCGTCGATCCGTCACCAATCGAACCGTCATCCCCGTCACCTCCGTGTCGTCTCCGGCGTCGGCCGTCCACGGGCGGCCGAACCCACCACGTCCACCATCCCTGCGGAGCGGGTGAGGCGGCCCCACCCGGATCGGGTGAGGTCAGTCGCCGTCGAGGAGGCCCGCGAGGGTCTTCGCGTTGGTCTGCGCGTAGTCGCGGTAACAATTGTTCATGAGGACGTGGGTCTGCCCGGCCTCGTCGGCCAGCTCGCGCAGCTTCGGCGCCCAGTCGGCCAACTCCCGCTTGGAGTAGTGGTAGCCGAACTTCTCGTGGATGTCCTTGCTGGTCCACTTGTCGCTGTGCCCGTGGAAGCGCATGACCGCGAGGTCCGCGGTGGCGGCCAGCACCGGGGGCAGCGACGAGCGGTGGCCCTGCGGCATGTCCACGCAGACGTACGGGAGTTTGTGTTCGCGCAGGAAGGCCAGGGTCTCGTCGGCGTTGTCGCCGTCGAACCAGGAGGCGTGCCGGAACTCGTACACCGGGCGCAGCGGCGCGCAGCGCTTCGCCACCTCCAGCAGGTACTGCTTGTTGGCCCGCTTGATGGTGAACCAGGGCGGGAACTGGAACAGCAGCGCGCCCAGCTTGCCGGCCTCGACCAGCGGGTCCAGCGCGGACAGGAAGCGCGTCCACACCTCCTCGTACGACTGCGCGGGCAGGTCGTCGGGGTAGACGTTCTTCTTGTCGGTCTCCGGGCGCAGGTCCTTGTAGAGCGCGCTGACCCGGGTGGGGTGCCCGGTCAGCAGGCTGAACGCCTTGATGTTGAAGGTGAAGCCGGCCGGGGTGCGCTCGGCCCACAGCCGGGCGGTCGCCTCGGCGGGCGGCGAGTAGTAGGTGGCGTCCACTTCGACCAGCGGGAACTGCCGGGCGTAGTAGGCCAGCCGTTTCTCCGGGGTGTCGGCGGTCTGCGGATACCACCCCGAGTCCAGCAGTGTGCGGTCGGTCCAGGACGCGGTGCCCACCAGGATGTCACCCATGGTGGAAGTCCATCGCGTCGCGGACCGACCGGCAACCGCTGGCGTGGCTCAGGCCGCCCGCCGCTCGCGAGTCTGCTTGCACGTCACGCACGTGGTGGCGGACGGGAAGATCTCCAGCCGCTCCACCGGGATCGCCGCCGAGCAGCCCTCGCACCAGCCGTAGGTGCCCTCCTCGAGCCGGCCCAGCGCGTGCTCGTACTGGCCACGGCGGTCGAGGATGGTGCGCAGCAGGGACTGGGCGGTGTCCCGCTCGGCCGTCTTGGTGCCGCTGTCGGCCTGGTCGTCGCCGGCGGTGTCGCCGACCTCCACCAGCCGCAGCACCTGGCTCTGGAGCACCGCCTGGTCGTACTCCGCGGTCAGCTCGTCGTAGCGCGCCTGGAGCGACTGTCGGATCTGATCGATCTCCGTCTGGGACCGGGTCGTACCGACCGTGTCGTGGACGAGCATCGCTGCCTGCCTTTCCTGGGCCTGTGGCTCAAGGTGAACCGGGTGCCGGCGGCGCGGGGCCCCGGTCACGGTCGCGTTCGGTACGCGGGCGATCACCCGCGCTCTGTGAGCCGGGCGAGTACCCGCCGGATCAGCCGCGCAAACCGACAAATTCTTGGTTGTCGTCAGTCGTTCCCGCCGGGCTCCACGAGCGCCGGTCGGCGGGGGTCGTCGGCGCGTACCACGACGTCGGCGAAGCTCGCCGGGACGACCTCCTCGGCGTACCGGTCGAAGGCCGGCAGCGCCCACTGCTGGGCCGGTTCGGTCCGTCGGCGCAGCGCCGCCGACGACAGCTCCAGGTGGACGGTCACGTCGAAGGGCAGAGCGCCGCCGAGCAGCAGCGAGCCGCTGACCAGGACGACACCACCGGGTGCCAGGTCGACGTAGCGGGCGCGGCTGGCCCGGTCGGCGTCGGCGTCCCAGAGCGACGGGAGGAGCCGGCCGCTGCCGCCCGGACCGGCCGGGTCGAGCACCTCCCGGCGTAGTCCGGCCTCGTCGACCCAGCCCTCGTAGAAGGAGTCCGGGTTGGTGCGGCCCAGCTCGAAGCGGAGCGACGCGGGGCGGAGGAAGTCGGTGGCGCGGACGTGCAGCACCGGGTGGCCCTGGGCGCGCAGCGGGTCGACGAGCGCCGCGGCCAGTTCGTCGACGCCGGCGGCGGGGGCGCCGTCCACGGCCACCCGCAGCCGCGCGGGCCCGTCGGCGGCGCTCGCGGCGTGGGTCGCCGCGTCGACCAGCCGACCGGTCAGCTCGGTGACGAGCAGGTCGGGCGAGATGGGACGGATACGCACCGGACCATCCTGCCCCGCGCCGGACGCGTCGACGACGCCGGTCAGCCGCTGCGGTCGATGGTGACCCGGGCGTCGTCGGCCAGCCGGTAGCCCACGCCGTAGACGGTGGTGACCAGCGGGACGTCCACGCCGACCTTGCCCCGCAGCCGACGCACGTGCACGTCCACGGTGCGCACGCCGGCGTGCTCGTAGCCCCAGACGGCGTTGAGCAGTTGCAACCGGGTGAACACCCGACGCGGGTGCGCGACCAGGTGCAGCAGCAGGTCGAACTCCAGCCGGGTCAGCGGCAACGGCTCCTCGTCGCGCAGCACCGAGCGCGACGAGGCGAGGATGTGCAGGGCGGGAATGGTCGGGCTGATCGGGCGGGCCGGCGACCGGCCGGTCGGCGCCTGGTCGGGGCGCCGTTCGGCCGGGACCGAGCCGATGATCACACCCTCGCCCCGCTCCAGCATCTCGCGAGCGGCCTCCAGCAGCCGACGTGCCGCCGGGGTCAGCGACTCCTCACAGGCCAGCGGGATGGAGAGCGTCACGGTGAGCACGGGCGCGGCGGTGTTCGCCGGGCGACGCTGGCCGCCGGGAGGTCGACCGGGCACCGCGGGTTGGGACGTATGCCATCCGGCGCGCGACGAGGCGGGGCTGACCGACATGGTCCTCCTTGGGCTGGTCCGGGTATCTCCCCACGGCCCGGGACGCCGCTTCATCGATGCTTCCCGGCGCCTGGGTGAGGGTCAAGAGGCGGCTGCGTTGCATGAATGTGACAATTGACGAACACATCGGAGCCAGATGCTCGCTCTGCGTACGAGGCCTGATGATTACAGCAGAGTCGTCGAGTTGCCCCGATACGGGGGTCCCCGACCGGTTCACCAGGCCGGTCACATGGCCGCCGGACCCCGGCTCAGCTGCTGTGATCCACGCTGATCGGGGCCTCGTCGGCCAGCCGGTAACCGACCCCGTAGACGGTGGTGACCACCTCCGAGCCGGCCAGCTTGGCGCGCAGCCGGCGGACGTGCACGTCAACCGTCCGGGCCACCGCGTGCTCGTAGCCCCAGACGCTGGAGAGCAGTTGCAGGCGGGTGAAGACCCGGCGGGGCCGCTCGGCCAGGAACAGCAGCAGCTCGTACTCGATGCGGGTCAGCGGAATGACCCGGTCGCCCTGGCGGACCATCCGCGAGCCGGCCAGGATGCGGACGTGGTCCGCCGCCGCCGCGGGCGGCTCGGCGGCGGTGGGGCGTGGGGCCGGTCGCGGCGCCGACGCGGTGTCCTCCACGGCACGCAGTTGGCCCTCTCCCGATTCGGCCAGCTCGCCGAGCAGCTCCACCAGCCGGGCCAGCCGGGGGCTCAGCGGCCCGGGGACGAGGTCGAGGGTGATGGTCAGGGTCGGGCTGGTGCGCGGACGGGCCGGGCGCACCCCCGGGTGGCGGCGCGTGGGGATGGCGACGACGGACATGGTGCCTCCTGAGTGGCGGTACGCCCGCCACGCCGGGTGTGGCGTGACGGTCAGTGGCGCGCCCAGCCGGCGTTGACCGGGGACGCGAGGGGAGAGGGGTGGTGCAGGGGGGTCGGGCCGAGGGCCGGCAGCCCGGCGATCCGCCAGGCCGCGAACCCACCGACCACGTCGGTGGCCCGGTGCAGGCCGACGTCCTGCAACGCGGCGGCGGCCAGTGACGAGGTGTAGCCCTCCTGGCAAAGGACCATCACCGGTACGTCGTAGTCGACGGCCTGCGGCAGCCGGGCCGGGCAGCGCGGGTCGAAGCGCCACTCCAGCACGTTGCGCTCGACGATGAGCGAGCCCGGCACCACGCCGTGCGCGGCCCGCTGCGCGGCCGGGCGGATGTCGACAAGCAGCGCTCCGGCCCGGTACGCCAGGTGCGCCCGCTCCGGGTCCAGCCGGTGCAGCCGGGCTCGCGCGGCGGCCAGGATCTCGTCGATGCCCCGGGAGCCCGGCGGCGGCACGGGGGCGGGACAGTGCTCGGCGGTTATCTGCATCTCTCGGTTCCTTCCGGTGACAGGGGATCTCGGTGCGGGCGGCTACCAGGACCGGCCGGCCTCGGCGACCTCGGCGACCCGCAGTCGCCCGTCCAGGAGGTGGTAGCGGGTCATCCGCAGCAGCGCCGGCCGGTAGACGTGCACGCTGACCGCCGGCTCCGCGCCCCGGTTGGTCACCTGGTGCACGTGCCGGGGGCCGAAGCGGCGGCCGGCGCCGGCGGGCAGCAGTCGGGGACGGAGTCGGCCGGCGCTCACCGTCTCCTCGGTGAGCGTGCCGCTGACCACCCGGAACGCGCCGGAGGAGCCGCCGTGGTCGTGTAGGTCGGTGCCCTGCCCGGGCAGCCAGCTCAGCGCCCACACCTCGTGCTGGTCGCTGACGGCGAGGCGGGCGTACCAGCGCTCGGCCAGGTCGAAACGCAGCGCGACCGGCCAGCCGGCCGGGTCGGCCCAACCGGCGGCAACGGTGAGCAGGTCGGGCTCCGGACGGTGGTGCGTCATGACGGTTCCTCGCGGGTCGTTCGGCGGGGTGCTCTCGTACTCTAGACGGCAAAGCCTATAGGTTTAGTAGGTAATTCCGCCTGTTGGGACGCAGGTCAGCCGTACGGGTCGATCAGCGCAGCACCGGCGGGTCCGCCCGGTAGCCCGGCAGCGACGGCCAGCGCACGGTCAACACCACCGACGCGCGCTCGGCGAACCAGGAGTGGTCCACCCCCCGGGCCCACACCACGTAGTCGCCCGGCGCGGCCAGCCGTACCGTCCGGTCCGGCAACTCCACCCGGAAACACCCCTCGACGAGGACGAGCAGAGTGGTCCGCACCTCGCCGGTCGCCCACCGCGACCGGGCCTCCCCGGGTGGATGCACGCCCCACTTCACCTCGACGTCGGTGCTGTGCCGGATCTCCCCCGGCGGCGCGAAGTGCCCGAGCAGCCAACCGGCGTTGGTGGCGCCGTCGACGCCCGCGTTGCCCACGTACACCGTCTCACCCATCGGGCCCCTCCCCCAGCGCGCCGGCCGAGCAACCTATCAGGACCGGTGTGGCTAGGGCGTGTCTCCCGGATCTCGTCGAGCCGAGACGAGGCCCCGACGGCGATCCGGCAAGGCGGCTGGGCGTCCGGATACCGGTGTTGTATCCGGACGTCCAGCCAACGCCGCCGGGCGTCGTCCGGGCCCGTCGTAGGCCGGCGAAGATCCGGGAGACACGCCCTATCCTGGACCGGTGACCGAGGACCTTGACGCCGAGACGCTGGCGTTCGCGCACCGGATGTTCGACCTGGCCCGAGCCGGCGCCACCGACGAGCTGGCGGCGCAGCTCGACGCCGGTCTGCCGGTCAACCTCACCAACGACAAGGGCGACACGCTGCTCATCCTGGCCGCGTACCACGCCCACCCGGACACGGTGGCCGCCCTGCTCAGTCGCGGCGCCGACCACTCCCGGGCCAACGACCGGGGGCAGACCGCGTTGGCCGCGGCGGTCTTCCGCAGCAGCACCGAAGCGGTCCGCGCCCTCCTCGCCGCCGGCGCGGATCCGGCACACGGCAACCCCTCGGCCGTCGAGACCGCGAACTTCTTCGACCTGCCCGAGATGACGGCGCTGCTGCGCGTCGGCTGACACCGGCACGGCCGGCCGGTATACAGGGTCGGTGGAAGATCCTCTGCCGGAGCAGATGCGGGCCGCCAGCATTGCGCTGCTGACCGCGCTCAACCCCGCCGCCCGCGAGAGCGCCGTGCACTCCTTCGACGACGAGGCGGCCCGACGCTGGCTGGAGTACCGGCCCCGACCCCGACCGGGCGTCTGCCTCGCCGAGCTCGACGTCACCGCCCGCAAGGCCGCGCACCGGCTCCTGGCCACCGCGCTCAGCCACTCGGCGTACGCGCAGGCCATGGCGATCATCTCGCTGGAGGAGGTGCTGGACCGGGCCGAGGGCTGGCAGCGCGGGCGACACAGCGCCGACTACTGGGTGGCCGTGTTCGGCGACCCTGCGCGCGACGACCGCTGGGCCTGGCGACTCGAAGGGCACCACCTGTCGGTGAACATGACCGTGGTCGACGGTCAGGTCTCCCCCGCGCCGATCTTCTTCGGCGCCAACCCGGCCGCGGTCCGCTACGCCGGCCGGCCCGTCTCCCGCCCGCTCGGCGTCGAGGAGGACCTAGCCCGCGCCCTGCTCGACGCGCTGGGCCCGGCCGAACGGGCCGCCGCGATCATCGCCGACGAGGCGCCGGCGGACATCATCAGCGCCACCCGCGGGCGGGTCGACGCGCCACTGGAGCCGCTCGGCGTACCGGCGCAACGCCTGGGACCGACCGGCCGCGCGCTGCTCAACCAGGTGGTCGCCCTCTACCTCGACCGACTGCCGCCCGAACTGGCCATCCGGGAGGCGGCTCGACTGGACACCGGCCCGCTGCACTTCGCCTGGGCCGGCCCGACCCACCCCGGTCGCCGGCACTACTACCGGGTGCAGGGCGACGACCTGCTGATCGAGTACGACAACACCACCGCGGACGGCAACCACGCGCACACCGTGCTGCGCCGCCCCGCCAGCGACTTCGGCGCCGACGTCCTAGCCACCCATCACCAAACCCACCCCCACTAAGCCACCCCGCCCGTGTCCGTGCCCCCGCCCGTGTCCGTGCCCGCGCCCGCGTCCGTGCCCCCGCCCGCGCC
>NZ_JAKKFF010000174.1 GCF_022229015.1 Micromonospora foliorum
GCCCCCTTTGCTCTGCTTCAACCCGGGCAACACCGCGGGCCCTCGGGTGTTTCCTGGAGTGAAGCAGCGCAAAGGCCATGTGGGTGGTGCCCGGCCGGCCGGTCTCAGCCGCTGTGCGCCCGGTCCCGGAAGGTGGTCCGGTAGCTGTGCGGGGTGGCGCCGACCCGGCGGGTGAAGTGGTGGCGTAGCGCGGCGGCGTCGCCGAAGCCGGACTGGTCGGCGACCGCCTCCACGCTCAACGGGGTCTCCTCCAGCAGCCGTCGGGCGAGCAGCACCCGCTGGTTGGTGAGCCAGTCGTGCGGGGTGGTGCCGGTCTCGGCGCGGAACCGGCGGGCGAACGTACGGGGTGCCATGCCGGCGCGGGCGGCCAACTCCTCCACGGTGGTCGTCCGGTCCAGGTGACCCATCAGCCACTCCAGCACCGGTTCGAGGGTGGGTGCCTCGGGCGCCTTCGGGATGGGTGCCTCGACGTACTGGGACTGGCCGCCGTCGCGGTGCGGCGGGACCACCATCCGCCGGGCCAGCCGGGTCGCGGTGGCCGAGCCGTGCTCCTGGCGGATCAGGTGCAGGCACGCGTCGATGCCGGCCGCCGTGCCGGCGCTGGTGAGCAGCCGACCGTCCTGGACGTAGAGCGAGTTGCAGCGCACCCGGGCGCGCGGGTGCCGGCGTTGCAGCTCGTCCACGTACCGCCAGTGGGTCGTGCACTCGCGGTCGTCGAGCAGCCCGGCCTCGCCGAGCAGGAAGGCTCCGGAGCAGACGCTGAACAGGTGGGCGCCGCGGGCGTCGGCCCGGCGAAGCGCGTCGAGCACCGGGCCGGGGACGGTGGTGCCCTGGCTGTGCGCGGGGATGGCCACCAGATCGGCCTCGTCGACCGGGCCGAGGTCCGCGTGTGGGGTGAGGTGGAAGCCGGACGAGGTACGCACGGGGGCGCCGTCCGGGCTGCACACCTGGAAGCGGTAGGCGGGAAAACCGTCGGCCGTCCGGTCGGTGCCGAACACCTCGGCGAGTACGCCGAGCTCGAAGGGAGCGACCTGGTCGAGGGCGAGGACGGCAACGGACCGCAGCATGTGACGAGGGTAACCCAACAGGTGGCAGTAAATCGATGACCAATGGCATTCCTGCCACTGTCCGAACGTCTCGTGGGATCGCAGACTGGTCTCAGTCCGGTGCGCACCGGCGGCGAAACCGACAGCAATCATGCGAAAGCGAGCGCCGCCATGGAGTTCCTGCTCTTCCTCCTGTTCCTCGTCCTGCTCGTCGCCGCCTCGGCGGCCGGCCTCACCGTCGACAGTCACGACTCGGCCGACTGGAAGCCCAGCGACGACGGCCGCCGCTGGCGGTCACGCACCAACTGATGTGGTTAGGGCTATTTGCGCCGATAATCCTTGGCGGGACCGCGCCAAAAGGTGCGGCCCCGCCGACGGAGGCCATCCGACGTACGGCAGGCTAGGAGTCATGGCTGACGGCTCCTGGTACGACGCCGACATCGACCACGTGATCATCTCCGAGGCGCAGATCCGCGAGAAGACGGCGGAGCTGGCCAAGCAGGTCTCCGCCGACTACGCCCACGTGGGCGACGGGCTGCTGCTGGTGTGCGTACTCAAGGGCGCGGTGATGTTCATGGCGGACTTCGCCCGGGCGCTTGGCCGTAACGGCCCCCCGGCGGAGCTCGACTTCATGGCCATCTCGTCCTACGGCCAGGGCACCACATCCTCCGGGGTGGTCCGCATCCTCAAGGACCTGGACCGGGACATCGCCGGTCGGCATGTGGTCGTCGTCGAGGACATCGTCGACTCCGGGCTCACGCTCTCCTGGCTGCTGCGCTACCTCGAGTCGCGTTCGGCGGCGAGCGTCGAGGTGGTCGCCCTGTTCCGCAAACCGGACGCGGTAAAGGTGCCGGTCCCGGTGAAGTACGTCGGCTTCGACATCCCCACCGAGTTCGTGGTCGGGTACGGCCTCGACTTCGGTGAGCGCTACCGGGAGCTGCCCTACGTCGGAGTGCTCAAGCCCGAGGTCTACGCCCGCTCCTGACGCCGGGCCCGACCCCGTCGGGCGGCCCGCCGGTCGGCATGAGCCCGACTCGCATCGGTATTCATCGAGCCGACGTTCAGCGCGCTCTCAGCTGTTGCGGTTACCGTGTACCACGGTGGCCCGGAGGTTACTCCGCGCTCGACCCCCTCGATCGCGTGACCGGGCGCTCGGGTGGCCGAGTCGGACTCCCCGCCACGCCGGCTTTCGATGGTGCACGACTGCGGGGCTCGCAAGCTCACTCCTCGCGTACACGGTGTACCGTCGAATGACCGCGGCGCGGCAGTTTTCGCGCCTCGGGGTCGAGGCCGGCCCGCACGGCGGCTCCGGCCGCCGCTCAACGCGGCGACACCATCAGACGGTCAGGACGTCGATCAGGAGGATGCGGGCGCTCCGGCGCTCGACAACAGTATGGAACGTACGCGTTTCTTCCGCCGACCGGTGGTCTGGATCATCCTGGTCATCCTCGGCGCCGTTGTGCTCAGTCAGCTGTTCACCAGTGGTCCCAGCTACCACCGCGTGGACACTTCCGTTGCGCTCGATCAGTTGCACACCGCCAAGATCAACAAGGTGGTCTTCCAGGACAAGGAGCAGACGCTCCAGCTGGACCTGGCCCAGAAGACCAAGTTCGGTAAGACCGAGACGAACAAGATCGAGGCCCAGTTCCCGTACCAGGCTGGCGACCAGATCTGGAACGAGGTGCTGGACGCCAAGGCGAACAACCGGGTCACCGGCCCGGCCGACGCCAAGGTCTCCTCGGACAGCATCTGGGTGAGCCTGCTGGTCAACCTGCTGCCGATCGCGCTGCTCGTGCTCCTGCTGCTGTTCTTCATGTCGCAGATGCAGGGCGGCGGCTCCCGGGTGCTCAACTTCGGCAAGTCCAAGGCCAAGATGATCACCAAGGACACTCCGAAGACGACCTTCGCGGACGTCGCGGGTGCCGAGGAGGCCGTCGAAGAGCTGTACGAGATCAAGGACTTCCTGCAGAACCCGGCCAAGTACCAGGCCCTGGGCGCCAAGATCCCGAAGGGTGTGCTGCTGTTCGGCCCGCCCGGCACCGGCAAGACGCTGCTGGCCCGCGCGGTCGCAGGTGAGGCCGGGGTGCCCTTCTACTCGATCTCCGGTTCCGACTTCGTGGAGATGTTCGTCGGTGTCGGCGCCAGCCGGGTCCGTGACCTGTTCGAGCAGGCCAAGACGAACGCCCCGGCGATCGTCTTCGTCGACGAGATCGACGCCGTCGGCCGGCACCGTGGCGCCGGCATGGGTGGCGGTCACGACGAGCGCGAGCAGACGCTCAACCAGCTCCTCGTCGAGATGGACGGCTTCGACACCAAGGGCGGCGTGATCCTGATCGCCGCCACCAACCGGCCGGACATCCTCGACCCGGCGCTGCTGCGCCCGGGCCGGTTCGACCGGCAGATCCCGGTGGACGCCCCCGACATGGAGGGCCGCAAGGCCATCCTGCGGGTGCACGCCAAGGGCAAGCCGTTCACGCCCGACGTCGACCTCGACGCGGTGGCCCGTCGCACGCCGGGCTTCAGCGGCGCCGACCTGGCCAACGTGATCAACGAGTCGGCCCTGCTCACCGCTCGCAAGGAGCAGCGGGCGATCACCAACGACTCGCTGGAAGAGTCGATCGACCGGGTGGTCGCCGGTCCGCAGCGGCGGACCCGGGTGATGAGCGACCAGGAAAAGAAGATCACCGCGTACCACGAGGGTGGTCACGCTCTGGTCGCCTGGGCGCTGCCGCACGCCGCGCCGGTGCACAAGGTGACGATCCTGTCCCGTGGTCGCTCGCTGGGCCACACCCTGGTGCTCCCGACGGAAGACAAGTACACCCAGACCCGCGCCGAAATGATCGACACCCTGGCGTACGCGCTGGGCGGTCGCGCCGCCGAGGAACTGGTCTTCCACGAGCCCACCACCGGTGCCGGCAACGACATCGAGAAGGCCACCCAACTGGCCCGCGCGATGATCACCCAGTACGGCATGAGCTCCAAGCTCGGCGCGATCAAGTACGGCACCAGCGGGGACGAGCCGTTCCTCGGCCGCAACATGGGCCACGAGCGGGACTACTCGGACTCGGTGGCCGCCGAGATCGACGGCGAGATGCGGGCACTGGTCGAGCTGGCGCACGACGAGGCCTGGGAGATCCTGGTGGAATACCGGGACGTCCTGGACAACATCGTGCTCGAGCTGATGGAGAAGGAGACCCTCTCCACGGCCGACATGGCGCGGATCTGCTCCCGGGTGGTCAAGCGCCCGCCGCTGGCACCGTACAACGGCTTCGGCAAGCGTCAGCCCTCCACCGAGCCGCCCGTGCTCACCCCTGCGGAGAAGGACAAGCTCAAGGCGCAGGCCGAGGCCGACGGCGCGCAGGCGTCGGTCGGCGGCGTGGCGCCGTCCAACAACTCGGACGGCACGCACTGAGCAACGACCCGACGGCCAGTTCCCCACACCGGGAGCTGGCCGTCTCCGCGACCGAACCCGACGGCGACGACGAGCTGGACTACGTGGCCGCACGGCTGATCAGCGGCAAGCTGACCGGCCGCCCCGTCGAGGAAGCGGTCGACCTCGGCCGGATCGAGAAGGCCGTCCGCGAGATCCTGATCGCGGTCGGCGAGGACCCGGACCGCGACGGACTCCAGCAGACCCCGGCCCGGGTCGCCCGCGCGTACGCCGAACTCTTCGCCGGCCTGCGGGTCGACCCGGCCCAGGTGCTCAGCACCACCTTCGAGGCCAACCACGAAGAGCTGGTCATCGTCCGGGACATCGACGTGATGAGCCTCTGCGAGCACCACCTGCTGCCGTTCCGGGGCAGCGCGCACATCGGCTACATCCCCGGCCCCGATGGGCGGATCACCGGCCTGTCCAAGCTGGCCCGACTCGTCGAGGTCTTCGCCCGTCGCCCGCAGGTGCAGGAGCGGCTCACCTCGCAGGTCGCCGACCTGCTGATGAGCAAGCTCGCACCACGCGGCGTCGTCGTCGTGCTCGAATGCGAGCACATGTGCATGGCGATGCGCGGCATCCAGAAATCCGGTGCCAAGACCATCACGTCGGCCGTCCGCGGCATCCTGCAGACGGACTCCAAGTCGCGGGCCGAGGCGATGGCGCTGATCATCCCCCGCTGACACCCCCGACGCACCACGGCCGGCCGACACCCTTCCGGGACGGCCGGCCGTCGCGTTCCGGTTGTCCCGGCCCGGCGGGCGGCTTTCGGCCGCACGGTTCCCGGCTGGGCGCTTCGGTCCGGGCGGTATTCGGCCGCACGGTTTTCCGGCGGGCGGGTTTCCGGGTAGGCGGGCTTCCAGGCGGGCGGGTTTCCGCCCGGGTCAGCCAGCGAGCAGGGCCAGCAGCAGACCGGCCGTGGCCAACACTGCCGGCACCAGGCACACCAACGCGCCGAACCGCACCGTCCGGTCCAGCCGCTCGGTCGGGCTGACCCGGAACAACCGCCCGATGCCGATCCAACCGGCGACGAACGCGACCGCCGGCATCGGCAGCCCGCAGATCAACGCCGCCACGGTGGCCGGTCCGACCCCCGTCGCCGCCAGAACCACGACCTGGATCAGCGGCACCAGCAGCGCGAACGGCCCGTACACCAGGAGGTTGCGCGCTCGCGCGGGCCAGGATCCCGGCCGGATCCGGCGGCGCGCGGCCAGCGCCGCGTCCGCCGCCTCGGCCCAACCCCGCGCGGCCCGCAGCGCCGCCAGCACGGCCGCCGGGCCACCCGCCATCGACCGGGCGGCCTCGGTCAGCTCCGGCGGCGACGGCACCAGGGAGATCGCCGGTACGCCCAACTCGCGCAGCCGTTCCTGCTGGCTCGCCAGCCCGGTACGGAGCACCGTCAACTCCTCCCGGGCCGCCTCCGCCGACCGGGCCTGCTCACCGGCAGCGGCAGCCGCGCTCCGGCGCACCCCGTCCAATTGGCGGGCGGCCGCAAGGTACTCCACCCAGGCCGTACTGGGATCGACCGACGGCGGCGTGACGTCGCCGGTCGCCGCAGCGGTCCGCTGCGGCCCCGGCCCGGTCAGCGTCGCGTTCGGACCCACCTCCACACCCCCCACGCGCGCCACCCGATCAGCCGGCCTCGTCGGCGAACGGCACCAGGACCGTGCCCCGCTCGCCCGGACCGTCCCAGAGCACCGCCCGATCCGGGCGCGCCTGCCACTCGACCGGCCGACCGAAGACCGCGGTGAGCTGCGCGACCGGCACGTCCAGCACGGCCACGGCGGTCAGCTTGTCGACCTCGCCCGCCGGCTCGAACAACGCGGCGAACGGCGGCACCGCACGCCACCAGCCGAGCAGATGTCTCCCCGCCGGAGGCCCGTCCCGCAGGAGCGACCGCAGCCGGTCCACCGGCAGCTCCCGAGGGCCCGGCCGGTCCAGCCCGAAGACCACCAGGTACGTCGGCAGTTCGTCGGCCGCGTCCGCGAGCAGCGTCGGCAAATCCACCAACTCGGCCGGATGCCGGGTCGCCAAGTCGGCCGTCAACGCCTCCGCCAGCGCCCGGGAGCCCGGGTCCGGTGCCGCCACCAGGAAGCGGGCGGTGCCCGGTGCGTGGTGCGCCGAGGTGCTCCGCGCCGCCGTCGCCAACAGCCCGCCGGCCGCGGTGCCCGAGCCCAACACCGCGAGGTTGCGCCCGGCCGCCGGCCCCAACGGCACGGCGACCGTCGTGCGGGCCACGTCCACCGCCCGGCCCAGCAGAGCGGCCGGCCCGTGCGCCTGCCCCGCCAGAGCCGCCCGTTGGCGCGGGTCGTTGCCCAACAGCGGCCGGGCGTAACCCGCGAAGACCACCGGCGGCACCGACCCGGCCGGCCGGGCCGCCCACAACTCGTGCCGCAGCTTCTCCACGACCTCCGGATGATCCTGCGGATCCGGGTGACGAATCAACCGTTCGTGACCCCGGATCGCACCCCGAGGGCCGCCGAGCCCGCCGGCCGTGTTCACCACCGCGCTGCCCACCGGCAGACCGGCCGCCGAGTCGTTCGTCGGCTCCAGCACCGGACTGCCCCCCGGCAGCGCCACCCGCACCGGAAACTGCCCGAGCACCGAATCCCGATGACCAGCGTCGGCGCGCGCACTCAGCCCCAACTCGCCCGCGCCGGCCAACACCAGATGCACGCCGTACGCCCGACCGGCCCGGGCCAGCCCGTCCAACTGGGCGGCCACCTCGGCAGCCAGCCGGTCCCGCTCGGCGAAGAGCAGTGGCACATTGTCCAACACACAGACGATCCGTGGCAGCGGCTGGTGCTGACGCAGCTCCGCGAAGCGTTGCCCGCCGGCCCGGGTACCCGCCTCCGTGCGACGCTGGACCTCGGCCGTCAACTCGTCGAGCAGATCCCGGACGTACTCCCGGTCGGCGGCCATCGCGGCCGCGCGCACCTGCGGAACCCACGACCGGTCCCGCTCGGTCTGCAGAAACTCCACGAAGGACTCGCCGTCGCCGAGATCCACCAGGTAGAACGCCAAATCGTCGGGGCCGTACCGGGCGGCCAGGCCGAGCAGCGCGGTGGTCAGGAACGCCGCGCGGCCCGCCGCAGAGCGGCCACTCACCAGCCAGTGCGGGGTCAACTCGGTGAAACCCAGCGGCACCGACCGGCCCCCGGCATCGCCGACCGTCGTGGTCAGCCCGTCGGCCGAGTCGGACTCCCACAGCCGCTCACCCGTCGGCGGCAGCAGAGCACCCAACGCCAACCGCGAGCCCGCCTCCACCTGCTCGGCGAGCCGCCGACACACCGCGTCGACCAGTTCGGCCGACGGGTCCGACTCGACGAAGACCGGCGAGTTCAAACCGCCCGGCGGGTCGGCGCCCGGCCCGGCGAACGACGCCCCCGGCGGATCGCCCAACAGCGCGTACGCATTACGCAGGGCCAACGGCGTGGCGTGCGGCAGCGGTGCCCGAGCCGAGTACGGGCCGGCCGGCGGCCAACCCGCCACCACCAGGTGCAGCCCGGCGGCCGGCCCCTGCTCGGCCAACGTCTCGATCCGCGCCAGATCGGTCGGACCGGCCGACTCCGGCAGCGCGGCAACCACCAGCAACAGCGTCCGATCGTGACGGCGCCGCCCACTCGCCCCCGGCGTGACCCACTGCTCAGCCTCGGTCAGCACCGCGCGCAGACCCGCCACGTCCACCGCCGGTGGCGGCAACAGGCCGGCATCCGCGAGCGCCCCGAACGGCGTCAGCACAGCCCCGGTGGCATCCACCGCGCGAATCAGCAGAGCACCCGCTGGTGCCGCCCCCAACAACCGCAGGAGTACGGCCCGGAGCAAGCCCGCCACCCGCGGGTCCCGCGCGTCAGCGTCCACACTGAGGTGACCGGTGCCGACAAGTGGCACCAACGCGGGAAAACGAGCGTCGTCCAACGGCGCCGCGGTACCGACCCGCACGAACGGCGGCGGACCATCACCCGCCGGCGAGTTCACGGTGAGTGAATCCAGTGCAGCGCCCGCCCAACCCGGAGCCAGCACGGCCGCAGCCGTCCGTAACCGGTCGGCCACCTCGTACTGACGGCGCTGATCCGCCGGAGCCGGCCGCGTCTCGTCCAGGATCCCGGCAGCCGCGGTCGCGACCACCGTCGCCCGGCGGTGCAGGGCTGCGGCGCGGTTCGTGCGAGCCTTCGGACCGGCCACCGCGTCCACCCCCTCTACCCGAGGTTGGCAACCCCTCCCCAAGCAGAGACGGTATCCCAGCCGAGGGCGCACCTCCGGGAGGTGCCTCGGCGCTGCGCCGGTGTTGTCGTGGATCTCACCGGTGGGGAGGGGTCCGTCACGATCCGCTGGACCTGAGGCATTGGCTCCGGAGCGTCCAGCCGATAACTTCAGGAGGTGGAATCAGTGCAGCCCCCCGCCGGTTCCCAGGTCTCCCGCGTACCGGCCCAGAGGACACCGTCCGAGCAGCTGCCGCCCGCCCCGGCAACGCCGGCACCGCAGCCGCCCCGCCGCCGGATGCGGACCGTGCTCACGGTCGTTGCCGGCGTACTCGCCCTGCTCTGCCTTGGCGGGGTCGCAACCGCTTATGTTTGGTACACCCGCGCCTCAACCCCGGATCGCAGCGAACCCGACGTGGTGGTGGACAACTATCTGCGCGCGTTCCTCGTGGATCGCAATGACACAAGAGCAGACCTCTTCACCTGCGAGAGCGGGTCGCAGTTGGAGGCGTTACACGCTCTGCGGACCGATCTGCTCGCGCGGGAACAACAACTCGGCGTCACCATTCTCGTTAGCTGGGGCAGCCTTGACGTTGACTCCCATGGTGATACCGCCTCCGTTGTGACGGTAATTCGGCGCAGCGCCACCGTGGATGGCGTTCCCCAAAGCCTGACGGACAACTGGCGGTTCGACGTGGTGAAGCAGGAGGGCTGGCGCGTTTGTGGCGGCCTAAAGTTAGGTTGATCCTCACTCAATCCACAAAAGGTGAACCGGAACCTCCAGCGTGGTGGGTGACTGGCCGCGCCAGGCCCAGCGGTACCACTCCACCTCCGGCGTGATTCGCACGCAGATGTCCCCCTCGGCGCCCGAGTAGGTTTCGGTGACCGCTCGAAGGTCGCGGTGCTCCAGACCACCCTCGACGTGCACCACCCGCCGACCGGTGACCGCGTCCGCTTCGAAGACCGGTGTGGGGGTCCGGTGTGCCGGGCCGTCCAGCGAGACCAACCGGATGCCCGAGTCCCGGGCGCTTTCCATCCCAGGTCGGCTGCCGACGGTCTCGACCCAGACCCGCTCTACCGGCACCAGCGGCGCGAACACCTCGACCTGGTCGGCTTCGGCCCGGTACCACTCGTGCTCGGGGATCACCGGCACGTAGGTCCGGGCGCTCTGCACCACCCGGTCGTCCGCGCGCAGGTCGCCGCGCCAACCCATCCCGGGCAGCCCGACCAGCACCCGTCGCCCCCGAAGCTCGACCCGCTCCGTCGCGGGGACGATGGCGAGCGGTCTCGGCGGCTGCGGTGCCCAGTCGGGCTGGTCGGCGAAGGGGTCGGGTAACGGTCCGCTCATACCTGTGGTGGCCTCACTCAGCGGCGCGCAGCGGAGCGCCCCGCTCGCGCATGAAGGGGACCGGATTCACCGCGCCGGACGCGCTGCGGTTGTTGCGCAGGTGCACCTCGAAATGCAGGTGCGGGCCGGAGGAGTTGCCACTGCTGCCGACCTTGCCAATCACCTGGCCGGCCGTCACGATCTGATCCTTCTTGACGAAGGGCTGAACCACCATGTGGCAGTACCGGGTGATGTAGCCGCCGGCGTGCAGCAGGTCGACGAACCAGCCGCAGCCCCCCTTGCCGGGAAATCCGTCCACGTTGCAGTCTTGGCGGCCGCGCTGGTCCTCGTCGCAGGTCGAAACCAGCACCCGACCGGTCGCTGCCGCGCGGATTTCGGTGCCCTTGGCCGCGCCGATGTCGACTCCGTTGTGACTGGGGCGGCTGGCGGTGCGGAAACCGGAGCCGACTCTTCCAGGGATCGGCGCGGTCCAGCCTGAGGCGGCGATCTGGCCGCGCTCGGCCGCGTTGCACACCGCCTTGCCGTTGATCTCGACGGTGCGGGCCGCGCCGCCGGCCAGCGCGTCCACGATCCGGCTGGCCACCTCTTCGTGTTTGGCGTATGCGTCCGGGTATGCGCTGACCTGCACCCGCTGCGCCACCACGGTGAGCGGTCGGCGTTGCCAGCTCTCCACCTTGACGAGCTTTTCGTAGAACTTGCGGGCCGCGTACGCGGGGGTCAGCCGCTCGGCGACACTGCCCCACCCCGGCCGCTGCTGGAACAGGCCCAACGAGTCGTGGTCCGCGCCAACGCCCTCGTGCGGCAGAGCCAGGGACGCAGGCACGCCGCTGTTCGCCAGGTTGCGCAGCGCGGATTCCTGCATCGCGGTGGCCAGGGCCACCACCCAGCCTCGCGAGGGCACGCCCATGTCCTGGCCGACCTTGATGATGATCGCGGCATTGCGAACCTGGGTGTCGCCGTACTCGGCGAACCGCGGCAGCTTGCCCGCAATGTTCACCGCTCGGACCGGTCCGCACTCCTTGCCCGCCAGGGCGTCCCCGTTCTCGGCGTCGCCGCCGAGCCCGGTGAGGAAGAACGCCGCGGTGCCGCCGGTACAGCAGAGCAGGAGCAGCATCCCGGTGAGCACTGCGGCGACCAGACCGAGCCGGATCGGCCCGCGGCGGGTTTCGGCGCTACCGACGTCGTTCATGGCCGCTCCCAGTCCAGAACGTCGACCAGCCAGCCATCGTCGGAGGTGACCAGCTCCAACCGGAGCCCGCCGGCATCAAGGGGGAGCAACAACTCGACGAATGTCTCGGTCCGCTCCCGCATGGTCGGAGGACCGGTGACCTTCTCGGCGGGCACGCTCTCGGGCTCGGCGCCGGCCAACTTCTCCCTCAGCGCCGGCGTGGAGAGCGGCCGTAGGCCAGCCTGCCACTCCTCGGCGGTCATTCCGGGACGGCCCAGCCAGGCCTTGGCGAAGCGGTCGGCGGTCTGTTCGGGCGTGCGCGCGCCGGGCGACGTCACGGGTGATGGCGGAGCCGCGCTGTTGAGCAGACCATCGTCGCCGGCCGTCGGGTCCACGGTGATGATCGGCCCATCCGGACGGCTACTCAACCCATCGGCTGAATCCACTGGGTTGGAGATCAGCCGGGTCGCCCCGAGTACGCCGACGACCACCATCCCGATCACCAGCGCAACGCCCAGCCGGGACCGCAGCGCCCGAGTGAAGAGGAACTCCAACGCCCGTCGCATGACTGTCACCTCGCCTCTGAGCGCACCCGGGGTCCGGTGCGATCCGGTGCTCGCTCGGTGGATCCCGGGCGGTAGACCACGAACGACGGGTTCTCAGCCGGTACATCCGGCTCGGTCCAGGTCGCTGGCTGTCGGCGTCGGGGCTGCGGGGCGACCGGGCGGTTCCGACCTCCGTCCTCCTCCGCCGGCGCCTCGTCGGGCCGCTCCCGGCCATCGGGGCGCACCGCGTCTGCGCGTCGGCCCTCGGCCGCAGCGCTCGGCACCGGGACCGGGTCCTCCCGCCGTGCCTCCGGACGTAGCCGGGTCTGCTCGGCGTCGGGCGACCGTCGACGTCCACCCACCGGCTCGGCGGTTCCGCCCGGCTCGGCCACGTCCAGCCGCGCGGCGGTGCGCATGTCGCGGAAGAACCGGCGGTGCCAGGACCCGGCCGAGCTGACCGCTTCGCTGCTGTCCTTGCCGCCGAGTTGGGTGATTCGCCGGTACGGCCGCAGCAGCAACCATCCGACCACTCCACAGAGCCACACCAGCACCACCTGAAGCCAACCTGGCATGGTGGGGGTGCTCATGATCAGGTCGACGGCGAACAGATAGATGGCTGCTCCGGTGCCGAAGATGGCGATGTTGAACAGCGCGGCGACAACGGCGTTCGCCAACCGGCGTAGGCCAGCGCTGGCCGGCCGGAGTAGACCGATGGTGCCCAGGATGGGTGCCGCGATCACCGCCCACCGGAAGATCAGGAAACCCAGCAGGACCAGTAGCGAAGCGGTCAGGTCGAACATCGCGAAGAGTGCGGCCGCGAGCACGGCGATGAACCCCGCGCCGACCCGATCCATATCGCGCACGCCCTGGAGGTATTCGTACGCCTCTGGGTCCTCGGTCTTGATCTGCTGCGCCACCCGCGCCCACTGCTGCTGCTTGGCCTTGATCGTCGCTGGCCGAGTGGCCGAGTTGGCGCGTAGCTTCTCGGCCTCCTCCCAGGAAAGTGCCTTCGCGTCGTAGAGTGCCGGACCGTACTTACGGGCGGTCTCACTGTCGGCCGAGCCAAGCACTCCGCGGAGCCAGTTTCGGTACAGCATCGTCTCGGTAGCGGTGTCGCTGGCTCGGACGGCAGGGGTTCGAAGGTCCTTGCAGCGGTCAGGATCGATGCATCGTCCTGGATCCGGCTCCTTCGCCTGGGGCCCAACGGCGTCATGTACCACTCCGAGGCTGGTGACAAGTGCACCGTCGGCGATGTTCGCTGACTTGACCGGCCAAGCCGCCAGCGCGGTGACCGCCACCATCACCAGTAGCGCCCACCCTGCCGTCGTCATCGCATTGCTCATGTCCGACTGGCGGGAGCGCCAGAGCAGGTAGAGACCCACCACGCACAGGGTGACGATGCCGAAGACGCTGAACACCTTCTGGTAAACGGCCTTAGTCGCCTGTTCGACAAGCGGGTCAGCCCATCCCCACATCGAACCGGGGTCCCAGGCGCGCTCTCTCAGCGCATTTGACGCGCCGATGATTGCCGTGGCGGCCATAAACTCGCCATTGGCGATCGTCGTGGTGAACTTGTAGTCCGGATGAAGCACGCTTGAGGCGCAGCCACCGTCGATGTCATAGGTGTTATAGCTGTAGCCACCGTAGCCATAGAGGCTGTACCGACCAGCTACTCCATTCGCGGCGTCCGTCGGTGGCGCAGCGGCGAACCAACCGGCGAGCCCGGAGTCCGGCGTACCCGGGGTCGGTGCGTTGCGGCACGTGACCTGGTCGTCGGCGACCGCTTCTAACTTTGCCACGCAGGCGCGGAAGTCGGCTTGCCATTCGGCGGTCGTGCAGAGGTCGGCGCGGGCCTGGGCGGCGGGCGGCGCCGCGGCTGCGGCCTCCGCGCCGATCAGTGGCCAGGTGAGGGAGGCCCCGGCCAGTACGCCAAGGGCGAGCAGGAACGACACGATCCTTGCCCGGACCCCAGGGCCTTGGTCACGGCTTTCCGCCTCGGTTCGACCGAGGACCTTGACCCAGGCCCTAGCCATGTCACGCCTCCAGATCCGGCAGGGGGATGCTCGGCAGGACTCCGGCCGCCGCGGCGATCGCGGCGGGCGTCGTGTCGAGGTGGTCCAGCAGACCCTCGACGTACGAGACGTCGACGCGGACCTTCTGCACCCGACCGTCGACGTCGCGCATCACGAACTCACGGAAGCCGAGCCGGCTGGACGAGCTGGTGTCGGCGGCGGAGAGCGAGGCGAGCGTGGCCTCGTACCCGTCGTTGACCGGCACCCGCAGCAGTCGCAGGGCTTCGGAGGCGATCTCGGCGTCCTCGGCGATCCGGCCGACGAAGACGGTGGAGACGAGATTCTGCACGTCGAGGCCGAGGATGTCCTTGGGGTTCTGCGAGGCGACAAGCGCGGCCAGGTTCCACTTGCGGGAGTCACGGGCGAGCCGGACCAGGAAGGAGCGCCCGGACCGCCAGCCCTCCATGAAGTGCGCCTCGTCGAGGCCGACGAGCTTGCGGGACGACATGGAGCCGCCGTAGCAGCGACGGACGGCCAGCCGGTGCGCGGTGTGCAGCATCGGCAGGGCCAGGGCCTCCTCGGCCGACCAGTACTCCCGTTCGATCTTGAGGTCGGGCAGCCGTAGCCCGGCCATGGTGATCACGGTGAGCGCCGCGTCGGCGCCGAGCAGCCCTTCCGGCGGTCGGCCGAAGAAGAGCATGGCCAGTGGCATCTCGGCGGTGTCCAGCAGGAGGTTGGCCAGTTCCTTGCCGGCGTCGTCGTCGAGCCGCCCGAGGCAGCTCACCACGTCGTCCAGGGTGGAGGTCTCCTCGGCGGGGACCTGGCGGACGGCGTGCCGGAAGAGGGTGGCGGTCGACGCCTCCCTGGCCACCTGCGGCGGGACGAGCATCATGCAGATGTCCTGGACCAGCATCCGCCGCTCGGCTCGGGCGTTGGAGACCGCGATCTCGAACTCCCGGTCACCGGCGGCCCCGCTGCCGAACTCGGAGCGCAGCGGTGTCGGGATGAGCGAGTAGGGCGCCAGGGTGCCGTGCTCCGAGCCGGTCAGGTTCAACACCCGGGAGTACGGGCGCAGCTCAGGCATCGCGCAGAGGCGGGCCAGCGGCCCGGACGGGTCGAGCAGGGTCACCTGGACACCTCGACGGGCGGCCAGGTAGCCCAGCGCGCCGAGCAGGGTCGACTTACCACCGCCCGGTTCGGCGACGAAGACCGCGAGCCCGGAGCGTTCCCGGACCTCCATGGGGAAGTGCAGGTCGAGGAAGACCGGGCGGCGGCAGGTGCCGGCGGTCCGGCCGATGAGGTCGCCCCGCCGGTCGCCCACGTTCGATGCGGCCTGGGGGAGCGCGGCGGCGAGCAACGGCACGGGCATGCGGCGGACGTAGCCGGTGTTGGCGATCGGCTCGCCGGGGATGAACTCGCGGGCCAGCCAGTCCTGGTTCTTCGGGTGTTGCAGCGAGATGCGCAGCTCCCGGGAGTAGAGCTGGATGAGTCGGCGGGCGCGCTCCAGGCATTCCTCCCTGGTCCGGCCGCCGACCGCGATCCGGTGCCAGCCGTGCGCACGGGCCGAGTCGACCGGCAGGCCGGTGGTCATCTCGTCGCCGATCACCAGCGCGCGCTTCGCCAGTCGTTCCAGTTCCGGGGGAGCGTCGATGCCGTGCTCGGCGTAGTCGAGCTGTTGCGAGCGGATCATCCGCAGCCGGTGTTCGAGATTGCGGAAGGAGTCACCGGAGCCGAGGATGTCGACCCGGGTGGAGATTTCCATCGGCCAGGGCAGCCGCTCGTGGAAGTGCAGCCACGGCTCGTGCCGTTCCGGGATCTCCAGCGGCTCCATCCGGCCGACCGCGAGCACGGCCACGTGCCGCTCCTCGCCGGTCATCCGATTGACCAGCTTGACCGTCGAGCCGTACGGGGTGCGGTAGCGCTCGACCTGCTCGGTCATGGCGAGCAGGTCGCCGCGCTCCCAGCGCCCGTCGGTGACGGGGGAGAGGGTGCTCGGCGGCGACATGCACAGCGCCACCGAGCGGTAGAGCAGCCACTCCAACTCCTGTGCGGTGACCCGCCGGCCACGCATGCCGAACGCGCCGAGTACCTCGTCGAACTGCTCCACGGTGCGGCCCAGCTTGCGGCGTTCGCCGTCGGCGGTGCCCCGGCCGAAGGTGCGCAGCACCCGCTCGGTGAGTGAGTCGCCGAGGGACCGGCGGGCGAAGGTGACACCCAGGTAGGTCTGCCCCTCGGCGTGGTTGACCGCCATCAGGTGCCGTTGGGCGGCGACCAGGTGATCGGCCCAGCCGGTGGTGCCGGGTACGTCGGGCAGCGGCGCCGAGGTGTGGGTGTCGATCGTGCGCGCCCACTCGTCGGCGGGGAACGGCCGGGTGGTGCGGCGCAGGTGCAGTCGGAAGCCGGCCAGGCCGGCGTACTGCTCGGAGATCGCCGACAGCAGCGCCTCGCGTTCGGCGTCCGGCCGGAACGCCCAGCGGACCTCGGGCAGCCAGTACCAGGCCGTGACGGTGTTGGGTGTGAAGGTCAGGTGGCCGGCGATCTCGGTGATGGCCAACTCGACCGACGGATCCCGATCTCCGAACTTGATCTTCGGAGCGCGTACCCGGGTCGGCTTGACCGGCCGGTCCGGTCGGCTCGCGGCGCGCTGCCGGGACGGGGCAACTTCCCTGCCGGTGGGCTCGGTGCCGGTACCCCTGGGTCGATCCGGGTCGGTGGCCCGGCGCGCCGTGCGCTCCAGAGCTGGCCGCTCCGCGGCGGTGATGCTGGCCTGCTGCTCGACCGGTGCCGTAGGCCGGGCCGGTTGAGCCGCCGGCGTGGCCGTGGGTCGGCTGCCCGGCAGGGTGCCGGCTGCACGGCCGGCGGGACCGCGTCCGGTGGACGCAGCATCGGCCGTCGATCGCCGGCCTGGTGCGGCACCCGGGACTCGGTGGCCGGGTGGCCGCCGCCGGGCCGTGGGTCGACGGATCGGCCACCGCTGCCGGGCTGGTCGGCGGGTGTCCACGGTGGCTCGAACTCGGGAACCGCGCGGGCTGGTGCCG
>NZ_JAKKFF010000175.1 GCF_022229015.1 Micromonospora foliorum
GGGGCCCGGGTCGGTGTGCGGGTATCGCTGCGTGCCCGACCCAGATTGATACGCAAGCGACTGGTTCTCAGCCGGGACCTGCTGATGAGTGGGCTGGCGTTCCAGGCCAGCTTCCTGTCCGCGACCGCCGTCGCCGCCCGCTTCGGCGCCGCCGCCGTCGGCGCCCACCAGATCGTCCTGCAACTCTGGTTCTTCACCGCGCTGGTGCTCGACGCCCTCGCCATCGCCGCGCAGTCCCTGGTCGGTGCCGCGCTCGGCGCCGGCGACGACGCGGCGGCGCGGGCGCTCGCCCGCCGGATCGGGCTGCTCGGCGGCGTCTGCGGCGTGGGCTTCGCGCTGCTCGTCGCCGCCGGCGCCGGCGTCGTGCCGTCGTGGTTCAGCTCCGATGCGGGGGTACGCGAGCAGGCCATGGTGGCCTGGCCGTGGTTCGTCGTCATGCTGCCGCTGGCCGGGGTGGTGTTCGCCCTCGACGGCGTGCTGATCGGCGCTGGCGACGTGCGTTACCTACGCAACCTCACCATCGTGGCGGCGCTCGGCGGCTTCCTGCCGGCCATCTGGCTGGCGTACGCGCTCGAACTCGGGCTGGGCGGCATCTGGGCCGGGCTCACCCTGTTCGTGGTGATCCGGCTGGCCGCCCTGCTGCTGCGACTGCGCAACGGCAGTTGGGCGGTGACCGGCGCGGTCCGCTGAGGGCCCCAGCTGGCGCCCCCGGTCGTCCGGGTCACGCGGGGCCTGCCCACGCACTCCCGGGTACCGGCCATCTGGCAGGCTTGGCCGACGTGAGCACCGATGGTCTGATCGTGGTCGACAAGCCCGGCGGCATGACGTCGCACGACGTGGTGGCACGCATCCGCCGACTGGCGAAGACCCGACGGGTCGGGCACGGCGGCACCCTCGACCCGATGGCGACCGGCGTGCTGGTGATCGGTGTCGGCCGGGCCACCCGGCTGCTGACCTACGTGATCGGCGCGGGCAAGAGCTACGCCGGCACCATCCGGCTCGGCCAGACCACAGTCACCGACGACGCCGAGGGTGACGTGACCGCCACCGTACCGGCCGGCCAGGTCACCGACGACGCGATCCGGTCGGCGCTGGCCGGGCTGAGCGGCGAGGTCGACCAGGTGCCGAGCGCGGTCAGCGCCATCAAGATCGACGGGCAGCGGGCGTACAAGCGGGTCCGCGACGGGGAGAGCGTCGAGCTGCCGGCGCGGCGGGTCACCATCTCCCGGTTGGAGGTGCTGGCGATCCGCCGCAGCGAGCCGGACGTGGTGGACGTGGACGTGGATGTGACCTGCTCGTCCGGCACGTACATCCGGGCCATCGCCCGGGACGCGGGCCTGGCGCTCGGCGTCGGCGGGCACCTCACGGCGCTGCGGCGCACCGCTGTGGGTGGCTTCACCCTGGCCGAGGCGGCGACCCTCGACGAGTTGGAGCAGCGCGCCCCGGACGTGGTGAACCTGCCACTGGACGCGGCGGCCGACCGGTTCTTCGCGCGCCGGGAGGCCACCCCCGACGAGGCCCGAGTGCTCGCCCACGGCGGGCCACTGGACCCGGCCGGCCTCGCCGGGCCGTACGCCGTCTTCGGGCCGGCCGGCGGCCTGATCGCTATCGTCAGCGAGCGGGACGGGCGGGCTCGGGCGGAGATCGTGCTCGCCCCGGCCTGACAGCGGGACGCAGGTTCGCCGGCCCGCAGCCGGCGTTGTCGACCCGCCGGCCGGCGGGACAGCAGAGAGGAACGGCATGCAGCGGTGGCGGGGCTACGACGCGGCGCCCGGCGGGTGGGGACGCTCGGTGGTCACCATCGGCGTCTTCGACGGCGTGCACAAGGGGCACCAGGCGACGATCGGGCACGCCGTGGCCCGGGCCCGCGAGCTGGGCGTGCAGTCGGTGGTGGTCACCTTCGACCCGCACCCGGCCGAGGTGGTCCGCCCCGGTTCGCACCCGGCGGTGCTCACCGAGCCGGCCCGTAAGGCCGAGCTGATCGAGGCGCTCGGCGTGGACGTGCTGTGCGTGGTGCCGTTCACCCCGGAGTTCTCCCGGGTGCCGGCCGAACAGTTCGTGCACGACGTCCTGGTCGAGCACCTGCACGCGGCGTTGGTGGTGGTCGGCAGCAACTTCCGCTTCGGGCACCGGGCCGCCGGCGACGTGGCGTTGCTGGAACGACTGGGTCAGACGTTCGGCTTCGCCGTGGAGGGCGGCCCGCTGGTCGCCGAGGACGGCACCGTCTTCTCCTCCACGTACATCCGGTCCTGCGTCGACGCGGGCGACGTGGGCGCGGCGGCCGCCGCGCTGGGCCGCCCACACCGGGTGGAGGGCGTCGTGGTCCGGGGCGACCAGCGGGGCCGGGAGCTGGGCTTCCCCACCGCCAACCTGCTCTGCCACCGGTACGCGGCGGTGCCCGCCGACGGCGTGTACGCGGCCCGGCTGATCCGCCGCGGCCAGCACGAGCCGCTGCTTGCGGCGGTGTCCGTGGGCACCAACCCGACCTTCTCCGGCCGGGAGCGGCGGGTGGAGGCGTACGCGCTGGACTTCAGCGGCGACCTGTACGGCGAGCGGCTGGCCCTGGACTTCGTGGCGCACCTGCGTGGTCAGATCCGGTACGACTCGATCGAGCCGTTGATCGCCCAGATGAATCAGGACGTCGAGCGCACCCGGCGCGTACTGGCCTGATCGTGGCGGGGTGACGGGCCGCCACCGAGGCCCTTCGCCGGGTGTTACCGGCGAGTGCTGGTAGTCTTGCCGGGACGTCGGGTGACCGGCGTGGGGCCTCGCGTGCCTGCTCGACGCCGCGGGTGCGAGGTACCGGTCCGTTCCCGGTCCACCGGGACGACGGACACCCACTTGATCAACCCATCGAAACAGGGAGAACATGGCGCTCGATCAGGAAGCCAAGGCCAGCATCCGCGCGGAGTACGCGACCGCCGAGGGCGACACCGGTTCGCCGGAGGTCCAGGTCGCGGTCCTCACCAAGCGGATCGCCGAGCTGACCGAGCACCTGAAGGTGCACAAGCACGACCACCACAGCCGCCGTGGGCTGCTGCTGCTGGTCGGCCGGCGCCGTCGGTTGCTCAACTACGTCCAGAAGAAGGACATTGCCCGCTACCGGTCGCTCATCGAGCGGCTCGGTCTGCGCCGGTGACGTGACGGGGGAGTGGCCGGACGGCCGCTCCCCCGTACCGCGTCCCACCTGAGGAAACACGGGCCGCGCGACCACCCGAGAGGGAGCCGGTCAGCGTACCGGTCTCCGGTAGTGGCCCCCGGGAACCCCGGCATCATGCCGGCCACCCGGGCGCTTCGATCGAAGACCGGCCGGCTGAGCAGCTCCCCGATGTCGTGGGCCCACGACGCGAAGGAGCACGACAGCACATGACCGAGACCAAACTCGGCACCGAATCCCGCACCGCCGTGATCGACAACGGGTCCTTCGGCACCCGTGAGATCACCTTCTCCACCGGTCGGCTGGCTCGCCAGGCCGCCGGTTCCGTCATCGCCCAGCTGGGCGAGACGGTCGTTCTCTCCGCCACGACCGCCGGTAAGCACCCGAAGGAGCAGTTCGACTTCTTCCCGCTGACCGTCGACGTCGAGGAGCGGATGTACGCCGCGGGCCGCATCCCCGGCTCGTTCTTCCGCCGTGAGGGTCGGCCCAGCGAGGACGCGATCCTCACCTGCCGGCTGATCGACCGGCCGCTGCGCCCGTCCTTCGTCAAGGGCCTGCGCAACGAGGTCCAGGTCGTCGAGACCATCCTCGCGCTCGACCCGCAGCACCCGTACGACGTCGTGGCGATCAACGCCGCCTCGATGTCGACCAAGCTCTCCGGCCTGCCGTTCTCCGGCCCGATCGGTGCGACCCGCGTCGCCCACATCGACGGCCAGTGGGTCGCCTTCCCGACCCTGGAGGAGCTGGCTCGCGCCACCTTCGACATGGTCGTGGCCGGCCGCACGCTCGAAGACGGCGACGTCGCGATCATGATGGTCGAGGCCGAGGCCACCCCGAACGCCGTCGCCCTGATCTCGGCCGGTGCCACCGCCCCGACCGAGGAGGTCGTCGCCAGCGGTCTGGAGGCCGCCAAGCCGGCGATCCGTGAGCTGTGCCGCGCGCAGAGCGAGCTGGCCGAGGTCGCCGCCAAGCCGGTGACCGAGTTCCCGGTCTTCCTGGACTACCAGGACGACGTTTACGACGCCGTCGCCGAGCTGGCCCGCGGTGAGGTCGCCGAGGCGATCACCATCGCCGGCAAGGCCGACCGCGAGGAGGCCCTGGACCGGGTCAAGGCCCGGGTCGCCGAGGAACTGGGCGCTCGGTTCGAGGGTCGGGAGAAGGAGCTCAGCGCCGCCTTCCGGTCGCTGACCAAGTCCGAGGTGCGCAACCGCGTGCTGCGCGAGCAGGTCCGCATGGACGGGCGTGGCCCGCGCGACATTCGGGCGCTGACCGCCGAGGTCGGCGTGCTGCCCCGGGTGCACGGTTCGGCGCTGTTCGAGCGGGGCGAGACCCAGATCCTGGGCGTCACCACGCTGAACATGCTCCGCATGGAGCAGATGGTGGACACGCTGTCCCCCGAGAACCGCAAGCGCTACATGCACAACTACAACTTCCCGCCGTACTCGACCGGTGAGACCGGCCGGGTCGGCTCGCCGAAGCGTCGCGAGATCGGCCACGGCGCGCTCGCCGAGCGGGCGCTGATCCCGGTGCTGCCGTCGCGCGAGGAGTTCCCGTACGCCATCCGGCAGGTGTCGGAGGCGCTCGGCTCCAACGGCTCCACCTCGATGGGTTCGGTCTGCGCCTCGACGCTGGGCCTGCTCTCCGCGGGTGTCCCGCTGAAGGCGCCGGTCGCCGGCATCGCCATGGGCCTCATCTCCGACGAGGTGGACGGCAAGACCCAGTACGTGACGCTCACCGACATCCTCGGTGCCGAGGACGCGTTCGGTGACATGGACTTCAAGGTCGCCGGCACGCCGGAGTTCGTCACCGCGCTCCAGCTCGACACCAAGCTCAACGGCATCCCGTCGGACGTGCTGGCCGCCGCGTTGCAGCAGGCGAACGAGGCCCGGCAGGTCATCCTCGGGGTCATGAAGGCGGCGATCGAGGCTCCGGCCGAGATGTCCGACTACGCGCCGCGGGTCACCACCGTCAAGATCCCGGTCGACAAGATCGGCATGGTGATCGGCCCGAAGGGGCAGACCATCAACGCGATCCAGGACGAGACCGGCGCCGAGATCTCCATCGAGGACGACGGCACGATCTACGTCGGCGCCACCAACGGCCCGTCGGCCCAGGCGGCCGTCGACCGGATCAACGGCATCGCCAACCCGACGCTGCCGAAGCAGGGCGAGCGGTTCCTCGGCACGGTGGTCAAGACCGCCGCGTTCGGCGCGTTCATCTCGCTCCTGCCGGGCCGTGACGGCCTGCTGCACATCTCCAAGGTGGGCGACGGCAAGCGGGTCGAGCGCGTTGAGGACTTCCTCAACGTCGGTGACCGGGTCGAGGTCGAGATCGCGGACATCGACGCCCGCGGCAAGATCTACCTCGACAAGGTCCGCCCGGAGGGCACCGAGGCTCCGGCCGCGGCTGAGGCCGCCGCTGGCGACCGGCCGGCTGGTCGGGACCGGGGCGACCGGGCTCCGCGTGACCGCGGCGACCGTGAGCGTGGCGGCGACCGTGGCGG
>NZ_JAKKFF010000176.1 GCF_022229015.1 Micromonospora foliorum
CCGGCATCCGCATCAGCCACCAGGAGTTCGGTGGGCGGGCCAGTAACGGGTACGACTTCGTCGACAACGACGCGGTCGCGAACGACTGCAACGGGCACGGCACGCACGTCGCCGGCACCATCGGCGGCACCAACTACGGTGTGGCCAAGGCCGTCAAGCTGGTCGCGGTGCGGGTGCTCGACTGCGAGGGCAACGGCACCTACGCCGGTGTGCTCGCCGGCATCGAGTGGGTCACCACGAACGCGGTGAAGCCGGCCGTCGCCAACATGAGCCTCGGCGGCGAAGCCAGCGACGCGATCGACGCCGCGGTGGAGGCCTCCATCGCCTCCGGCGTCTCGTACTCCGTTGCCGCTGGCAACGAGAACATGAACGCCTGCAACGGCTCGCCGGGCCGCGCGGCCTCGGCGATCACGGTGGGGGCGACCGACGAGGTCGACTTCCGGGCGTTCTTCTCCAACTACGGCGCCTGCGTGGACATCCACGCGCCGGGCCACAACATCCCGTCGTCGGTGGCCAGCAGCGACACGGCGATCGACAGGTACAGCGGCACCTCGATGGCGAGCCCGCACGTCGCGGGCGCCGCCGCGCTCGCGCTGTCCGCGAACCCGACCTGGACGCCCCTGCAGGTGCGTAACAACCTGGTCTACGGCGGCACCCGCCGGGTCGTCCGCAACACGGCGTTCACCGCTACGAGCGACGTGATGCTGCGCATCGGCACCACGGCAGTTCCGCAGGTCACCGGCCTGCGCGCGCTGGCCAACGGCAAGACCGTCACGGTGGGAACGGGCGGCACCCAGCCGCTGATGGCCAGCCAGCCTCCGAGCCAGATCGGTGATCTGGAGAAGTTCACCATCGTGAGCGCCGGCACCGGCTACATCGCGTTCTCGTCCTGGGCGAACGGCAAGTACGTCAGCGCCACCTCCGGCGGCGCCGGCTCACTCATCGCCAACGCCAGCGCCATCACCGACGCGGAGCGGTTCCAGGTGGT
The DNA here is from genome assembly GCF_022229015.1 of Micromonospora foliorum. GTDB lineage: Bacteria > Actinomycetota > Actinomycetes > Mycobacteriales > Micromonosporaceae > Micromonospora > Micromonospora foliorum. Next base: position 989 of record NZ_JAKKFF010000176.1, read on the forward strand.
GATGCAGGGTGACGGCACGACCACCCTGATCGCCAAGGTGAACGGCAAGTACGTCACGGTGCCGTCGGGTGGGGCCAGCCCGCTGATCGCCAGCTCCACCACTGTCGGTACGGCCGAGAAGTTCATCTGGGCCTCGCCGGCGGCTGTCGTCGTCCTGAACTCGGTGAAGAACAGTCGGATCGTGACCGCGCCGAGCGCCACGTCGCCGGTGATCGCCAACGGCACGACTGTCGGCAACGCGCAGAAGTTCGACATGCTCGACCTGGGAGACGACGGCGTCGCACTGCGGGCCCACGCGAACTGGCGCTACGTCACCAGCGCGGTCAACAGCAGCGGCAACCCGACGGCGTTGATCGCCAACTCCACCACGCTCGGCACGCCGCAGTCGTTCTGGCTCTATCACTGGGGCGACGGCACCATGGGGCTGCAGTCGCAGACCAGTTACAACATGGTGGTGGCACCGAGCACCACCTCGCCGCTGATCGCCAGCTTCGACCCCGAGTCTGAGGTGTGGACCACGGCGACGGACTTCACCCACGTCGTTCAGACCGTGGGCTAAGCACCAGCGCCTGACCGTCGCGTCCTGACGCGACAGACCCAGAAGGGGCCGCCGAGACATCCGTCTCGGCGGCCCCTTCGCATTTCCTGGCTCGGCTCAGCGGCCGGGGCCGGCGTCCACCTCTGATCGCCTGGAGAGCGAGGCGTAGGCCGCCTGCAGCTGCTGACGGACCGCCGCCGAGCTGTGGTGTGCCACGACCCACTCCCGCCCGTTGACGGCCATCCGCTCGGCGGTCTCCGGCGAGGACAACAGCGCCGCGACCTTCGCGATCCAGCCAGCGCTGTCGTCGGCGACGCTGACGTGCACACCGTCCTGCACACCGGCGCGGTCGGCCACCATGCTCGTCGTCACGCTCGGCACTCCGGCGGACATCGCCTGGATGAGCTTCAGCTGCACCCCGGTGCCCCGGAAGATCGGCGCGATGGCGACCGCCGCGTCCGCGTAGTAGGGCTCGACCGCGGGCGCGTTGGCGTGCAGCTCGATGCCGTTCCCGACCAGCGCCTGGACCGCCTTCGGCGGGTCCGTGCCGACGATCCGCAGCCGGGCGTCCGGGACCGCGTCGCGGATACCCTGCCAGCACTCGCGCACGAACCACATGAGGCCGTTGACGTTCGCCTCGTAGCTGAGCCGACCGACGAACAGGACGGTCGGTGCGATCGGGCCCTGCTGCCGCTGCACGGAGAAGTCGCAGGGGCTGCGGACCAGGTAGGTGTTGGGCCGCTCCTGGCCGGGCAGGGACGGCGCGGAGAGCATCAGCGGCACCCCCTTGCGGACCAGCTCGTCCTCCCGCGCCCGCATCCGACTGCCTTCCACCCGACCCAACGCCCGCCAGGCGAGGTTGGGTCCGTGCGAGGCCAACTGCTCGTAGTACTCGCTGCGGAACTCGTCCAGGTCGACGATGACCGGCGTGTCACCACAGGCCTCGACCAGGTGGACGGTGCGGAAGACGTTGAGGTGCACCACGTCCGGCTGGAACTCGTCCAACTGCTGCCGCAGGGCGTCGGTGAGCGCCTTCGGGCTCGCGTACCCCGTCTGCAGGGAGACCCCGGTGCCGAGCGCACGTGCGGAGCGCAGCATGGAACCGGCGAACGGGTTGGCGACGAGCGTCCGGTCCTTGACCGGCAGTTGCTCGGCCAGCTGCACCTCCTTGTCGTCGTGCGTCAGCGCGAGGAAGCGGACATCGTGCTCGGCGGCGAGCATCTCCAGGATCACCAGGCTTCGCGGACGAACCGATGCCGGGATCCAGGGCGCTACAAACAAAATCTTCAAATCGGCAGCCTCCTTAGGGCGGACGCGAGGAGTCGCTGGGCTCGCGTGCCGTGCTTCGCGAAATAGACCTGCATGCCGGCCCGGTACAGGTTGTTCTTGCCGACCGCAGCGGTGCTGGTGCTCTCCTTGTGCTCGGCGACGCTCGTCCCGACCGACACGACACCCCAGCCACCGGCGGAGAGCCGAGTGCAGAGGTCGACGTCCTCGAAGTAGAGGAAGAAGTCGCGGTCGAAACCGCCGATGGCCCGGAAGGCGTCGCCTCGCACGAGCATGCAGAAGCCCGACACCCACGCGGCCTCGCGCACCTGACCGGTCGGCTCGACGTCGAGATACTCGAGCATCTTGAACTTCTTGCGCAACGGCCCCACCCGCGCCAGGGACCGCTTCAGGCCGCTGGGCACGAGCTCGTCGACCCGGAGGGCCGCCAGCCACTCCTTCGCCATGCTCGGCGCCGGCCCCGCCGAGATCCCGAAGCGCCCGTCGGGGTACCGCATCAGCGGCGCGACCACCCCCAGCTTCGGGTCGGCCCGCAGCGTCTCGGCGAGGTGCGCGAAGGACTCGGCGGTGATGTGGCAGTCGGGGTTGAGCAGGAAGTAGGCGTCAGCGTCCGGGACGGTCTCCGCCGCGGCGTTGATGGCCTTGCCGAAGCCGACGTTCGGCAGCGATATGACCTGGTAGCCGAAGGATTTCGCGACCTCGACGCTGTCGTCGGTGGAGGAGTTGTCCACTACCACGACGTGGTCGATCGGCAGGGCACCCAGGCAGCCGAGGCTGAGGGGAAGCTCCTTGGCCGAGTTGTAGGAGACGATGATGGCTGCGATCTTCACTGTCGACCCGCAATCGCGTAGGCGTCGAGGTACGAGCGGACCGTGTCGTCCCACCGGAACGTCCGCTCGATGTGTGCGCGGGCACGCCGACCACGCTGGGCGGCGTCCTCCGGTGATTCGACGGCGGTCCGGACGGCCGCCGCGATCTCGTCCGCCGTCGACGCGACGAACAACATCGAGTCGTCACCCCGGACCGACTCGGCCGGGCCGCTGGACGTGATGACGGGACAGCCGAGGGCCATGGCGTGTGCCACCTTCATCAGCACGCCGCCGCCCACGATCGACGGCACGACGACGGCGTGGGCGCCGAGCATCTCGGACTGGAAGTCGGGCACCGCACCGGTCACCACCACCCGGCTGTCGTTCTCGCCGAGACCGATCACGTCGGGGGTGGGATCCGCCCCGACGATCCTGAGTTCGGCGTCCGGCAGGCTCTGCCACACGATCGGCATCACCTCGCGGGCCAGAAGCTCGGCGACGAGGACGTTCGCACGGCGCCACATGGCCCCGGCGAACACCAGACGCGGTCGGCCGGTCACCGGCGGCGGCGACCAGGACCGCTCCCCCACGTGGATGCCCGGCCGGGCGAGGACGGTGTTGGCGTTGTACGTCTTGGCCACCGCGAAGTCGGCGTCGGACAGGGTGATGACCGCCGCCGCCTGCCGGATCGCCGCCCGCTCGAACCGTCGGGTCCGCACCAACTCGGCGAGGCGGTACGGCCGTTCCAGGCCGGACGACGCCCGGTACGACTCCAGCATGACCTTTTCGGTGATGTCGTGCAGGCCCAGCACCGAGGCCCGACTGAGCCCGACGACCTCGGCGGACTGCAGGTACTCCGCGTGCACCACATCGGGCTGGATCCGGCGGATCAGCTCGGCGGCCTCCTGGGTGGCCTCGCGCGGCCACGCCTGGCGCAGCCACGCCGGTTCGACCCGAAGCCGGTCCAGGTGGCTCGGACGCGCGACGACGTCGGACGGCAGCAACGTGTACTTCAGGTCGTCCCGTTCGGACGCGGCGGTGTTCCCCGGCGAGTACACGAAGAGGTCGACCTGTTCGGCCAGCCGCGGCGTGAGCTGCACGATCGTGTCGGCCGCGGCATGGTTGTGCTGGCCGTTGGGCGCGAATGGGGTGAGCAGCAGGACGCGCATCAGTCCAGCCGCTTCAGCAGCGTCGTGACGAACCCCTGCGCGACGCGACCCTGGGCCGCGACCCGACCGGCGGCCTCCCGGAACTCCTCGGTCGCCGCCGCGGCCTGGGTGGCCTTGCGGTAGAGCGTGTCGGCGTCGACGTCCGGCGGCACCACGTACTCGCTGAGCCCCAGGTCGACGAAGGCGTCGTGGACCTTCCGCTCGTAGGCGATGGCCACCGTGGGAACGCCGATCGCCACGGCCAGGAGGGCCGCGTGCAGGCGGGTGCCGAGGACGAGCTGGTTCGTCGCGAGCGCCTGCAACCAGGTACGGAGCGCCCCGGAGAGCGGCTGACTGCCGTCCAACGGGGTCTGGTCCAGGGCCAGCAGGTCGCGGAAGGCACGCTCGTAGATGACGCGGTCGTCCTCGCCGTGCGCCCCCCGGCCGAAGGCCATCGGAAGGAAGGTGCCCGACCATCCCTCCTGGCGCAGCCGGGCGGCACAACCGGCGGTGGACGCTAGCAGCGGGCCCTCCATCTCGGGCGCGAGCGGCCGCATCGACAGCGCGAAGCGCCGACCTGCGCCGACCCGCTCCAGGTCGGGCAGCGGCAGGGTGTACGCCATGTCGCCGATGACCTCGGCGCTGGAGCCGAAGTGCGACGCGGTTCGCTCGTCGCGCACCCCGACGCCGACACAGGCGGCGCCGATGACCCGGAGCAACTGCCGACCGAACGGCGTTCCGCCCTCCCGGACGCCGACGCCGACCGTGGCGACGGGCGTCCCGGCAATCTTGGCCATCGCGATGATCCGGGCGAACATCGGCAGGGTGCCGGGCCAGGACAGGTTGGGCGAACGCTCCTGGAAGACCGTTCCGGGGCCGAGGAGCAGGAGGTCACACGACTTGATCGACCGTTGGACCGCGACCTGACGCTCCGAGGCGCCACGAGCCCGCAGCACGGGCATGTTCTCCGTCTCCACGCCGTGCAGTTCGGCGACCCGGTCCGGGTTGGGGCAGAAGACCACGAACGTGGCGTTCTCCTTGACCGCGCGGACGCAGGTAATGAGCGAGTGGAGGAGGATCTCGTCTCCGAGATTGTCCGATCCGAACCACCCGACTATTCCGACCCTCACATGTCCTCCGTCGTCGCGGCCTGCAGTTGACCTGCGGCCCTCCGTTGAGCCAACAATTTGGCGGTAGCCAGCACGAGAATGACGCCGCCCAGGATGAAGGACGCCAGGGCGGGTTCCAGGACGGCCAGCAGTACGGCGAGCGCGCCGACCGCCGCCGCCACGACCACGAACGAGATCACGACCGGCCGCACCAGTTCCTTTATCCGCAGGAACCAGAGCAGTGACCCTGCCACGACCAGTTCGTTCAGCACCATCGCCGTGGCGGACCCAAAGGCCCCGTACGTTCCGTCGAGTGCGACGTTCAGCCCGACGCTGCCGCAGATGCTCAACGCCAGCACGACGAGCCGGCTGGAGGCGCGGCCCTGGGAGAGCAGAACGGCGGACAGGCCGAAGTTGCCGAATCGCAGGACGAGGAAGAAGGTGAGCACCATCGCGAGCGTCGGAATGTTGCCGGCGTGGTCACCGAACAACACCGTGGTCCCGATCGGAATGCCGATGAACATGACGCCGGCGGCGGCCTGACCCGCGAGCCCGAAGAACCGGAAGATCGTGAGCGGATCGTTCGACTGGGCGGCCCCGGACGCCCGGCGCGGCGCGGCGTAGGCGAGCGCGCCGACGCCCATGGACGCCGCGACCTGGACCACCGGTCCGACGATCGCCGCTGCCGACACGTATTCGCCGACTTCCGCGGCGGCGACGAAGAACGCCAGAACGAACACGTCGCCACGGAAGTAGAAGAGACCGAAGAGGTCGGCGGCGAAGTACGGCAGGGCCTGCCGGACGTGCTGGACCGCGCGGACACCCCGGGAGTCACGCAGCGCCGGCAGGATGCGCACGATGAGGAACGCGGCAGCGGACCGGAGGACGGCCGCTGTCGACATGTAGACGGCCGCGTCGCCGAGGGTGAGCCCGTCCAGCAGCCACACGTCGACCGCGCACGCGCCGACCAGCAGGAGGCCGGCGGACACGTTCGTGAGCGGCTCGACCCAGGCCGAGGGCGTGCCCCGGACGAGGACCCACGCCGTCTCGTTCCACTGCTCCAGCAGGCTGGCCACGAAGATCAGGAAGAAGGCGAACTGCGCCTCCGGGGGAAGGACCGCGCCGATCAGGGGGTACGCGACGGCGGCGGCCACCATCAACGCGGCGAAGCGCCCGCAGTGGATCCGCGCGACCACCGGCGGTGACACCGTCCCGGCGGCGGCCTCCCTGGTCAGGTAGGTCGGCAGACCGAGGGAGAGCGCGGCGGCGGTGAAGGACGCGATGAGCGTGGCGAGACCGTAGAAGCCGACCGCCTCGGTGCCGGCGCCCCTGGTCAGGAACGCCATCACCACCAGGGTGGTGGACCGGGTGGCCAGGGTGGAGATGCCCAGCAGACCCGACACGATGGTCAAAGACGGTCGCCGTCGCTCCGGCGTGGTGACCTCAGTCGCGACCATAGCCACTCGCAACCCGTACGTAGCGCGACCGGGCGTAGAAGTAGCCGGCGATCAGCGCCAGCATCAGGAAGTACGGTCCCTGCATGAGTCCCCATCCCGTCATGCCGATCAGGACGAGACCCGGCAGCGCGCTGACCAGAACCCGGGGCGCCAGTTCGGAGGTCCGCACCCGGAACACGGAGTGGATGGCTGTCGTCGCGGTCATCGCGAACGGCAGCCAGAGCAGCAACGCGCCGATGATGCCCAACTCCGCGGCGCTGAGCAACAGCACGTTGTGCACGGGCACGCCACTGGCGGTGAGGGGATCGGAGGCGCCGGCGATGGCCACGTAGCTGTTGGGGCCCACCCCCGCCCACGGGTGCTCCCGGATCACGTCGAAGGCGACCTGGAGCAGGTGCTGACGGTCGCCACCCTCGGGGTCGGCCGTGAACCGCTTGATCAGCCACGGCACCGACACCAGGCCGAGCAGGCCGGTGATCCCGATGACGACGAAGTACTTCTTCTGCCAGCGCCCGGTCACGAACTCGAGCACCACCAGGATGAGGATCATGGAGACCACGGCCGCGAGGACCGACCGGCTCTGGGTCAGGGAGACGCCGAGGAAGACGACACCGAGCGTGGTCCAGGCCACCCACCGTTGCCGGACCGTCTTCTGCGGCAGGGTCAACGCGCACATCCCGCAGAAGAACAGCAGCTTCGCCAGCTCGCCCGGATGGCTGGTCAGGCCGGTGGCGCGGCCGAGCACGTCGAGCGCCTGTTGGCCGGCGATGCGGCGCAGCGGAAAGCCGATAACCGCCATCGTGATCGCGAAGAGCTGCAACCACGCCACCGCCGCGAAGGCCCAGAGCAGGACGGAGTTCCTCCGGTCGGCACGTTCGGCGGTGACCCCGATGGCGAACACGATCGCCACCAGGCTGAAGTGCACCAGGCCGCTCACGGTACGCGGGGACGAGTCCCAGGCGAGCACGGCGAAAAGCAGCATCCAGCCGAGGAACGGCAGCCACGGGAAGAAGGCACGGGCGAGTTGACGCCGCGTCTGGATCCCGATCACGACCACGGCCGCCGCGATGGCGATCGTGTACGTGTAGAGCATCGGCGTGCCGGTGGCCACGCCGCTGTAGATCACCACCTCGGACGGGGCGAGGGCGATCGGCGCCAGGCCGAGTGTCGCCACGAGCACGGCCAACACGGCGACGATGCGTTGGTCCGGATCGGATCGCAGGCCCTCGACGAGCCCTCGGCCGGCCGAGGTCAGCTGCGTGAGCGGGCTCGGGGCCCGGTGGCGGCCCGACGAGTGCGGCCCGGACGCCTCGTCGGCGGGGCCTGTGACCGGACCCGCGGCGGGGCCTGTGGCCGGGCCCGTGGTGGGGCGGGCAGCCGGGGCGACCCTCCGCTGGGCCAGCACCTCACTGGGGTTGAGCCGAGTCGTCGGGGCATGGCTCAGATCATCCTGGGGATGACCATCGCCGACGCCGGGCAACATGACGATCTCCGTATCAGCGTCGGCCGACCAGTCACCGCCGGGGCTGCGCTGGTCGTGCGGGGGTCTGCTCACGCCTTACGCCCAGGACATTGAGGTGAAACTCCAGAACCGGTGAAGACCGGTTCGGGCGAAGCCATGCTTCGGGCGCTCATCATAGGGGTGATGCCGACAACGTACGCAGGGCCGGGCATGGCTGACTTTCGGGTAAGCGGGAAGCTGGTTCGCCGGCACCGTTGATACGTCTTCTCGACGGCCGAAACAGATGACATGTCGGTCAGAAACGCGCGTTGTCACGCACGGAGTTGACCACCCGACGAATATCATCCATATACGCTGATGGGCCGGTCATCCGCAGCACCAACTGGCGGTCGATAGCACCGTCCGGCGATGAACGCCAGAATGCGACAAGAACAATGCCGTACCTTTCGGCGCCGTTCAGTTTGAGAGTCTCGGCCAGAACGACATACTGCCCGGCGCTGCGCCATTGCAGCCCCCACGCCTCCTCGGCCTTGCGCAGGGCGATCCGTTGCTCCTCGTTGCAGTCGCGGCAGTCACGGACGATCAACTCGCCGCCGACCTCCGAGTTGTCCCCGATCGAGGCGCCGCAGTTGTACTCGACCAGCCCCTCGGCGCGGCTGCCGGGGGTGCAGTCCCAGTTGGCCGGTGCCAGGAACTTGATGCCGAGGCCATCGGGGTCGAGCGTGCGTACCGCCCCGCCCTCGACGAAGGCCGGCCACCGGGGCCAGTCGCCCGGTCGGGGCGGCTCCAGGCCCGGCTGCTGGGGCGGGCTGGTCGGCAGCGAGGCCGTCGGGCCGGACTGGGCCACGCCGGTGGGCGCCGGGCTCGCCGTGGTGGGCTCGGACGGCCCTCCGAAGCTGCGCCACGCGACGACACTCCCGCCACCGACGAGCACCACCACCAGGGCGGCGATCCCGATCCAGAGCCCGGTACGGCTCTTCCGGGGCGGCGAGGGCCGGATCCGTTGGGTTGGCGAGCTGAACGGGTCGTGCGGCGGCGCGGCGAAGGTGTCGGGGCTCTGCCCACTCGCCGGGGAGGTGTAGGCGGCGGGCGGTGACGAGGTCACCGGCCCCGGCGAGCTGGGTACGCCGGAGACGGAGTGCGGGGCGGCGGAGACCAGTTGGCCGGGGATCGGGCCGGACTGCACCGCCCACGGGGCCTGCGGGCCACCGGACACGGGCTGTGGTGGACCCGACACCGGCGGGGCGGACACCGCGGGCGGGGCGGAGACCGAGGGCGGCGCTGACACCGACGGCGGGGCCGACGTCGGTGGGGCCACCGTCGGTGCGGGGGTGTAGTCGACACCGAGGGCCCGGAACAGCTTCTCGGCACCGGGGCCCGCCTCGGCCGGGTAGGCCACCCAGGGCGCGGCCGCGGAGAAGTCGGCGTACGTGTAGGGCATCGGATCGGCCGACCGGGCCAGCAGGTCGGCAGCCCCGGCGAACGCCTCACGCCAGCCGGGTGTGGCGGCCACGGCGGCGTCGAGCACCGCGACGGTGACGAACCGGCCCTGCTCGTCGATCGCGGCCCATGCTTTCCCCACCGGAGACCCGCCGAGCGCGTGGGTGTACCTGTAGGGGCCTTCCGGCTGCATGCGCACTCCTCCGTTGAACCGCCGTGCGGATAGTACCGACCGTCGGCCAACCCGGCCTGCCCCGCCCGGGGCGGCTGGTAACGGCGGAGACCGCTTGCCAGTGAAAGTTCTCATGCATAGAGTCGGCCCATGAATGAAGGAGCTGTCGAGGCACCCGCTGACCGGGTGCTCGACCTGTTCCAGGGGGTGCGGCTCACCCCCACCCAGCGCCGAATCGCGCACTGTCTGGTGCAGCACGCCCCCACCGTGGCCTACCTGTCCGCCGCCGAGGTCGCCGAGCTGGCCGGGGTCAGCCAGCCGTCGGTCACCCGGTTCGCGGTCGCGCTCGGCCACGACGGATACCCGGCGCTGCGCCGCCGCCTGCGCGACCTGACCGCCGCGACGCCGGGCGGGACGACGGACGCCGGCAACGAGCTCCAGCAGGCGGTACGCGCCGAGATGGACAACCTGGACCGACTGGCCGGTCAGCTCGCCGACCGGGACCGGATCGCCGAGACCGGGCGGTTGCTCGCCGAAAGTCGCCCACTGCCGGTGCTGGGCCTGCGCGCCGCCGCGCCGCTGGCCGCGTACTTCGCCTACTTCGCGGCCAAGGTGCACCCGGACGTACGGGTCCTCGACGACGGCGGCAGCCTGCTCACCGACCGCCTGGAGCAGGCCGCCGAGGCCGGGGCGTCCGCCGTTCTCGCCTTCGTGCTGCCCCGCTACCCCCGGGAGACCCTGGACGCGCTGCGCGACGCCCGCCACGCCGGGTTGACCGTGGTGGCGATCACCGACTCGCCGGTCAGCCCGGCCACCGAGCACGCCGACGTGGTGCTCGCCGCCGCGGTCGGCGCGCAGCTCGTCTTCGACCTGCACACCGCCCCGATGACCCTGGCCATGGTGCTGTTGCAGGCGATCTGCGATGCCGCGCCGGCCGACACCCAGCGCCGACTGGAGGCGTTCGAAGCCTCCGCGGCCCGCCGACAGTTGTTCCTCGGTTGACCGGAGGAGACCCAGAGATGACCCAGCCCATTCGTGCCGCACGGGGCAGCCAGCTCACCACCCGCGGGTGGCAACAGGAGGCCGCCCTGCGGATGTTGATGAACAACCTCGACCCCGAGGTGGCCGAACGCCCCGACGATCTGGTGGTCTACGGCGGCACCGGCAAGGCGGCACGGGACTGGCCGTCGTACCACGCGTTGGTCCGCACGTTGACCGACCTGCGCGAGGACGAGACGATGCTGGTGCAGTCGGGCCGCCCGGTCGGGGTCATGCGCACCCACGAGTGGGCGCCCCGGGTGCTGCTGGCCAACTCGAACCTGGTCGGCGACTGGGCGACCTGGCCGGAGTTTCGCCGGTTGGAGCAGCTCGGCCTGACCATGTACGGGCAGATGACGGCCGGTTCGTGGATCTACATCGGAACGCAGGGCATCCTCCAGGGCACCTACGAGACGTTCGCGGCGGTGGCCGCCAAGAGGTTCGGCAGCACCCTCGCCGGCACGCTGACGCTGACCGCCGGCTGCGGCGGAATGGGCGGGGCGCAGCCACTCGCGGTCACCATGAACGGCGGCGTGTGCCTGATCGTGGACGTGGACCGCACCCGGCTCGACCGTCGGGTGCACGACCGCTACCTGGATGAGGTCGCCGACTCCCTGGACGACGCGATCGCTCGGGTCCGCGCGGCGAAGCGGGAGCGCCGGGCGCTGAGTGTGGGCGTGGTCGGCAACGCCGCCGAGGTCTTCCCGGAGTTGCTGAGCCGCGGCGTCGAGATCGACATCGTGACCGACCAGACCAGCGCGCACGACCCACTGGCGTACCTGCCGGTGGGGGTGGAGCTGGCCGAGGCCCGGGACTACGCCGCCGCGAAGCCGGCCGAGTTCACCGACCGGGCCCGCGCGTCGATGGCGAGGCACGTCGAGGCGATGGTCGGCTTCCTCGACGCCGGCGCCGAGGTGTTCGACTACGGCAACTCGATCCGGGGTGAGGCGCAGCTCGGCGGGTACCAGCGCGCCTTCGACTTCCCGGGCTTCGTGCCCGCGTACATCCGGCCGTTGTTCTGTGAGGGCAGGGGTCCGTTCCGGTGGGCGGCGCTCTCCGGCGACCCGGCCGACATCGCGGCCACCGACCGGGCCGTTCTCGACCTGTTCCCGGAGAACGAGTCGCTGGCCCGCTGGATCAAGCTGGCCGGTGAGCGGGTCGCCTTCCAGGGCCTGCCGGCCCGGATCTGCTGGCTCGGTCAGGGCGAACGGGACAGGGCGGGCGTGCGGTTCAACGACATGGTCGCCTCCGGCGAGCTCTCCGCCCCGGTGGTGATCGGCCGCGACCACCTCGACACCGGCAGCGTAGCGAGCCCGTACCGGGAGACCGAGGGGATGGCCGACGGCTCCGACGCCATCGCCGACTGGCCGCTGCTCAACGCCCTGGTCAACACGGCCAGTGGGGCGTCCTGGGTGTCCATTCACCACGGCGGCGGGGTGGGCATCGGCCGGTCGATCCACGCCGGGCAGGTGTGCGTGGCCGACGGCACCGCCCTCGCCGGTCAGAAGATCGAGCGGGTGCTCACCAACGACCCGGCGATGGGCGTCATCCGGCACGTCGACGCCGGCTACGAGAGCGCCCGCGAGGTCGCCGACCGCACCGGGGTCCGGGTGCCCATGACGGAGGGGCCGTGAGCGACGACCTTTCCGCCCGGTTCCGGGCGCTGTGGGACGAGATCGCGCCGGTCGGGCGGGACGCCGACAGCGGCGGCTATCTGCGGTACGCGTTGACCGAGCCGGAGCGGGAGCTGCGCGCCTGGTTCCGGGCGCAGGCCGAACGCCGTGCCATGCCGGTGACCGAGGACGGCAACGGCAACCTCTTCGCCCACTGGGGTGACCCGGAGGCGTCCGACGCGGTGCTCACCGGCAGCCACTTCGACTCGGTGCCGCACGGTGGGGCCTACGACGGGCCGCTCGGCATCGTGAGCGCGTTCCTCGCCGTGGACGAGCTGCGCGCCGCTGGCGTCACCCCGGACCGGCCGCTGGTGCTGGGTGCCTTCGTGGAGGAGGAGGGGGCGCGCTTCGGCGTACCGTGTCTGGGGTCGCGGCTGCTCACCGGGGCGCTGTCGGCCGAGCGCGCGGCCGGCCTGCGCGACGCGGCCGGGGTGAGCTTCGCCGAGGCGCTCGGTGACCGGCCGGCGGGCGCCCGCCCGGAGTTGCTGGGCCGGTTCGGCGCCTTCGTCGAGTTGCACGTCGAGCAGGGCCGCGCGCTCGTCGAGACGGAGTCGCCGGTCGCGGTGGCCAGCGCGATCTGGCCGCACGGCCGGTGGCGCTTCGACGTCGTCGGCGAGGGCAACCACGCGGGTACGACCCGGATGGCCGACCGCCGCGATCCGATGCTGACCTACGCGTTCACGGTGCTGGCGGCCAACAAGGAGGCCCGGCTGCGCGGCGCGCACGCCACCGTGGGCCGGGTGGCCGTCGAGCCCAACGCCACCAACGCGATCCCGTCGAAGGTGACCGGCTGGCTGGACGCCCGGGCCGCCGACCCGGAGACGCTGACCGGGCTGGTCGACGCGGTGCGCGGCAAGCTCGCCGAGCGGGCCCGCCGCGACGGTACGACGGTGACCGTCACCGAGGAGTCGGCCACCCCGGTGGTCGCCTTCGACGGCGGACTGGCCGACCGACTGGCCACGCTCCTCGACGCGCCGGTGCTGCCCACCGGCGCGGGGCACGACGCCGGGGTGCTCGCCGCCCACCTGCCCACCGCGATGCTCTTCGTGCGCAACCCGACCGGCGTCTCGCACTCCCCCGCCGAGGCCGCGACCGACGATGACTGCGCGGCCGGGGTACGGGCGCTGGCCCGGGTGCTGGAGGAGCTGACATGCCGGTGACACCGACCCGCTGGCTCGCCGAGTACGCCTGGCTGCCCGAGCACGCCGAACCCACGCCCGACGTGCTGATCGAGGTCGACGGCGGCCGGATCGCGGCGGTGACGCCGCTGACCCCCGGCAGCAGGCCACCGGCCGGGGTCGAGGTGTACGCCGACGCGGTGCCGCTGCCCGGCCTGACCCTGCCGGGCCTGTCCAATGTGCACTCGCATGCCTTCCACCGGGCGCTGCGCGGGCGCACCCACGGCGGGCGGGGTGACTTCTGGACCTGGCGCGACCAGATGTACGCCGTCGCGGACCGGCTGGACCCGGACACCTACCTCGCCCTGGCCCGGGCCGTCTACGCCGAGATGGCGCTGGCCGGGATCACCTGCGTGGGCGAGTTCCACTACCTGCACCACCGCCCGGACGGCGGCGCCTACGACGACCCGAACGCGATGGGCGCGGCGCTGGTGGAGGCCGCCGCGCACGCCGGGATCCGGCTCACCCTGCTGGACACCGCCTACCTAACGTCCGGTGTGGACGGTCGACCCCTCGCCGGGCCGCAGCGCCGCTTCGGCGACGGTGACGCGGCCCGCTGGGCCGAGCGGGCGGCGGCGTTCCAGCCGACGGACCCGCACGCCCGGGTGGGCGCGGCCGTGCACTCGGTGCGGGCCGTCCCGGCCGATCAGTTGCGCACGGTCGCCGACTGGGCCCGTCAGCGTCAGGCACCGCTGCACGTGCACCTCTCCGAGCAGCCCGCCGAGAACGACGAGTGCCGAGCCGTGCACGGGCGCACGCCCACCGCGCTGCTCGCCGAGCACGGTGTGCTCGGGCCGGACACCACCGCCGTCCACGCCACCCACCCCACCAGCGCGGACCTGACCCTGCTCGGTGACAGCCGGACCGGGGTGTGCCTCTGCCCGACCACCGAACGGGACCTCGCCGACGGCATCGGCCCGGCCCGGCGGATGGCCGACGCGGGCATCCGGTTGAGCCTCGGCAGCGACAGCCACGCCGTGATCGACCTGTTCGAGGAGGCCCGGGCGGTGGAGCTTGACGAGCGGCTGCGTACCCGCCGGCGCGGCCACTTCGCGCCGCTCGACCTGCTGACGGCGGCAAGCGTCACCGGGCACGCCGCGCTGGGCTGGGCCGACGCCGGGAGGATCGCGGTGGGCGCCCGCGCCGACCTGGTGACGGTACGCCTGGACAGCGCCCGCACCGCCGGGGTGCCGCCGGTGGGCGCGTTCTTCGCGGCCGGCGCGGCGGACGTCGAGCAGGTCGTGGTGGACGGCCGGGTGGTGGTGGCCGAGGGTCGACACCTGACCGTCGACGTGCCGGCGGAACTGTCGGCGTCGATCACGGCGGTGACCCCCTCATGAGTGGCAGCCTGCTGGTCGACAACATCGGGGAGCTGGTCACCAACGGTGCCGGCGAGGGCCCGCTCGGCATCCGCCGCAACGCCGCCGTGCTGGTCGAGGAGGGCCGGGTGGTGTGGATCGGGCCGTCCGCGTACGCGCCGGCCGCCGACCACCACGTCGACGCCGGTGGGGCAGCCGTGCTGCCCGGTTTCGTGGACAGCCACGCCCACCTCGTCTTCGCCGGGGATCGGGCCACCGAGTTCGCGGCCCGGATGGCCGGCCAGCCCTACACCGGTGGCGGCATCCGGACCACGGTCGGTGCGACCCGGGCCGCCACCGACGAGGAGCTGCGGCTCACCGTGCGCCGGCTACGCGGGGAGGCGCTGCGCCAGGGCACCACGACCATGGAGATCAAGAGTGGGTACGGCCTGACCGTCGCCGACGAGGCCCGCTCGCTGCGGATCGCGGCCGAGACCAGCACCGAGACCACCTTCCTCGGCGCGCACGTGGTGCCCGCCGAGTACGCCGACCGCCCCGACGACTACGTCGGACTGGTCTGCGGGCCGATGCTGGCCGCCGCCGCCCCGTACGCGAAGTGGATCGACGTGTTCTGCGAGCGGGGCGCCTTCGACGTGGACCACGCCCGCGCCATCCTGGCCTGCGGGCAGGCCGCCGGGCTGGGCGTACGGCTGCACGCCAACCAACTCGGCCCCGGCCCCGGGGTGCAGCTGGGCGTGGAGTTGGACGCGGCCAGCGTCGACCACTGCACCCACCTGAGCGACGCCGACGTGGACGCGCTCGCCGGCACGGCCCACAGCGACGGGTCGGGCACCCGTACGGTGGCGACCCTGCTGCCCGGCGCGGAGTTCTCCACCCGCTCGCCGTACCCGGACGCCCGCCGGCTGCTCGACGCCGGTGTCACAGTGGCGCTGGCGACGGACTGCAACCCCGGCTCGTCGTACACCTCGTCGATGCCGTTCTGCGTGGCCCTCGCGGTCCGCGAGATGCGGATGACCCCGGCGGAGGCAGTCTGGGCCGCCACCGCCGGTGGCGCGCGGGCGCTGCGCCGCGACGACATCGGTGTCCTCACCCCCGGCGCGCGGGCCGACCTCGTCGTCCTCGACGCGCCGTCCTACCTGCACCTGGCCTACCGGCCCGGTGTCCCCCTGATCCGCCAGGTAATACGCAACGGAGTTCCGCAATGACGAACGTGTCCATCCAGCCCACCGGGATCACCGCCGACGACGTGCTCGCGGTGGCCCGCGGCACCGCCACGGTCGTCCTCGCCCCGGCCACCGTCGAGGCGATGGCGACCAGTCGGGCCATCGTGGACGGCATCGAGTCGTCGGGTCGTCCCGTCTACGGGGTCTCCACCGGGTTCGGGGCGTTGGCCAACACCTTCATCGCCCCGGAGCGGCGGGCCGAGCTGCAACACGCGCTGATCCGCTCGCACGCCGCCGGGGTGGGCGCCCCGATGCCGCGCGAGGTGGTCCGGGCCATGATGCTGCTGCGGGTCCGCTCCCTGGCCCTGGGTCGCTCCGGGGTCCGGCCGCTGGTCGCCGAGGCCCTGGTCGACCTGCTCAACCACGACATCACCCCGTGGGTGCCGGAGCACGGCTCGCTGGGCGCTTCCGGCGACCTGGCGCCGCTGGCGCACTGCGCGCTGGTGCTGCTCGGCGAGGGCTGGGTGCTCGGCCCGGCCGGTGAGCGGCAGGACGCGGCCGACGCGCTGACCGCCGCCGGGCTCAAGCCGATCGAGCTGGCCGCCAAGGAGGGGCTGGCGCTGATCAACGGCACCGACGGCATGCTCGGCATGCTGCTGCTGGCCATCCACGACGCGGCGCACCTGTTCGCCATGGCCGACGTGACGGCCGCGCTGGCCATCGAGGCGATGCTCGGCTCGGAGCGGCCGTTCCTGCCCGAGCTGCACGCGATCCGGCCACACCCCGGTCAGGCGGCGTCGGCGGCGAACATCCACCGGCTGTTGCAGGACTCCCGGGTGATGGACTCACACCGCGACGACCTGGCGCACGCCGTGCAGGACGCGTACTCGATGCGCTGCGCGCCGCAGGTGGCCGGCGCGGCCCGCGACACCCTGGACTTCGTCCGCACGGTCGCGGCCCGGGAGCTGGTGTCCGTGGTCGACAACCCGGTGGTGCTGCCGGACGGCCGGGTCGAGTCGACAGGTAACTTCCACGGCGCGCCGCTCGGTTTCGCCGCGGACTTCCTGGCCATCGCCGCCGCCGAGGTGGGCGCGATCGCCGAGCGGCGGGTGGACCGGCTGCTCGACGTCACCCGCTCCCGGGAGCTGCCGGCGTTCCTCTCCCCCGACGCCGGGGTCAACTCCGGGCTGATGATCGCCCAGTACACGGCGGCCGGGATCGTCGCCGAGAACCGTCGGCTGGCCGCCCCCGCCTCGGTGGACTCGCTGCCCACCAGCGGGATGCAGGAGGACCACGTCTCGATGGGCTGGGCCGCGGCCAAGAAGCTGCGTACCGTGCTGGACAACCTGACCAGCCTGCTCGCGGTGGAGCTGCTGGCCGGCGTCCGCGGCCTCCAGCTGCGCGCCCCGCTGGCGCCGTCCCCGGCCGGCCGGGCGGCCGTC
>NZ_JAKKFF010000177.1 GCF_022229015.1 Micromonospora foliorum
TGCTCGACCTGGGCCTGCCCGACGCGCAGGGGCTGGACGGGCTGCGCCAGTTGCTGGAGATGCCCAGTGGCGCCGCGGTCTGCGTGCTGACCGGCCGCACGGACGAGCACCTGGGCGTCGTGGCGGTCGCCGAGGGTGCCCAGGACTATCTGGTCAAGGGCCAGGTCGACGGGGTGCTGCTGACCCGGGCGCTGCGCTACGCCGTGGAGCGTAAGCGCGCCGACGAGAACGCCCGCCGGTTGCGCGAGGTCGAGCTGCGCCAGGCCGAGTCCGCCCGACTCGAACGCGGCCTGCTGCCCCAACCGCTGATGACGACCGATCAGGTGGCGGTGCACACCTTCTACCGGCCCGGCCGGCACGCCGCGTTGATCGGCGGGGACTTCTTCGACGTGGTGCAGACCCATCCGGACCGTCTCGACCTGATCGTCGGCGACGTCTGTGGGCACGGGGTGGACGAGGCCGCGCTCGGGGTCGAGCTGCGGGTGGCCTGGCGGGCCCTGGTGCTCGCCGGAGTGCCGGACGACGAGGTGCTGCCCGCGCTGGAGCAGGTGCTGATGAGTGAGCGCCGCCTCCAGGAGATCTTCGCGACGGTGGCCACCGTCAGACTTGACCTGGACGCCAACCGGGCCACCGTCCGTCTGGCCGGGCACCCACCACCGTTGCTGCTCTCCGGCGGCCGGGTCGCCCCGGTGTCCGCGCCCGGCGGCCGGCTGCTGGGCGTACGTCCTCGCCGGCCGATCGCCTACGACCTGGAGTTCGACACCGATGACTGGTCCCTGTTGATGTACACCGACGGCCTGATCGAGGGGCGGGTGGGTGCCGGCGACGAACGGCTCGACGTGCCGGGCCTCAGCGGGTTGCTGGACGAGCCGGACAACCGTTCGGTGTCGCTGCCCGAGCTGCCGGCCTGGCTGGTCGGGCGGGCCGAGCGGCTCAACGGGGGCCCGCTCGCCGACGACGTGGCCATGCTGCTGGTCAGCCGGGGCGGTGGCCGGTGAAGCCGGTTATCGGCGGCTGGAGTCTGCGCCGCCGGGTGATCACCCTGCTCACCGTCGTGGGCGTGTTGCTGATCGGCCTGGCCACCGCGGAGGCGGCGATGGCCGCCCGCAACCGCACCCAGATCGACGCCGTGCTGAACCAGACCGGCCCGTTACGGGTGCAGTCGCAGGAGCTGCTCAACGCGCTGCTCGACCAGGAGACGGCGATCCGGGGGTACGCGGTCAGTGGCGATCTGGCCGACCTGAGCCCTTACCAGGAGGGGCTCGAACAGGAGAAGAGCGTCGTCGCCTCGATGCGGACGCTGCTCGACGACTATCCACAGATCGGCCAGGAGCTGCGGGTCGTCGAGGAGAAGACGGCGCAGTGGCGGCAGTCGGTGGCGGAGCCGGTGATCACCACCACCGAGCAGAGCGGCACCAGTGCCGGTCAGGCGTTGGTCACCGAACGGGCCCGGCAGCAGTTCGACCAGGTGCGGTCGGCGGTGAACGACCTCCAGGGGGAGATCCTGGCCGCCCGGGAGCAGGCCGCCACCGACGTGCGCACCAGCAGCAACGTGCTGGTCGTCCTGCTGATCGTCGCCGCCCTGGTGGTGGTCGTCGCCGGTGCGGTGCTGCTGCTCTCGCTGGACCGGATGGTCATCCGGCCACTGACCGGCCTTGCCACCCAGGTCCGCGAGGTCGCCGAGGGCGACTACCAGCACGGCATCGCCACCGTCGGCCCGCCGGAGTTCATCCAACTCGGCGAGGACGTGGACGCGATGCGGCAGAAGATCGCCGCCGACCTGGCCGAGGTCCGGGCCGCCCGCGAGCGCATCGAGTGGGTCAACAACCAACTCCAGAAGCAGGCCGAGGAGCTGACCCGGTCCAACCGTGACCTGGAGCAGTTCGCGTACGTGGCCTCGCACGACCTGCAGGAGCCGCTGCGCAAGGTCGCCAGCTTCTGCCAGCTGCTCCAGCGCCGTTACGCCGGTCAGCTCGACGAGCGGGCCGACCAGTACATCGCCTTCGCGGTGGACGGCGCGCAACGGATGCAGCGCCTGATCAACGATCTGCTCGCGTTCTCCCGGATCGGGCGGCTCACCACCGGCTTCGTCGAGGTCGACCTCAACAAGGTGATGGGCGACGTGGCCGGCCAGACCGAGGCCGCCCGGCAGTACGCGGACGCCGAGCTGACCTGGACCGACCTGCCGGTGATCCTGGGTGAGGAACCGCTGCTCACCAACCTGCTGGCCAACCTGGTCAGCAACTCGATCAAGTTCCGCCGTCCGGACGTACCGTCGAAGGTGCACGTCTCGGCCCGGTTGGTGGGTGCCGAGTGGGAGATCACCTGCCAGGACAACGGCATCGGGATCGAGCCGGAGTTCGCCGACAAGATCTTCGTGATCTTCCAGCGGCTGCACTCGAAGGACGCGTACCCGGGCACCGGCATCGGGTTGGCGATCGTCAAGAAGATCGTCGAGTACCACGGCGGTCGCGTCTGGGTGGACACCGACGTGCCGGAGGGCACCGCGATCCGGTTCACCCTGCCGGCGCTTCCGGGGGACGTGGAGGCGGCTGCCGCTGCCGATTCGGTGGCGGAGCCGAACGCCCTGACCGCAGGCGACACGACGCCCTCGACCGAGGCTTCGGCAGCGCTGACGGAGCAGGCCGACGGGCCGGACCAGCCGGACCGGGCCGACGAGACGCTGGAAAGCGGTAGAACGGGTGACATGAGGGAGACGGTGGGATGACCGCGCCGGCGGATGGCAAGAGCCCGATCGAGGTCCTGCTCGTGGAGGACGACCCGGGTGACGTGCTGATGACCCAGGAGGCGTTCGACGAACACAAGCTGCGTAACCGGCTGACCGTCGTCTCCGACGGGGCCGAGGCGCTCGCCTACCTGCGACGGGAGGGTCAGTACGCCGACGCGGTGGCGCCCGACCTGATCCTGCTCGACCTCAACCTGCCCCGGCGCGACGGCCGGGAGGTGCTGGAAGAAATCAAGAAGGACCAGGACCTGCGCCGGATCCCGGTGGTGGTGCTCACCACCTCACAGGCCGACGAGGACATTCTGCGCAGCTACCAGCTGCACGCCAACGCCTACGTGACCAAGCCGGTGGACTTCGAGCGCTTCATCTCTGTGGTCCGTCAGATCGACGAGTTCTTCGTCAGCGTGGTCAAGCTGCCGCCGCGTGGCTGACACCCTGCTGGACGACGTTGGCGGCCTGCTTTGGGAGGCCGCCGAGCAGGTCGTGCTGCCGCTGTTCCGCAAGCTCGACGACGATGACGTGTCGGAGAAGGCGCCCGGCGAGGTGGTCACCGTCGCCGACCGCCGGGCCGAGGAGCTGCTCTCGGCGGGTTTGCGCCGGCTGCGGCCGGGCTCGATGGTGGTCGGCGAGGAGGGTGTCGCCGACGATCCGGGGTTGCTGCGGCACCTACGCGACGGCGGGGACGTGTGGCTGGTCGACCCGGTCGACGGCACCGCCAACTTCGCCGCGGGTCGTCGGCCGTTCGCCCTGATGGTGGCGCTGCTGCGCGAGGGGCGGCCGACCGCCGGGTGGATCCTCGACCCGCTCGCCGACACTCTCGCCGCCGGCTCGGCGGACGAGGGCACCCTGCTCAACGGTCGACCGGTGGACGGCACCGGCTCGGTGCCGTCGCTCGGCGAGTTGCGCGGCGCGGCGATGACCCGGTTCCTGCCGCCGGAGACCCGTGACCGGGTCCGCGCGGGCGGTCGGCGGCTCGGTGAGCTGCTGCCCGGCCAGCACTGCGCCGGCCGGGAGTACCTGGACATCCTCACCGGCGAGCAGCAGTTCGCCCTGTTCTGGCGCACCCTGCCGTGGGACCACGCCCCGGGCACCCTGCTGGTCCGTGCCGCCGGGGGCGTCGCCCGCCGGTTCGACGGCGTCGACTACCACCCCGCCGACGACGGCCGTGGTCTGCTCGTCGCGGCCAACGAGCAGGTCTGGGCCGAGGTGCACGACGCGCTGCTCAGCACCTGATCCGCGCGCTGCGCAACCGCGTCGGGACGCTCCGTCGACATCGAGACAGCTCGGGGGTCGGGGGGCTGGTCACCGGCCCACAGTCCGGTATCGTGACCGGCGGTCTCCCGCCAGCAGGCCGCCGACCGGCGCCGCCGTGCAGTGTTCAATGGGGGGCCGGCGGTCGACGGAAGGACGCTTTCGTGCCCAGGACCAGGCTCAGCTCGCGGCTCGGTCGCCGCGCTCTGTTCGCCCTGCTCGCCGCCGCCGCGCTGGTGCTCGGCGGTGCCGCCGTGCCCGCGTACGCGGAGCCCGGCGAGGGTGGCAGCAAGAAGCTGCGGGACGCGCTGGAGTTGACCGCCAAGGGCCACATCGAGGCCAAGGCGAAACTGGACAACTCCAAGCGTCGGCAGACGGCGCTGACCGGTGAGCTGACCGCGCTGGAGGGTCGGCTGGTCGGGCTGAGCAGCCAGGTGGGCGAGGTGGCCGCCCAGTCGTACCGGGTTGGTCGGCTGAGTGCGGTCTCGATGCTGCTCAACACCGCCACGCCGGAGGCGTTCCTGCAACGCGCGGGCGACCTCGACCTGATGGCCCAGCGGGACAGCAAGCGGCTGCGTGATCTCACCGAAGCCCAGCAGCAGGCGAAGCAGGCCAAGGTCGCCATCGACGCCGAGGTCCGCGAGCAGCAGAAGCAGCTCGCCGTGATGGCTAAGAAGAAGAAAGAGGCCGAGGAGGCGCTCGCCGAGGTCAGCTCCGGCGGCAGCAACGGTTTCAGCGGTGGCAACTCCCTCTCGGCGAAGCCGGCCCCGCGCAACTCCGACGGGTCCTGGCCGTCGGAATCCTGCTCCGTGAACGACCCGACCACCTCCGGCTGCATCACCCCGCGCACCCTCAACGCGCTCAAGCAGACCCAGGCGGCCGGCTACAAGCGGCACGTCTCCTGCCACCGCAGCGGGGGTGGCGGCGAGCACCCGAAGGGCCGGGCCTGCGACTTCGCGGCTGCCACGAACGGCTTCGAGGACCGCTCGGCGACCGGCGGCGACAAGGCGTACGGGGACAGCCTGGCCGCCTGGCACGTGCGCAACGCCAGTCGACTGGGTGTGCTCTACGTGATCTGGTACCGGCAGATCTGGCACCCCGGCACCGGGTGGCGCTCGTACAGCGGCAGTGGTAGCCCGGCCGCAGATCACACGAACCATGTTCATCTCTCGATGTACTGACCCGAAGCACCAGCTTCGCTGCGTACCATCGCGACGATGAGTTCCCCACCGTCCGACGTAGCGGCCCCGCTGGCTTCCCCGGCCCCGCCCGTGCCGATCACCGGCCGGGCGCTGCCCAACGGCCTGGCCGCCTTCCTGGTCTTCTTCTCCAGCGGTGCGGTGCTGGTGCTGGAGACCGTCGCGCTGCGCCTGGTCGGCCCGTACGTCGGGGTGACCCTCCAGGTGACCAGCTCGGTGATCGGCATCGCGCTGGCCGCGATCGCGTACGGGGCCTGGTCCGGCGGCTGGCTGGCCGACCGGCGCAACCCGCGGGGCCTGCTGGCGCCCGCGCTGGTGCTGGCCGGCATCGCCACCGCGGTCACCCTGCCCGTCGTCCGCTACGCCGGTGAGGTGCTGCGCGGTGGCGCGGCCAGCGGCATCCTGCTGCTGGTGGCGCTGGCGGTGTTCGTGCCGGCCGCGCTGTTGGCCGCGGTCACCCCGTTGGTCGTGAAACTCCAGCTCGCCGACCTGCGCCGCACCGGACAGGTGGTCGGTCGACTCTCCGGGATCGGCACCCTGGGCGGCATCACCGCAACCCTGCTCACCGGGTTCGTGCTGGTCGCCGCGTTGCGCAGCACCGTCATCCTGCTGGCCCTGGCGCTCGCGCTCGGGCTGGTCGGTATCGGCCTCGGCTGGTACCTGCGCCGGCAGGAACCCACCGAGCTGCCCGGCCCGGCCCGGGCCCGAGCCGCGCTGGCCGTGCTCGGCCTGGTCGGGGCGGGGCTGACCACCGTGGCACCCAACCCGTGCGACATCGAGACGGCGTACCACTGCGCCCGGGTCACCTCGGACCCCTCCCGGCCCAGCGGGCGGACGCTGCTGCTCAACTCCGCCCAGCACTCGTACGTGGACCTCGCCGACCCCAGGCACCTGGAGTACGCGTACACGAAGTGGATCGGCGCGGTCGCCGACGTCGCCGCGCCGGCCGGTCAACGCCTGGACGCGCTGCACCTGGGCGGCGGCGGGTTCACCGTGCCGCGCTACCTGACCGCCACCCGACCGGGCACCGACAACCTGGTGTTCGAGATCGACGGTGGGCTGGTCGAGCTGGGCGAGCAGGAGCTGGGCGTACGGCCGGGGCCGGAGCTGCGGGCGGTGGTGGGTGACGCCCGGATGCTGGTCGCCGGCGAGCCGACCGACAGCCGTGACCTGGTGGTCGGCGATGCGTTCGGGCACCTGGTGGTGCCCTGGCACCTGGCCACCCGGGAGATGGCCGCCGACGTCCGGCGGGTGACCCGCCCCGGCGGCGTCTACGTGCAGAACGTCATCGACTACCCGCCGCTGCGGTTCATCCGCGCCGAGCTGGCCACGGTGGCCGCCGAGTTCCGGCACGTCGCGTTGATCGCGCCGCCGGAGGCGCTCGCCGAGGAGCAGGGCTCCAACTTCCTCATCGTCGGCTCCGACGCGCCGCTGCCGCTGGAAGCCGTCCGGGCCCGGCTCGCCGAGGTGGATCCGAAGGTCAGCCTGCTCTCCGGCGCGGCGCTGACGGACTTCGTCGGCGGGGCGATGGTGTTGACCGACGACTACGCCCCGGTGGACCAACTGCTGGCCACTGCCTGATCGGGTGACAATCCTGACCGATTCCGATACCCCAGGTGTAGGCGGGCCGTTCCTGGGCAACATCGCTCACCATGGGTGGTGGGGATCGAAACGGCGCGCAGTTGCTCGATGAGCGGTACCGGCTGATCGAGCAGCTCGGCGCTGGCGGGATGTCGGTGGTCTGGCGTGGCTACGACGAGGTGCTCGGCCGCCAGGTCGCGGTGAAGGTGCTGGCCTCCCGGCTGGCCAGCGACCGGGCCTTCCGCCACCGCATCCGGATCGAGGCGCAGGCCGCCGCGCGGCTCTGCCACCCCAACATCACCAACGTGTACGACTACGGCGAGTCCGAGCAGGTTGGCCTCACCGTGCCGTACGTGGTGATGGAGTTGGTCGACGGCGCTTCACTGGCCCACCGGTTGGGCCGGGAGAGCCGGCTGCCGTGGCGGGACGCGGTGACCATCGGCGCGGAGGTCAGCTCGGCGCTGGCCACCGCGCATGCCCGAGGTGTGGTGCACCGCGACGTCACCCCGGGCAACGTCATGCTCACCTCGACCGGGGTCAAGGTCGTCGACTTCGGCATCTCCGCGCTCGTGGGGGAGAGCGAGAAGGGCCCGGACGGCGCCCTGTTGGGCACTCCCGCGTACCTCGCCCCGGAGCGGCTGGACAACGGCCAGGTCTCCCCGGCCACCGACGTCTACGCCGTGGGGCTGCTGCTCTACCGGATGCTCACCGGCCGACTGCCGTGGCAGGCCAGCACCACCACCCAGATGCTGCGTGCCCACATGTACAACGACCCGGACCCGATGCCCAGCGTCCCGGGCCTGCCCGACGGGGTGGCCGAACTGGTCGGACGCTGCCTGGCCAAGCGGCCCGCGGACCGGCCGGCCACCGCCGAGCTGACCCGGACGCTCGCCGAGGCGGCCGGCATGCTCGCGGCGGTGCCGGTGTCCCCAGCCGCCGGGCCGCTGGACGAGGCCATGCTCGGCAGTGCGCGTACCACGATCCTGCCCTGGTCGGCGGCGACCGACGCGTTGCCGTTGTCGCGGACCCGCAACCGGGACCGTCGGACGCGGCAGCGGGTGACCCGGCGGCGGCGGGTGGAGGCCGGAGTGGCCGCCGTCGGCCTGATCGCGGTCACCGGGGCGATGTGGGGCTTCACCTCGCGCAGCCCGGCCAGCGGCGGCGACCGGCCGACGACGGAGGCGCGGATGGGTCTGCCGGCGGCGGCGCCCTGCGAGGTGGCGTACGCGCTGCGCACCGACTCCGGCAGCGAGTTCGCCGCCGAGCTGACCCTGACCAACACCGGGGGCCGTGAGCTGCGGGACTGGACGATGAGCTTCACCTTCCCCGGGCAGCAGGAGGTGACGAAGGCGGAGCCCGCGCCGGTGCACCAGCAGGGGAGCACGGTGCTGGTCCGGCCGGCGGCCCAGCGCACCACGCTGGCCCCCGGTGCTGCCGAGAAGGTGACCCTCACGGGTAGGTACAGCGGGGCGAACCCCTTGCCGGTCGAGTTCCGGCTCGGCGAGGCGACCTGTGGGGTCCGGGTGTCCGGGGTCGCCGGCACCGCGCCGTCCACGGCCCCGCCGAGCAAGGCCGCCACGACGAAGGCGCCGCCCAAGGCCGCGACGGTGCGGAGCGGCTCCGGTGCGGGCGGCGGTGCCACGAAGGCCAAGCCGCCGAAGCTCCCCTCGAAACCAAAGGCCGCGGGTGGTGGTCCGGGAAAAGCGGAAAGGTGACCAAGGGGCCGGGTGGTCACCGGAAGTGACCGGGCCACCCCGTATCGCCACGCATCAGGGCCGTCGGACCAGTTGGTCCGGCGGCCCTGATCGGTTCCGCCCCGCGATCGTGCCGTTCAGAGGCTGCGGGCGGTGATGTCGCCGTAGGCGGTGGTCGCGTGGATGGTCAGGTCCGCGGTGCCGTCGGTGTTCCTGAGCGAGTTGTGGATCCGGCCGTACGAGGTGCCGGCGTCAAGCGAGGCCGAGACGCCGTGGGCGGCGCCGACCGTCACCTCGCCGGCGTCGGTGCGGAGGACGACCGCGCCGCGCACCGCCTCGGTGATCCGGATGTCGCCCTTCTGGGTCTTGATCTCCGCGGGGCCGTTGAGGCGGCCGATCGAGACGTCGCCGGCGGAGGTGGTGAGGCGGACACTGGCGACCTCGTCGAGCTTGATGTGCCCCTGCGCGCCGTCGAAGGAGACGTCGCCGAACCGTCCGACGGCCCGGAGTTCCGCGCTGGCGGCCTTGGCCTGGATCCGGGAACCGGCGGGCAGTTGGACCGTCACCTCGACGGATCCGGAGCTTCCGAAGGGCTGGTTCTTCGCCGAGGTCTCGATCCGCAGGACGCCGTCGCGGTAGTCGACGGTGGTCTGCTCGGCGACCTTCACGTCGCGGCCGTTCGTGGCGTCGGCGGGGAGGACCTCGACCACGGTGTCGGCGCGGTCGGCGGCGATGAACCGCACCCGCCCGGCGGGGATGTCGAGGACGGCGGTGATCGGGGTCGGGCTGTCGAACTGTTGCATGATGCGCTCCTTGGTGACCGGTTGTTTCGAACACCAGAAACGCTACGTTGCTTTCCATGTTCCTTCAACTGCAACGTTGCGACAGTGGCTTGTTTACACAGGTCAGCGACGTGAATTCGTTGCATCCGGGACGAAATCAACGCAACGCACGAGGCGCAGCTCGTTGCGATGAGGCACTGAACGCTCCGCCGGGCGAAAGGTCTTCCGGCGCAGTAGGTCAGTGCAGACCCGCGAATCGCTGCACCTGATCGATCCCGCCCTCGACGATGACCACCCCGCCCCGGGGGAGTGCGATGTCGTCGGACGCGTACCGGAAGCGTTCGCCCGGCAGCTTGGCACCGACCACGCGAACCCCGTAGCGCTCCTCCGGCCGCAGGTCGAGCAGGGTGCGCCCGACCAGGGATTCCGGCACCCGCACGGTGGCGATGGCGAAGTCATCGTCGAACTCGATGAAGTCGAGCAACCGGCTCACGATCAGGTGCGCGACCCGGTCTCCGGTCTCCGCCTCCGGGAAGATCACGTGGTGCGCACCCACCGATGCCAGGATCTTGGCGTGCTTCTGCGACGTGGCCCGCGCCCAGATCTGGGGCACACCCAGCTCGACCAGCGCCAACACGGTGAGCACGCTCGCCTCCACCGAGGCCCCGATGGCCACCACCGCCCGCCCGAAACCGGTGATGCCCAGCTGCCGCAGCGCCCCCTCCTCGGTCGCGTCGGCCTGGACCACCCGGTCGAGCTGCGCCGACCAGCGCTGCACCTTCGCCGGGCTGCGGTCGATGGCCAACACCTCACGGTTCATCCGGGCCAGCGACCCGGCCAGGTGGCAACCGAATCGACCCAGCCCGATCACCACGATGCCGCCGCTGTCCGCCCGTCTAGCCGACATCTCGGCCCTCCCTGCTTCCAAGGGCGCCTTTCCGACCTGCGGGCCGGCCGACACTTCCGAAACACGCCCTAGCCGACAATGGGTTGCTCCTGGGGATAGCGGTAGAGCCGGCGTCGGGTGTTCAGGGCGATCGCCGACCCCAGGGTGAGCGTCCCGACCCGGCCGATGAACATCAGCACGGTCAGCGCCAGTTGGCCGCCGGCCGGCAGTTCCGCGGCCAGACCGGTGGTCAGACCGGTGGTGCTGAACGCCGAGGTGATCTCGAACAGGGCCGCCACGAAGCGGACGCCCTCGGTGAGCAGCAGCAACAACATGGTGCCGGCCATTACCAACGCGACGCTGAGCAGCGCCACGGTGATCGCCTGCCGCTGGCTCGCGGTGGCCACCCGCCGGTGCCCGATCGTCACGTCTGGCTCACCCCGCAACTCCGCCCAGATGGTGAACGCCAGCAGGAAGAACGTGGAGACCTTGATGCCACCGGCCGTGCTGGCACTGCCGCCGCCGATGAACATCAACACGATCAGCAGGGGGTAGCTCTCCTCCTGGAGAGCGGTGATGTCCAGGACGCTGAACCCGCCGGTGCGGCTCAGCGCGATCTGGGTGAACGACGCGAGGGCCTTGCCCGGTACGTCGTACTGGCCGATCGTGCCCGCGTTGGTCCACTCGGCGGCGAGCAGGCCAGCGAAGCCGACCAGCAGCAACACCACGCTGCCCCAGATGGTCAACTTCGTCGCCACCGCCCAGTGCGCCGGTTGACGCCACTCCCGGATTGCCTCGAACAGCGCGGGAAACCCGAGACCGCCGACGATCGCGCCGATCGCCAGCGGCAGCGACACCCACGGGTCACGACCGAAGGCCAGCAGGCCGTCGGTGTAGAGCGCGAAGCCACCGTTGTTGAACGCCTGCACGGCGTGGAAGACGCCCGACCAGAGGGCCTGCCCGAAGGGATAGTCATAGGTGAGCCAGAGCCGACCGGCGACCAGCACGGTCATCACCGCCTCGCAGGCGAAGACGGTCAGCGCGATCCGGCGGAGCAACCGGCCGACGTCACCGATGCCGAACTCCGCCGTCTCGGCCTGCACCAGCAACCGGTTGCGCAGCCCGAGCTGACTGGAGACCACCAGGATGACCAACGCCGCGACGGTGAGGATGCCGAGGCCGCCGAGTTGGGTGAGCAGGGTGATCACCAGCAGTCCACCGCCGGACCAGTAGTTCGGCGTGTCGGTGATGGCCATGCCGGTCACCGACACGGCCGAGGTGGCGGTGAAGAGCGCGGTGACCAGGGGCGGGCGCTGGTGTTCGACGGTCGCCCAGCGCGCCATGAGCAACCCGGTACCGAGCAGGATCGGCACCAGGAACGCGAACGGCACCAGCCGCACGGGATTGCGGAAAAACCGGCGCACCAGACAATCTTCCTGTTCGCCCGGGGCCCTGGAGTGGGAACGGGCATTCCGGAGATTCATCTGCCGGTCAGCCATCGACCAACTCCTGGCAAGTCACGGGCGGTCTGCTTACCCGGACCAATCGATGACAGGAGACGGCGTTGCGACGTACCCTCTCGACCCTTGGCGTGGCCGGCGCTCTGCTCGCTGCCGCCGTGGCCCTGCCGACCACGGCCGTGGCCGAACCGGCCGCGAACGCGGACCGCTCCCAGGCCAACGACCGACCACTCGTGATCGGTCACCGTGGCGCCAGCGGCTACCGGCCGGAGCACACGCTGGAGGCGTACCGGTTGGCGATCCGGATGGGTGCCGACTACATCGAGCCGGACCTGGTCTCGACCTCCGACGGCGTGCTGGTCGCCCGGCACGAGAACGAAATCTCCGGCACCACCGACGTGTCGACCCGCCCGGAGTTCGCGGCCCGCAAGACGACGAAGACCATCGACGGCGTCGCGGTGACCGGTTGGTTCACCGAGGACTTCACCCTCGCCGAGCTGAAGACGCTGCGGGCCAAGGAGCGGCTGCCGCAGGTACGCGTCGCGAACACCGCCTTCGACGGCCGCTTCGAGGTGCCCACCCTCCAGGAAGTCATCGACCTGGCCCGGACCGAGGGGCGGGCACGGGGCCGCACCATCGGCATCTACCCGGAGACCAAGCACCCGAGCTACTTCGCCTCGATCAAACTGCCGTTGGAGGAGCCGCTGCTGCGGGTGCTGCGGCAGAACAAGTTGGACCGGAAGAACTCGCCGGTCTTCATCCAGTCGTTCGAGACGGCCAACCTGCGTCGCCTGAGCGGGCTGACCGACGTGAAGCTGGTCCAACTGCTCGACGCGACCGGCCGCCCCTACGACTTCACCGTCGCCGGTGACGCCCGCACCTACCAGGACCTGGCCACGCCGGCCGGGCTGAAGTGGATCGCCGGGTACGCCGACGGCATCGGCGCGAACAAGAACCTGATCGTCCCCCGGAACGCCGCCGGCGCCCTGCTCGCCCCGACCACCGTGGTGCGCGACGCGCACCGGGAGCACCTGCTCGTGCACTCCTGGACGTTCCGCGCCGAGAACCAGTTCCTCCCGGTGGACTTCCGGATCGGCACCGACCCGAACGCGCGCGGTGACATCACCGCCGAGTACGAGCTCTTCCTCGGCCTGGGCCTCGACGGCGTCTTCAGCGACCACCCGGACACTGCCGTCGCCGCCCGCGCCGGCCGCTGACCCACACCTCGGCCCGGGGCTGATCCGCTCCGGGCCGGCCGCCGGGCCGACCACGCCCGGCCCCATACGCTGGCCCGTCGTCCGTCACCCGGACGACGGGCCAGCGGCACGCCGGGGCGGGTCCGCCGCAAGATCGCGCTCGATCCAGGTTGTAGTGGTGTCACTAAGCGACCGAGGCCACTACATCCATAATTTGAGCACGATCTTGCAGAGGCGGCGGGAGAGTGGCAGCAATTTCACTGATGCTGCTGCCTCGGGGCGGGTTGAGGCAGCAGCATCAGGGATGCCGCGGCGATCTTCGCCAGCTGGTCGTCGAAGAGGCGGTCCGAGGAGCATTGCTGCTGGCTGCGCAATTGGCTGAAACCGGCCTGTAGGCCGACGCGGGGTGCTTCCCTTGCGTAGCGAACTCAATGGGCCGACACGCCGCGCAACCCTTCCCATGCGTACGGTTGTTCGACAGTATTGGCGCGACGAGCGGAAGGAGGGGCGCATGGCGGACAAAAGCGCCATCGAGTGGACGGAAGCAACCTGGAACCCCACCACAGGTTGTGACCGCATCTCGTCGGGCTGCGACAACTGCTATGCGTTGACTCTCGCCAAGCGTCTGAAGGCCATGGGCTCAGCCAAGTATCAGACTGATGGTGACCCTCGCACGTCTGGGCCGGGTTTCGGGATCGCGCTCCACCCTGACGCGCTTGACATACCGCGACGCTGGCGTGATCCCCGGACAGTCTTTGTTAACTCGATGTCAGACTTGTTCCACGCGAAGGTTCCCCTCAACTACGTGCAGCAAGTTTTTGAGGTGATGCGCGAGACGCCCCGCCACACCTTCCAGGTGCTGACGAAGCGTGCGTCTCGGCTTGCCAAGGTTGCGCATCACCTTGACTGGCCCGCCAACGTGTGGATGGGTGTGAGCGTCGAAGACGAGAGCCATCGGAGTCGGATCGACTGCCTCCGGCAGGTGCCAGCGGCGGTTCGCTTCATCTCTGCCGAGCCGCTGCTCGGCCCGTTGCGGGATCTGAACCTCGCCGGAGTGGACTGGCTAATTGCGGGCGGCGAGTCAGGCCAAGGCTGTCGACCGATGAACAAATCCTGGGTCATCGACCTTCGCGACCAATGCAGCAGTGCGGATACTGCCTTCTTCTTCAAGCAGTGGGGGGGCCGTACACCCAAGGCGGGTGGTCGCACGCTAGATGGCCGAACCTGGGATGAGATGCCGACTCCCCGGATCCTTGCTGCAGCCTGATCGCCGCTGCTGCGATCACCCCCGCTGGCTAAGAGCGGCGGAGAACCGTGTTCCAGAACTTGCCCGTCCCCGAATTGATGACCCGGCCTTCTTCGTGAAGGTCTCGAATTGCTGCTCCGACGTTGACCGCTGAGGCTTGGCCGAGAACCTTGCCGTACACCTCAGGAACCCAGTCGGCAGCTCGAAGCTGGGAGTGTCGTTCGAGGAGGTCGTCAAGGTTCTGCTTGATCTCCCGAACCCACTTGGGGGAGTGCTTCCGCACGTACTCGGTAGCGTCGAACTCCGGCATCCCGAAGAGTGGAGGGGTGTCAGCCTCGCCGCGGCGCCACTGTTCCTCCTGCCAGGCCTTCTCCCACTCCACGCCCGCCTTGCCGAGTGCATCCGCGAAGTGCCAGGCACCCTCGGTGTGAGTGGTGAAGAGAGCAAGGACGTACTTTGGCGCGAGATCAGGGCGCGGTCGTACCGGCATCCGAACAGCTTGGTACCGCGTGCCAGACGTCAGCTTCTTCTCGTACTCCTGCCACACCTGAAGCGCGACGTCGGTAGCGCGCTTGTCGTCTCGGTCGTCGGTCACCTTGGCGAAGTGATCCCGCCACCACCCGCCGCCGAGGAAGCGGTCAAGCTTGTCGGCGGTCATCCGATCGGCTCCCGTCAGCTCCCCTCGCCTCTGTTGGGCTTTATGAACAGCGCTGCCCATTCGGGCCACTGACAGCACGCTGAAGTGAAGCAGGATCTCGGTCGGTGGCCACTTGGCGCGCCCGAGCAGGTGGGTCTTGATGAGGTTGAAATCCAGCGCCGGCCCGAACGGATCTAGGAAGGCGAAGAGGGAGGCGCCCTTCGCCAGCGCGAGCAGTTCGGGGAGGTGGCGATCCAGACTGCCTTGGCGTAGCTCGCGCCGCATGGCGCCACCCTGGTTGGCGAGGACCTGCTGCAGATTCTCGAAATTGGCAGGGTCCTGCTCGACGAAGAATCCGCGTACGTCTCGGTACTTGCCGACGAAGTCCGCACACTGGCTGAGCAGTACAGGGGAGCCGGGTTGGCCATCGTCGTACTCGCCGGCCCCAGCGTAGCCATCGAGGAATACGACGGGATTTCCTTGGCCGGTCTTGGATGCGAAGACGACCGGGTACCGCTTCAAGATCCCGTGCTTGAGTACTGCTGCGGCTTTGCGGGACCGGAAGAAATCGTCGTTGGCCGACACCGCGCCTCCCTGCAGACATCACCAATGGTGATGTGAAGGTAGCGGACAGTGCGACTCGCTTCTGTCCTGTCAGTTAGGCGGAGCGGTGTGCTGGTCAGCGTCATGCCGCTCACCAGCCCGAACGGTTGACGGGTGGCATCAGGGGCGAACGGCGTGTCCTTGATCTGACAGCTGAATGAGTTAGTCGCGTGAGTGTTCGGCGACGTAGGTGCCGCGGCCGGGCTGGCCGGTGATCAGCTCGCGGTCGTGCAGCAGCGAGAGCGCCCGCGAGGCCGTGTTCATGTGCACGGCGTAAGCCTCGGCGAGTTCCCGCGTGGAGGGCAGCTTGTCGCCAGGCTTCAGGTCGCCGCTCTTGATCTTCGCGGCGATCTCGTTGGCGATGCGGCGATACGGGGCTTCTGCTGTGGGCATGGTGAGGACTCCGGTCGGTTCGGCGTCCTCGATCATGCCGGCCTACACCAGTTACTGCAACAGGCTGTGGTGTCACTGCTTCGCGGGGGTCGACCTACACAAGTATTTGGGGTAGGTTGCTGATGTCTGGCTCCGGTTGGTTCGGCAAACCCTCGGGGGCGGGCGTGAGGTGGGCTCCGCGTTCGTACCGCCGCCGATCAGGGCTGCGGGCGTGGGGCCGGGCGGTCCGGTGGGCGTCCCCTACCCGCACACCGGACCGCCCACCAGGTCGACGAGTCGAGGGTGATGGCTGTGCGCATGGAGAGAGAGCGTTTCGTGGTTCACCTGCCGGTGGTCGCGGCAGACCTGCCGGGGGCGCTGCGGTTCGCCCGGGTGATCACCCGGGCGCTGGGTTTCCTCGCCGACGTCGATCGGGCGGAGACGACGGTATCCGAGGAGGACGCTCAGTGCGTACGTCATCGGGTCTTCTGTGGCAGCCTGCTCGACGATCGTCGGCGCTGCCGACGCGCGGCGGCCCACGACGGGCCCTGCGGTTGACCGAACCGGGCGGATGGCGAGGGGCGACACACGGCTCGGGTGGTCGGTGGGGGTTCGGGCCATCGAGAGCGTGGGCTGCCGACTGGTAGTGCGGCCCGTTGTAACCTCCGGCCACCTCAATCCTGTTACTTGTGTGTTTCCGCCACATAGCTCGTGGGTGACGTCACTTCTAGCGTGAGCCGTCACGAAGAAGTTCTCTCCCTCTGAGTCCTCATGTGGAGTCGCAATGACGGTCCGGACGACGCGGCGGGCGTTCCTCTCCGCCGCCACGATGATGGCCGCGGCGCTGGCCGCCACGGCCTGTGGCAGCCCGCAGGACACCGCCACCGGCGGCGGCGACAGTGCCGCGCCGGTCAAGGTCGGCCTGGTGTACTCCCAGTCGGGAGCCCTGGCCAGCTACGGAAAGCAGTACATCGAGGGGTTCAAGGCGGGGCTGGACTTCGCCACCAAGGGCACCGGCAAGGTCGGTGACCGGAAGATCGAGCTGACCGAGGTCGACGACGCGGGCGACCCGGCCAAGGCGGTCTCCGCGGCAAAGGACCTGATCGGCAAGGGCACGAAGATCATCGCCGGCTCCACCGCCTCCGGTGTGGCGCTCCAGGTGGCGCCGATCGCGGCGCAGAACAAGGTGCTGTTCATCTCCGGCCCGGCCGCCACGGACGCGGTGACCGGCGCGAACAAGTACACCTTCCGCTCCGGTCGGCAGTCCTACCAGGATGTGGTGACCGCCAAGTCGTTCATCGGCGACCCGGCCGGCAAGAAGGTCGTCGTCTTCGCCCAGGACGGCGCGTTCGGCGACGCCAACGAGGCGGCCGTCAAGACCGTCATCGGTGGCGCGGGCGCGACCGTGAGCAGTGTCCGGGCCCCGGCCAGCGCCACCGAGTTCACCCCGTTCGCCAGCCAGATCAAGGCCGCCAAGCCGGACCTGCTCTTCGTGGCGTGGGCGGGCACGACCGCCCCGGCCATGTGGCAGACCCTCGACCAGCAGGGCGTGCTCTCGTCCACCACGGTCGTCACCGGCCTGGACATCCGCGCCTCGTGGCCGACCTTCGGCGCCGCCGGCGCGAAGATCTCCTTCCTGTCGCACTACTTCGACGGTGCCAGCGACACCGAGGCCAGCAAGGCCCTGAAGGCCAAGGTCAACACCATCGACCTGTTCCACCCGGACGGCTTCGCCGCCGCGCAGATGGTGGTCCGTGCCGCGCAGGAGGGTGGGGACGACGTCGACAAGATGGTCACCGCCCTGGAGGGCTGGAGCTTCGACGGGGTCAAGGGCAAGATGACCATCCGGGCCGCCGACCACGCGCTGCTCCAGCCGATGTTCCAGGCCAAGCTGACCGGCAGCGGCACCGCGTTCACCGCGACCGCGCAGAAGAGCCTCACCGGTGACGAGACCGCGCCGCCGGCCGTGGCCATGAAGGGCTGACCATGCTCGCCACCCGCGGTCTGACCTGGCGGATCGGTGAGGTCGCCATCGTCGACAGCGTCTACCTCGATCTGGCGCCCGGGGAGTTCCTGGGCGTCATCGGGCCGAACGGCGCCGGTAAGACCTCACTGTTCAACCTGATCACCGGCCTGCGCCGGGCCACGGAGGGCCGGATCACCCTGGACGGGCAGGACATCGGGGAGCTTCCGCCGCACCGGCGGGCCCGCCTCGGTCTGGGCCGTACCTTCCAGGCGTCCTCGGTCTTCGGCTCGCTGAGCGTGCGGGAGAACGTCCGGCTCGCCGTGCAGGCGCACCGCGGGGGCTCGATGGCGCTGTGGCGGCGGGCGGCGGCCGACCGGGAGGTCGCCGCCGCCGCCGACGCGGCGCTCGACCGGGTCGGCCTGGCCCACCGGGGTACGGCCCTCGCCGGCACCCTGGCCCACGGCGAGAAGCGCAAGCTGGAGATCGCCCTGCTGCTCGCCGGTGAACCGCGGGTGATGCTCCTGGACGAGCCGATGGCCGGGGTCAGCGCGGAGGACGTACCGGAGCTGGTCGCCGTCATCAAGTCGTTGACCGGCGACAGCGGCCGGGCGGTGCTGATGGTCGAACACCACATGGACGTCATCCTCGAACTGGCCGACCGCATCGCCGTCATGCACCACGGCGCGCTGCTGGCCTGCGACACCCCGGAGACGGTGATGGCCAACCCCACGGTGCAAGAGGCCTACCTGGGGGAGTCGCTCTGATGGAACCGATCCTCACTGTGGAGGAGCTGTCGGTCCGGATCTCTGGGCTGCACATCCTCCAGGGCGTGTCCTTCACTGTCGCCCCGACCGGCGTGACCGTCCTGCTCGGTCGCAACGGCGTCGGCAAGACCACCACGCTGCGCGCGATCGTCGGCCTCACCCCGCCCGCCGGGGAGGTCCGCGGCACCATCCGGATGGGCGCGCAGAGTCTGCTGGCCCGACCGACGCACCGGCTGGTCCGCGGCGGGCTCGGCTACGTGCCCGAGGACCGCTGCGTGTTCGCCGGGCTCACCGTCGCCGAGAACCTGCGGCTCGCCGAGCGGCGCGGCAGCACCCCGGCGTACGACAAGGTCTTCGCGCTCTTTCCGGAGCTGGACCGGCGCGGACGGCAACGGGCCGGTTCGCTCTCCGGCGGGCAGCAGCAGATGCTCGCCATCGGTCGGGTGCTGCTCAACGACAACCGGCTGCTGCTCGTCGACGAGCCGACCAAGGGGTTGGCGCCGAAGGTGGTGACCGAGGTGGCCGAGGTGTTGGAACGGGTCGCGGAGTCGGTGCCGGTGCTGCTCGTCGAGCAGAACCTGGCCGTCGTACGCCGGCTGGCCCGTGACGCGGTCGTGCTGGCCGCCGGCAAGGTGGCCTGGACCGGCGACGCCCACGAGCTGCTGTTGGAGACCGCGTTGACGAAGTCGCTGCTCGGTGTCGGCTCCGCGGAGGCGGCTGCGCCGAGCGCGAGGAGTGAGCTTGCGAGCCCCGCAGTCGCGAGGAAGGACAAGCTCTGATGGGCACCGTGATCCTGTTGGCGCTGACCGGGCTCGGCCTGGCGGCGCTGTACTTCCTGGTCGCCTCCGGCCTGTCCCTGGTCTTCGGTCTGGCCGACGTGCTCAACTTCGCGCACGGGCTGTTCCTGGGCGTCGGCGCGTACGGCACCTGGTGGGCGGCGGGCAACCTG
Source organism: Micromonospora foliorum (assembly GCF_022229015.1). Lineage (GTDB taxonomy): Bacteria > Actinomycetota > Actinomycetes > Mycobacteriales > Micromonosporaceae > Micromonospora > Micromonospora foliorum. The sequence goes on from NZ_JAKKFF010000177.1 coordinate 19,333, forward strand.
CCGGGCGCCGGCCCGGACGGGTTCGGCTTCGTGCTCGCGGTCGCCTTCGGGGTCGCCGCCGGCACGCTCGTCGCGATCCTGGTCGAGCTGGTGCTGATCCGCCCGCTGTACTCCCGCACCATCGAGCAGGTGCTGGTCACCGTCGGGCTGTCCCTGGCCGGGGTGGCGTTGCTCCAGGCCACCTGGGGTGCGGACGCCCGGCCGTTCCCGCGTCCGGGCTGGACCCGGCAGGTGACCGGGATCCTCGGCGCGCAGGTGCCCAACGGCGGCCTGCTGCTGATCATCGCGGCGGTGCTGGTGCTCGGCGCGATCCTGGCGTTCCTGCGCTGGACCCGGTACGGCCTGGTGATCCGGGCCGGGGTGGAGAACCGGGAGATGGTGACCGCGCTGGGCATCGACGTCCGCAAGGCGTTCACCCTGGTCTTCGCGATCGGTGGGGCGGCCGCCGCGCTCGCCGGCGCGCTCGGCGGGGTCTACTTCGGCACCGTCTCGCCCGGGCAGGGCGGCTCGCTGCTGATCTTCGCGTTCATCGTGGTGGTGATCGGCGGGATGGGCTCGGTGGTCGGCTCCGCGTACGCGGCGGTCGTGGTCGGGTTGGTGCAGCAGTTCGTCAACTACTACGGCACGTCCGGGCTGGGCGACATCTGCGTGGTCGGACTGCTGGCCGTGGTGCTGCTGCTGCGCCCGCAGGGCATCGCCGGAAAGGTGGCAACGGCATGACGGTGATCGACGCGCCTCGCGCGCAGGTACCCGACGAACTGAGTCCGCAGCGGGGGCGGTGGCACCGGGTCCGCCCGTTCCTGCCGCTGGTCGCGCTGGTCGTGTTGGCGATCCTGCCGTACTCGACGATCACCCTGCCGGGGATCTTCGAGGGGCCGGTCAACTCACCCGGCACCCTGCAACTGCTCGCCATCTGCCTGATCTTCGGCGGGTTGGCGGCCGGGTACGACCTGCTCTTCGGCCGGACCGGGATGCTCTCCTTCGGGCACGCGCTGTACTTCGCCGCCGGTGTCTACGGCACCGACATCCTGGTCACCCGGGCCGGTCTGCCGCTGTGGCAGGCTGCGCTGCTGACCATCACCGGCGGCACCATCCTCGCGGCGCTGCTCGGCGCGGTGGCGCTGCGGACGGTCGGCATCGCGTTCGCCATGGTCACGTTGGCCTTCGCCCAGGTGGGCGCGATCCTGGTGGCCCGGGACTTCGGCGGGCTCACCGGCGGCGAGGAGGGCCTGCCGCTGGACGTGTCCGGGCTGCCCGCCGGGCTGGTGGGGGTGACCAACACGGTCAACCTGTACTGGTTGGCGCTGGCGTACCTGACGCTTGTGGTCTTCGTGGTGCACCGGGTGAGCGGGTCACCTACCGGTCGGGTGCTCGCCGGGCTGCGCGACGACGAGCGGCGGATCGGCGTGCTCGGACTGGACCCGTACCGTTACAAGCTGGTGGCGTTCACCCTGGCCGGCGGGTTGGCGTCGGCGGGCGGGGTGGTCTACGTCCTGATCGTCGGCGGCGCGTCGCCGCACATCACGTCCTCCGAGCTGACCCTGTCGCTGCTGGTCATGGTGGTGCTCGGCGGGCCGGGCACCCGGTGGGGTCCGGTGCTCGGCGGCGTCCTCTACATGTACCTGGACCACCGGCTCACCGCCTTCGGCACGAGCGACGCCGTGGACAACCTGCCGGCCGTCCTCAGCCGCCCGCTGAGCCAGCCGCTGTTCGTCCTGGGCACGGTCTTCATCCTGGCCGTCTACTTCTTCCCCGGAGGCCTGACCAGCCTGGCCCCCCGCCTGTCCCACCTGACCCGCTCCCTCCGCCCCCGCCCCCGCCCCCCCCACCGCCCCCCCCCCCCCCCCCCCCCCCCCCCCCCCCTCCCCCATCGGCCCCGACCCGTGATCTCCCGTACCGCCTCAGCGCGCGACCGCACCCGATCCCCACGGTGCTGTCGAATAGTGCCCGGTTTCACGCGACGATACGGGCCCGCACCAACGGCGCCAGGGGGGCTCGCGGGGCGCGCGGCGGGTGGGGGGCGTGCCGGTCGCCTACCGCGGGCGAGGGGTGCCGG
>NZ_JAKKFF010000178.1 GCF_022229015.1 Micromonospora foliorum
GTAGGCACCCCGGCCGACAGCGCGCCGGCGGTTCGGGACGAGCCCGTCGGCGCACGCCCGGCGGCCGACCGCCGACTGCTGATCGGGGTTGTGGTCGCCGCCGCCGTGGCCGCCGTCTCCGCCGGTGTGGCCGGCACCGACGTCAACCTCTCCTGGTGGATCCCGGCCGTGGCCGGCCTGCTGGCGGCCGTCGGCGGGCTCCTGCTGGTACGCCAGGCCTGGCTGAGCGGCCCGACGTCCACCCCGGCGGCCCCGGCGCCCACCCCGGCGCAGTCGGCGTACGCGCTTGTCGTCTCGGTCCTGGTCGGCATCTCCTCGCTCTTCCTGGCCCGCAACACCCCGGACGACGTCTACTACGTCGGCAAGTCGGTGTGGATCGCCGAGCGTGACCTGATCCCGCTCAACGACTTCCTGTTCTCCGAGAACGTGCTGCCGGCCATGGGCTCGCAGCCGCCCATCCCGTCGATCGAGGTCTTCGACGGCGCGTTCGCCAACGTCGTCGGCATCCACGCCAGCTCGGCCCTCTGGTACGTGCTGCTGCCGATCATGGCGGTGCTCGCGGCGCTGGCGCTGTGGCGGCTGACGCACCGGTGGGCCCCGCGTCGTCCGCTGCTCGCCTTCACCGTGGCGGTCGCGTACCTCTACCTCGTCGCCGGCGGGGACGCCGCACTGGGCACGTTCCACCTGCCCCGGCTGCACGAGGGCAAGGGCATGTTCGTCTCGGCGGTCATCCCGCTGATGTGGCTCTACCTGACCGAGTGGTTCGACAACCGGTCGAGGCGCAGTCTGCTGCTCATCGTGGCGCTCTCGATCACCGCGATCGGCCTCACCAACACCGCGGCGATCATCCTGCCGATGCTTGTCGGCGCCGCCGGCTTCGCCATGCTGCTGGTCGGCCGGTGGAAGGCGGCCGTCGTCGCGGCGGTCGCCGCCCTCGCGTACCCGATCGGCTCGCTGGTGGTCTCCCGCCTGGTGCTCGGCGGGATGAGCGCGACCGGCGCGGACGACGCCTTCTTCGACGCGGCGTACACCTACCGGCGGACCCTGCTGTTCGGTGTGGTCGGGGTGATCAGCGGTCTCGCGCTCTGGTGCGGGGCGTTGCTCGCCCGTCGGCGCACGCCCGCGCTGCTCGCCGCCGGCGCCGCCCTGGCGTTGAGCGTGTTGTTCGTGCCCGGCGTGCTGGAGGTGCTAAGCGCGTTGAGCGGCATCTCGGTGGTGCTCTGGCGCGTGCCGTGGCTGCTCGCCCTGCCGACGCTTATCGGTCTGCTCTGCACCGTACGCGTGCCGGCGCCGACCCCGGCGCTGCGCCGGGCCGCGTCCGGGGGGATCGCGGTGCTGCTGGTCGCCTCGTTCGCGCTGTTCGCCACCCCGATGTGGTCGCCGAAGAGCTGGGTCGACGTGCACGACCGCCCCACCTGGAAGCTTCCGCAGCAGCGTCAGGCGATCGCGTTCTGGATCAAGGACCTGGACCGTCCGCAGGGCCTGCTGCTCGCCCCGAAGACGATCATGCGCACGTCACCGATCGTCACCAGCGAGGTCCGGGTTGTCCTACCTCGCGACTTCTATCTCGTCGAGTACGACCTCAACTCCCAGTTCGCCAAGGACCGACTGCTGCTCTCCGGCTTCGCCGACGGCACCGCCAGCCCGTCGCCGGCCGAGCTGAAGCCGGCACTGGACCGCCTCGACGTGGGCACCATCTGCGTCTACAACGGCAACCGGTACGCCCGCGACACCGCGCCTCAGCTGGGCTACCAGGAGTTCGCCAAGCGCAAGGCGCCCGGCGCGGTGACCTGCTTCCGGCGGGCCGGCTGAGCGCTGCACCCGCACCGAGTGCCCGACCCCGGGGTGGGGTCGGGCACTCCCCGGCGCGGAACTTTGCCCGAAATGGTGCCGGATACCCGAGCGACACCGAGCTGTCCCCTCGCGTTAAGGTCGCAGTCACACGCAGCCGGCCGCGATTGAGCCGCTGTGCGACGGGGGAGTGACGTCGGTCCATCACGGGCACAGCCCGCAACGAAATCTCGTAGGGAGCGAACTCGTTTGTTCGGCACGTTGACAGGACGCCTCGGTGTGGCCGCCCAGAGTGCGCTACTGGTTCTGGCCTACCTGGTCATGCTCGTCGGTGGCGTATTCGGTTGGATCGGCCTGTTCGCCGTCGCCGGGTTGGCCGCCATCATCGGCGAGTTCGCCGTCGCCCGCTGGTCACCGCCGTCGCAGCTGCTGTTGGAGAAGGTGGGCCTGCACTGGTCGTACCGACAGCTGACCCGCGACCTCGCCGCCGTGTTGCTGGTCGCCGCCGAGGTGCGGCTCAGCGACGGCGAGCTGACCCTGCTGCTCGTGCTGCCGGCCGCGGTGTGGGTCGTGTCGGTCTTCGCCGGTGCGCTCTCCACCATGATCGAGCGCCGTAACCCGCTCTCCGCCATGGTGCGCAACATCGAGCTGGGTCCACTGTCCAGCGCCCCCCAGCCGCCCGCCTGGGCGGCGGCGGTCGCCGGTGACCGGATGCCCCTGCTCAACCTGCTGCTGGTGCCGGCCGGTGTGGCCGCCGCGGTGCAGCACGATCCGACGCCGTTCTTCGTGGCCGGCGCGGTGGCGGTCGTGGCGACCGGTGTGGTGGGCGCCATCATCGCGCTGACCTGGCTACGGGGTCGGGGCGCGGGGCAGGGCCCGCTGCTGCCGGCGGTCCAGCGTTGGCTGGACAACTACCGGCCGGAGGTGGCGCTCTACTTCGCCGGCCCGGCCAAGGACGTCTACCAGGCGAACATGTGGCTCGCCCCGACCGAGGCGCTGCAGCAGCGCGCGGTGGTGCTGATGCGCAGCCGGGACGCGTTCCTGGAGCTGGCCGACACCCGGCTGCCGGTGATCTGCGTACCGGCCGGGGTCGACTTCATGAACCTCGACCTCGGCGGCATCCGCGCGGCGCTCTACTCCGCCAACGTCGGCGCGAACATCCACATGCTCCGCGAGCCGGGTACGAAGCACGTCTTCGTCGGGCACGGCGACAGCGACAAGCAGGCCAGCGTCAACCCCTACAGCAAGGTGTACGACGAGGTCTGGGTCGCGGGCCTGGCCGGCCGGGAGCGCTACGCGCGGGCCGGCGTCGGGGTGCTCGACTCGGACATCGTCGAGATCGGCCGGCCGCAGCTCGCCGGGGTGCACACCTTCGGCGCCGAGTCGGTGGACCGGCCGTTCACCGTGCTCTACGCGCCCACCTGGGAGGGTTGGCTCGACGACGACCCGTACCACACCTCGCTGGTGCTGATGGGTGAGCGGATCGTCAAGGGGCTGCTCGCCACGAATCCCCGGGTCCGCCTGGTCTACAAGCCGCATCCGCTCACCGGGTCGCGGTCCAGGGCGGCGAAGGTCGTGCACGACCGGATCGTCACGGCGATCCGCGCCGCCGGCGGCGACCCGGACGCGTCCTCGTTGGACGGCACCGCGCACCTGGTGGTCACCGGCCGCACGCCGGCGCTGTTCGACTGCTTCAACCAGACCGACCTGCTGATCAGCGACGTCTCCAGTGTGGTGTCCGACTTCGTGCAGAGCCAGCGGCCGTACGTGGTGGCCAACCCGGCCGGCCTGTCGGAGGACGACTTCCGCCGCGAGTATCCGACGGCTCGGGCCGCGTACCTGCTCTCCAAGGACTGCGGCGAGCTGGAGAAGATCGTGACGGTCACCCGGGCCGGTGACGACCCGCTGACCGAGGCCCGCCGGGAGCTGAAGACCTACCTGCTCGGCCCCGCCGAGGTGAACCCGATGGACCGGTTCCAGCAGGAGATCGACCGGCTCTGCCACTGAGCCCCGTCCTGCACGGCAGCGCGCCCGGTCCGACACTGTCGGGCCGGGCGCGACCGTGTCACCCCCCCCAGCAGGGGCGGTCATTCGGTCAGCCCAGCAGGGCGGCCACCGCGTCGGCGGCCGGAAGGTCCGCCGGCAACGCCCGCGCCGCCACCACCGCCGCGACCGGCAGCGGGCCGTACACGTGCGGGAAGAGCTGCCCGCCGCGCGACGGCTCCCACCGCAGCGCCTCGCCCAGCCGCTCCTCGGCGACGCTGAGCAGGGTCAACCCGGTCGCCCCGGTGAAGTACCGCCGCGCCGTCTCCACCACCTGGTCGCCGCCGGAGAGGTGGATGAAACCGTCCTGCCGGTCCACGGCCGAGCCGGCAAAGGCACCGGTGGCGAGGGCGTCGTCCCATTCCGCGTTCGACAGCATTTTGTAGATCACCACAGCAGCGTACGGGGCTGTCGTCGGTGCGCCCGCCCGGTTTTCGCCGGTACCGCCGCGCCCGTCGCCTCCCGCCGGGCATGCTCAGGTCAAGGGCCGCGGAGGGATGGGCGATGCAGAGCTACGACGATGACTGGACCGACAGCCAGCGTGCGCTGTACGACGAGTGCTACCGGGCCGGCGGCGAGTGGGCCGAGGACCCGGACACTCCGTCCGACGACGTACAGCACGTGATCAACCTGGCCGAGGCGGACGACGACGCCTTCCAGGATGCCGAGATCGACTATCCGCCCCTGGTCGACGCGGTCACCCAGGCCAGCGGGGTCAACGTCACAAGCGTGCCGGCCAGCCACGAGGACCCGGGTTTTCGTGGGTTCACCGACGGCGTCCGGGACGCCAACGCCGACGACGTCTTCGGCCTGTAGCGGCCGATAGCCCGCCAGCGCGGGCGGGCGGCCTCCCGGTCCGCGCGCGCTTCTGCCACCATTCGCAGAACAGCGCTGCGACGGACGGGGGCACGGGTGCGGATCCTGCTGGTGGAGGACGACCGCCGGGTGGCCGCTGCGCTGTCCTCCGCCCTCACCCGCCGGGGGTACGAGGTCGAGCACGCGGCCACCGCCGCCGCCGCGCTTTCCGCCGCCCCGTGTGATCTGGTGCTGCTCGACCTGACCCTGCCCGACGGGGACGGCACCGACGTGTGCCGGGAGCTGCGTCGGCGCAGCAGTCAGCTCGGCATCATCGCGGTGACCGCCCGGGGTGAGGAACGTGACCGGGTGCTGGGTCTGCGCCTCGGCGCGGACGACTACGTGGTCAAGCCGTTCTCGATGGTGGAGTTGCAGGCCCGGATCGAGGCGGTGCTGCGCCGCGCCGCGAACGCCGCGCCCGAGCGGCACCTCATCGAGGCCGGGTCGGTCCGCATCGACGTGGCCGCGCGGACGGTGACCGTGGACGGCCGCACGGTCACGTTGACCCGCAAGGAGTTCGACGTGCTTCTCTCGCTGGCCCGCCAGCCCGGGGTGGCGGTGCCCCGTGACCGGATCCTGCTCGACGCCTGGGGCACCACCTGGGCCGACCGGCACACCGTCGAGGTGCACGTCGGGTCCCTGCGCGGCAAGCTCGGCGACGCCCGCCTGGTGGAGACCGTGCGCGGTGTCGGCTACCGGCTGCGCGACGCGTGAGGAGCTGACGTGCGCCGTCGCCTGGTGATCAGCTATCTGCTGCTGATGGTCCTCGTCCTCATCGCGTTGGAGACCCCACTGGCCGCCACCATGGCCAGCCGCGAGACCGAACGGGTCCGCGCCGACCGGCTCGCCGACGCCACCCGGTTCGCCTCGCTGGCCGGGCCGGCGTTGCGCGACGGCGGGCCCGGCCCGATCGAGTCGGAGCTGGCCAGCTACGACGACCTGTACGCGATCGGCGCCGCGATCGTCGACCGGGACCGGAACATCCCGGTCTCGTCGCCGAGGTGGCAGCCCAGCCCGGGGACCGCGACGGTGCTGGACGTCGCGCTGTCCGGGCAGCAGACCAGCGCCCCCGAGTCGGTCTGGCCCTGGACGACCGACCCGGTGGTGGTGGCGGTGCCGATCAACGACGGAGGCGAGGTGCTCGGCGCGGTGGTGATCGTGACCCCCGCCGGCCCGATCCGCCGAGCTGTCGTCGCGTGGTGGCTGCTGCTCGCCCTGGCCGGTCTGCTCGCCGTGCTGGCCTGCGTGCTCACCGCGTTCGGGCTGGCCGGTTGGGTGCTGCGCCCGGTCACGGAACTGGACGCGGTCACCCACGAGATCGCCGAGGGCGACCGGGGCGCCCGGGTGCAGCACCGGCTGGGGCCGCCGGAGCTGCGCCGCCTCGCCGCCAGCTTCAACCACATGGCCGACGTGGTCTCCGACGTGATGGACCGGCAGCGTGCCTTCGTCGCGCACGCGAGTCACCAACTGCGCAACCCGCTCACCGCGCTGCGGCTGCGGGTGGAGGAGCTGGGGCCCAGCCTCACCGACCCGGACGGTCGGTCCGAGCACCGGCTGGCCCTGGAGGAGACCGACCGGCTCGCGCTGGTGCTCGACGCGCTGCTCACCCTGGCTCGGGCCGAACGGGAGGAGAACGAGCGCGTCACCGTGGACGCCGCCGCGGTGGCCGCCTCCCGGGTGGCCGCCTGGGCACCGCTGGCCCGGCACCGGTCGGTCGCGTTGCGGCTGGCCACGACCGACGCCCCGGCGTACGCCCAGACCGTGCCGACCGCCGTCGACCAGGCGCTGGACGCGCTCATCGACAACGCGGTGAAGTTCAGCGGGGCGGGCGGGGCGGTGACGGTGACGGTGGCCCGCCGCGACGGCGGGGTGGCGCTGGAGGTACGCGACTCCGGCCCCGGCATGACCGAGAGTCAGCTCGGCCAGGCGACCGAGCGGTTCTGGCGGGCCCCGGACGCGCAGAACGTGGACGGCGCGGGGCTCGGCCTGACCATCGCCGCCGTGCTGGTCGACGCGTCGGACGGGCGGCTCACCATGCGCCCGGGGGAGTCGCGGGGGCTGATCGCCGCCCTGTGGTTCCCGACGCCGGACCTTCCGGTGGAGCCGGCGGACGAGGAACCGGCCGCCGTCGACCTGCGACCCTCCCCGGCGCGGTGAGGCCCGACCGTCACGGTTTGGTGGCGCGGTACCAGGCGGCGGCGCCCGGGTGCAGCGACAGCGGCGCGGTGACGATCGCCGAGCGGGGGCTCATCCGACCCGCCGCCGGATGGGCGGCGGCCAGCTCGGCCCGGCGTTCCATCAGCAGCCGGGTCACCTCCCGGACCAGCGGCTCCGGCAGGTTGGCCCGGACGATCAGGTAGTTCGGGTCGGCCACCGTGGTCACGGCGTCCACCCCGTACACCGAGCGGGGGATGTCCCGGGAGACGTAGACCTGGCCGTAGCGGGAGCGCAGCGCCTCGGTCCACTCGCTGAGGTCCACGATCCGGATGGCGCTGGCCTTGGCCAACTCCTCGATGCCCCGGACCGGCAACCCGCCGGAGAAGAAGAACGCGTCGATCCGCCCGGAGCGCAGCGCCCTCACCGAGTCGTCCAGGCCGAGCCGTTCTCGGCGCACCTCGTCGCCACCGAGGCGGGCCACCTCCAGCAGCCGGGTCGCGGTGATCTCGGTGCCCGAGCCGGGGGCGCCGACGGAGACTCGCCGGTTACGCAGGTCGGCGACCGTGCGGACCGGGCCGCCGCTCGTGGTGACCAGGTGCAGTTGGTCGTCGTACACCCGGGCGACGGCGTCGACCGTGGGGCTTCCCGCCGTGCTGGTGGGCAGCACGTCGGCCTGGGTGAAGCCCAGCTCGGCCCCACCGGAGCCGACGAGCTGGACGTTCTCCGCCGAGGCGGCGGTGATCACCACGCTGGCCCGTACGTCGGGGAGTTCCCGGTTGAGGATGGCCGCCAGCGACTGCCCGAACGCGTAGTAGACCGCGGTGGGGCTGCCGGTGGCGATCCGGATCGACGTCGGCTCGGTCGGGGCGTCCCGGCAGCTCGCGACGGCCAGGTTCGCGACCAGCAGCACCGTCGACAGGGCGGCCAGGCCGGTCCGGCGGGACGAGGTACGACTCACGCGCTGCACTGTGCGCCGTCGGACGGGTGCGCGCAAGCCCGCCCCGGACTGTCGAAACCCGATCAGCAGGCTGGGCGACCTGCCGGTACCACGACCGCGCCCCGCGCCGACGCAGCGATCCCGCCGCGCACTGCCGGCGTCCCGGGGGCGGCCAGCGGG
>NZ_JAKKFF010000179.1 GCF_022229015.1 Micromonospora foliorum
AGGCGGCGGTTCCGTCGACAACCCCCGGCTCGGCAACCCCCGCCTCGGCGCCCCCCGCGCCGGGCTGGCCGCCGCAGCACGACCAACAGCCGGGGTACGGCCCACCCCCGGGGTACGGCCCGCAACCGGGACAGGGCCCGAGCTGGGGACCACAGGCTGGCCCCCCTGGCTGGGGCCCGCAGGGCGGTCCGCCGGGCTGGACTCCGCCGGGTGCCCCTCCCGGCTGGGCGCCTCCGGCCGGTCATCCCGGCTGGCCCGGACGACCGCCCGAGCCGCGACCGCACGGCCTCCGGCTGGCCGGCTACGGCCGGAGGTTCGTCGCCCGGCTGATCGACTTCGGCCTCGTCTTCGCACTGAACGTGGTCGTCAACGGCTGGTTCGTCTGGCGTTGGGCACAGGAGTGGGCGCCGTACTGGCAGGAGGTCTTCCGGCGCGCGGCGCGGGGTGACTCCTCCGCCGAGGGCCTGCCGATGCCCGGTGAGCAGGCCGGTTCCCTGCTGGTGGCGATCCTGCTGATCGCCACCGCGCTGTGGCTGGCGTACGAGGTGCCGACCATGGCCTCCGGCGGGCAGACCGTCGGCAAGCGGGTGATGCGGATCCGGGCGGTGCCGATGGCCGCCGACCAGCCGCTGGGCGTCCGCCGCGCGCTGAGCCGGTGGAGCACGCTGGGCCTGCCAACCCTGCTCTGGTACTGCGTCGGGCTCGGCCTGGTGCTGCAACTGGTCGATGCTCTCTCCCCCCTCTTCGACCACCCCCTGCGTCAGGCGCTGCACGACAAGCGCGCGCAGACGGTGGTCGTCGAGGTCCCCTACCGCACCGATGCCGCCCCCTCGAACGACCAGCCCCCGGGAGACACCCCATGACCGACTCCGGACGTCACCAGCCGGCGCTGCGGCTGACCCGCGTCGACCTGGACGCCCTGCCCAGCTACGTGCCGGGGCGCAGCCCCGCCGACCTGGCCCGCGAGTTGGGCCTGCCGGAGGCCATCAAGCTGGCCAGCAACGAGGTGCCGTACGGGCCGCTGCCCGGCGTGGTGGAGGCGGTCACCGAGGCGATCACCACCTCGCACCGCTACCCGGACATGGGCGTGGTCGCGTTGCGCGACGCGCTGGCCCAGCGGTACGGGGTGGACGCGGACCGGATCGCCACCGGCTGCGGTTCGGTGGCGCTCGCCGAGCACCTGGTGCGGGCCACCTGCCTGCCCGGTGACGAGGTGCTGTACTCGTGGCGGTCCTTCGAGGCGTACCCGATCATCGTGGCGACCAGCGGCGCGACAAGCGTGCGGGTGCCCAACGACGCCGGGCACGGGCACGACCTGGCGGCGATGGCCGCGGCGGTGACCGACCGGACCCGGGTGATCTTCGTCTGCAACCCGAACAACCCCACCGGTACGGCGGTGCGCCGAGCCGAGCTGGACCGGTTCCTCGACGCGGTGCCGGACGACGTGCTGGTGGTGATCGACGAGGCGTACCGGGAGTTCGTCACCGACCCGGAGGTGCCGGACGGTCTCGACTACCTGGACCGGCCCAACGTGGCGGTGCTGCGCACGCTGTCGAAGGCGTGGGGGCTCGCCGGGCTGCGAATGGGTTGGCTGGTTGCCCAGCCGGTGGTGGCCGCCGCCATCCGTAAGGTGGCGACCCCGTTCTCCAGCAGCACGGCAGCTCAGGCCGGGGCGCTCGCCGCGCTGACCCAGGCCGCCGAGATGGAGCGCCGCTGCGCCCTGGTCGTCGCCGAGCGGGACCGGGTCACCGAGGCGATGCGCAAGTTCGTGCCCGAGGTGCCGACGAGTCAGGCCAACTTCGTCTGGCTACCGCTGGCCGAGCGGGCCGTGGCGTTCGGCAAGGCGTGCGAGTCGCGCGGGGTGATCGTGCGGCCGTTCGCCGGGGACGGGGTTCGGGTCACCATCGGCACCCCGGCCGAGAACGACGCGTTCCTGGCCGCCGCGGAGGCGGCGCTGACCTGAGCAACGGCCGGTCGCCTGTGACCAAGTCGTGACGGATGAGCCGTTTGTCCGGTTTCGTCCTTGGTTTGCCTTATCTTGCGAAGTAGCCAGACGTGCCGAGGATCGCGTCCGGCTCACTTCGAGAACGGGGTAAACCACAGTGCGTACTGCCAAGATCTGTCTGGCCGGGGCGGCCGCCGCGGCGATGGTGGGATTCCTCGCCGCGCCGGCTGCCGCCGCGCCCACCGACACCACCGACACCACCTTCGAGGTTCTCGCCGGCACCCTCGACATCGTCGCGCCGGCCACTGCCGACCTCGGTGACGGCGCCCCCGGTGGCGTCATCACCGGCCAGCTCGGCGTGGTGACGGTGACCGACTCCCGAGGTGCCACCGACGCCTCCTGGGTCGCCTCGGTGACCGCGAGTGTCTTCCAGACCGGCGGCGGCTCACCGCCCGAGACGGTCCTCCCCGAGGAGATCGACTACTGGTCCGGCCCGGAGACGGCGACCACCGGCAACGGCACCTTCACGGCGGGGCAGGCCACCGCCGGCAACGCCCAGCCGCTGTCAAGCGTCACCCCGCTCACCGCGTTCACCCACAGCGGCGGCACCGGCGGCAACACCGCCAGCTGGAACCCCACCCTGGAGGTCAACGTCCCGCTGGACAGCATCGCGGGGATCTACACCGGCACGGTGACGCATTCCGTGGCGTAGCCGCCGGGGGCGGTCGACCATCGCGGTCGCGCTCGCCCTGTTCTGCCTCGCCGGTCCGGGTCTGTCGACCCGGGCCGGCGCGGTCGAACCGGATGCGGGATCGGACGACGGCGCCATCGGGATCCGGTTGCTGGAGGCCCCGACCGAGCGCCGCACCGACCCCCGGGCGCTGCGCTACATCGTCGACCACCTGCCGCCGGGCACCACCATCAAGCGGCAACTGCTGATCGTCAACCGCACCGACCAGACCCGGCGGGTCGACGTGTATCCGGCGGCCGCGACCCTCAAGGATGCGGCGTTCCACTTCGGTGAGGGTCGCGCCGAGAACGAGCTGACCTCGTGGGTCACCCTCGACGAGCGCTCGGTGGAACTGGGTCCGTGGGGCGAGACCCGGGTCCGAGCGACCATCACGGTGCCGTCGGCCGCCTCCCGGGGCGAGCGCTACGGGGTGGTCTGGGCGTCCACCGCCTCAACCCCCCGGGCCGGCGGCGAGATCATGCAGGTCCACCGGGTCGGAGTCCGGATGTACCTCGACATCGGGCCCGGTGGCGAACCCCCCTCCGACTTCTCGATCGGTGAGGTGCGCCCGGCCCGCAGCCCCGAGGGCGAACCGTCGCTGACCGTCCAGGTCAGCAACACCGGGGGCCGTGCCGTCGACCTGACCGGCGCGGTCGCCCTCACCGACGGCCCGGCCGGCAGCCGGGCCGGCCCGTTTCCGGTCGGGCAGGGCGTCACGCTCGCACCGGGCGCGTCCGGGCAGGTCATCGCCCGACTTCCGGCCGCGTTGCCGAACGGCCCCTGGAAAGCCGAGGTGAACCTGGAGAGCGGCCTGGTGAAGCGGAGCCTCACCGCGCAGATCACGTTCCCCGACGCTGGTCAGGTCGGAAAACGGGGCAGTGTCATCTCCCGAATCGTCTCCGGATGGACGGTGGCGGCGGCCGTCGCGGTCCTGCTGCTGGTCGTCGGCCTTGCCGTACTGGCCCGCCGTTCCCGGTCCGGTCGGCCTCCCACCGGCAGTCCGAGGGAACGCGTCGCGGCCGGTCGGTGACCGTGCCTACAGCCCGGCCCCGGTCAGCTCGGCCGCCTCCGGGGGGCGGCGAACCACCCGACGACGATCAGGGCTGCGCCCAGCACGGCGAGCAGCAACACCGACCCGCCCGGCCCGGTCACCGGCAACTCGCCGCCGTGGCTGGGCGGGGGTTGGGGTGGCGCCGTCGGCGTGGACGTGGGTGGCGGTTGGGTCGGGGGTGGGGTGGGCGACGCCGGCACGATCTCGAAGGTGACCCCGGTGTCCGCCGACGACTCGGCCCGGGCGGCGCTGATCCCGCGCGCCGAGGCAGGGTCGGCGGCGGCCAGCACCGGCGACACCGCCAACGCCAGGCTCGCGGTGGCGGCGAGCGCGCCGCCCACCAGGTAGTTGGCTGCTGTCCTGGCCATGCGCCGACCCCTTCCACCGGAAACCCGAACCGTGAAAAACATACCCTTTTAGGACAAAGGGAATGAACTGGTTGGGTGTTCCGACGTCGAAGACGCCACGATCAGGTGGCGGCCAGGATCACCGTCTCCCCGGTGTAGTAGTAGCGCCGATCGTCGCCGGAGGGGTCGACGGGCTTGCGGAGCCGCTCGACCGCGACGAACCCGTCCTCGGCCGTCACCGCTCCGGGTGCCCAGCCGGTTCCGTCCGAGCCGACATTGAGCACGAAGCGGGACAACTGCCCACCGGTCACCGGATCCAGCGTCACCAGCTCGTTCGCCTCGGTCAGCAGGTGCACCCGGCCCGACTGCCCGGCCAAGACCCGGGCCGCGCCCAGGCCCACGGACCGCCACAGCTCAGTGCCCGTGCGCGCGGATCGACCCACCGCGACCCCGTCGAGCACGGCGACGGACTGCTCACCGACCAGCACGGCGCCGGCCGGGTCCAGCGTCGGGGCGGCGACCGGCGGGCCGGCACCCAACAGCCAACCCCGACCACCCTCGTCGCCCGGCCCGGCGGTCCGCAACCCCAGACAGTCCGACCGGCCGGTACGACAGCCGAGCGGCGTCACCACCAACGCGTCCGGGCCGTTCGGCGGTCGCCAACGCTCCCGCACCGCGCCCGTCGCCGCGTCCCGCAACTCGACCGTGGCCGCCCCGGCGCAGGCGTCCAGACCGATCAGCTGCCCGGCGGCGGTGGTGCCGACATCGCTGCGGCACCTCCCCGGCAACTCGACCCGCCACAGCTCCCGACCGCCGCTCAGCTCGACCCCACGCGCCTGGGCCTCCCCGCTCACCACCAGCACGACCCGCCCGTCGGGGAGGTCGGTGAGCTGGAGCCCGGGCGCATCCCAGACCGTCGCCGCCCAGGTCCGCCGCACCACCGCCGTGCTCTTGGCGGGCTTTGGGCCGTCGGTTCGCCAGAGCACCCCGCCCGTCCGGGCGTCCAGTGCGACAAGTTGCCCGTCCGACCAGCGGCTGACCACCGTGCTGCCGCTGGCCACCACCGCGGTCAGCTCCGCCGGCCACCGTCGGTACGACCAGTACGGGCTGGTCCGGTACCGCCCGTCGACCGGCCGGTCGGCGTAGACCTGGCGGTGTGCGGCGTACACCCGCAGCCTCCCGTCGACGATCAACGGGGCGACCGGCAACCGGCCGATCACTCCGGCGGCCGGTCGGGCCGGGGCCGGATAGTCGGCCCGCGCCACCGTGCTCACCTCGGCCGGCGCGAGGACCCGGTGCACGATGACCGCGACGGCCGCCGTCGCGAGCAGCGCCGCGACCGCGATCACGAGCCGTCGCCGGCCTCTCGGGAACCTCATGCCGCACCTCCGCCCGGCACCCTACCCAGCGGAGAGGGCCGGGCCCCGTTCAGGTCACGGCGAGGGCTGACCGGCTGGTGTTCAGGCGGCTTCGACGGTGCCGGTGGCACCGGCCGCGACGGCCAGGTCGGCGAGATCACGCCAGAGGGCCGCCTCGACCGCCCGCGCGGCCAACCGCCGAGCAGCAGCGCCACCACCCGACCGTACGGAGCGGTCGGCACCGCCTCCTGGGTGACGGTGACCGCTGTGCAACCCCGACGGCGGCGGCGAACCGGCCGCAGGCTCCAGGTGATCCGGTAGTCCGCGCCGGCACCGGAGGAGCAGAGCACCAGTCGCTGCGGCGCGAACGCCTCGACCACCAGGAACTCCTCGGTCAGCGTGCCGCCGCCCGGCTGGACGCGCTCCTCGCGCCAGGAGGTGCCCGGCCCGAACGAACCCGGCGTGAGCACCTCGATCGGGCCGGCTGCGGTCAGCCGGGCCGCGCGGCCGGGCAGGTCGGTCAGCAGACGCCAGACGTCGACAGCGTGCGCCTCGATGATCCCGGTAATCGCCACCGTCGACATGCCACCCCTCCCCGTGTCCCCGACGGTACGCGGAGTGAGGGCCGGACGGGGCCCCCGGGACGGAATTTCCACCACCCGGAGGCCACGTTGTCCGATTGGACGGTCGCCTCGGCACCGGTCGTCGTCGACCGGTGCCGAAGCGCCGGTCAGCGTTCGAAGCGACCGGCCCGAATCGCACCGATGAACGCTGTCCACCCCGGCGGGCTGACCGCGAGTGTGGGACCGGCCTGGTCCTTGGAGTCGCGGACCCCGACCAGACCATGGACATCGACCAGGTTGTCCGCCACTTCCACGCAGAGCCCCTGGTCGTTTGAGCGGCTGCTGGTACGCCAGACCGCGCCCGCAAGATCGTGCATCGTCGTTACCTCCGTGTGCGTCGGGATTGCCCCACCGCTGACGGCCGGGCAGAACCCGGCTCGGATTGCGCGGCGTGGCAACGGAATCCGGACGATCAACGGATCAACAAGGGCCGGTGATCGCACAGCCGGTGCGATCACGGGTCCCGTGCACGAGACGGATGGCGGTTGCCCGCTCAGCGGGCCGGACGAACCGTGCCGGATACCTCACCGAGGGCGATGGTGGTGCCGTCCGGGCCGGGGGCGGTGGCCGTGATGGTCACCGTGTCGCCGTCGTCGAGGAAGGTGCGGCTCTCACCGCCCACCTTGACCGGCTCAGCCCCTCCCCAGGTCAGTTCCAGGAAGGACCCGACCTGCCCCCGGTCCGGGCCGGAGACGGTGCCGGAGGCGTACAGGTCGCCGGTACGCAGCGAGGCACCGTTGACGGTGAGGTGCGCCAACTGCTGCGCGGGGGTCCAGTACATGGTGGCGAACGGGGGCTCGCTGACCTGCTCGCCGTTCCACTCCACCGACAGGCGGAGGTCCAGACCCAGGTGCGGCACGTCCCGCAGGTAGTCGACCACCGGCGGGTCCTGGTCGGGGGCCGGCACGAAGGCGTCACCGAGCGCGTCCAGCGGCGTCACCCAGGCCGAGACCGAGGTGGCGAACGACTTGCCCAGGAACGGGCCGAGTGGCTGGTACTCCCAGGCCTGGATGTCCCGGGCCGACCAGTCGTTGACCAGCACCACACCGAAGACGTGCTCGGCGAAGTCGTCCACGGAAACCCGATCGCCCATCGCGCTGGGTACGCCCACCACGAAGCCGACCTCGGCCTCGATGTCGAGGCGTACCGATGGGCCGGTGACCGGGCCCTCGGCGGAGGCCCGCTGCCCGGTCGGCCGGGTCACCGGCGTGCCGGAGACGACAACCGTGCCGGCCCGCCCGTGGTAGCCGATCGGCAGGTGCTTCCAGTTGGGCAGCAGCGGCGGCTGGCCGGGGCGGAAGATCTGCCCGACGTTCGACGCGTGGTGAACGGATGAGTAGAAGTCGACGTAGTCGGCCACCTCGATGGGGAGCAGCAGTTCCACGTCGTCGAGGGGCACCAGCAGTGGCTCCACCGCGGCCCGGTGCGCCGGGTCGGTCAGCAGCTCGGTGATCCGCTGCCGCACCGCCGTCCACTGCGGACGGCCCAGCGCCATGAAGTCGTTCAGCACGGGCCGGCACAGCGTGCCGGCGGCCAGCACCAGCTCGGCGGCCTCCGCCGCGGCGAGGTCGAAGACCCAGGACCCGATCCGTACGCCGATCCGCGACGGACCCCCGTTCTGCCGGAACACCCCGTACGGCAGGTTCGTCACCCCGTACGGCGAACCGTCGGCGCCGGTCACCCAGGTCATGCGTCGTACCCCCCGTTCACCAGCCCAAGCCGGATCAGATCGGTAAGTGGTTCCAGGATGCTGCACGAGCCGAAGCCCACCCACAGGGGGCGAGGCGCGTCCAGCCGGGCCGTCGCGCGCTCCACCAGGGGACGCGGATCGACCATGGTCAGCAGCTCGGCGACCGAGCGCACGCCGTCACCGTCGGCGGCGGCCAGGGTCGCGGCCAGCACGTTGGCGTAGCCGTGGTGGGTGAACCCGGTCTCCGGGTCCAGGTGGCGTACCGCCTGGTGCAGCCCGGCGGTGAGCTTGAACGGCAGCGCCCGGTCCCGGCAGGCGCAGATCACCGTGGCCAGCTCGGTCGGGGTGGGGAAGAGTTCGGCGGCCAGGCCGCCGGTGCGGAACTTGGCCGCGATCGGCACCCCGTCGGCCCGCGCGGCGACCAGCGCGTCCAGCGCGCCCATCAGCCCGAAGGTCAGCGGCAGCTCGGCGTAGACGGCCTCCACGCCCGGTAGCGCGTCGGTCAGCCGCAGCAACTCGGCGATGCCGGGCAGCGGGTCCTCACCGCGCTTGGCGACCGCCACCTCGACCTGACGCGCGGTGACGCCGTCCGGGGCGAGAAACGACAGCGCGAACGGCAGGTTCCCGACCCCGGTGTCACCGATCACGCCGACCACCAGGCCCTCGCCCGGGTCGACGAGACCGCTCAGCTCACCGGCGGCCACCTCCGAGGCGGGGATCAGCAGCGGGCCGACCAGGTCGGCGTACCAGGCGGCGCGGTGCTGGCGGTGGGCGGCCAGGGCGTCGGGCAGCGCGGCGCTGCCCGGCGGGAAGACGGCGGCGTCGTCCACCAGGCCGTGGAGGAGTGCGGGCACCTGCGTTGACACGGAACAAGAATGTACGGGACGCTACGAGGAACGGACAACAGCGTCCGATTATCGGACGCCTTCGGCCGGTGAACGGGACATATCGGGAGGCGAGATGCCGTATTACCGCAGCGTCGGCGAGGTGCCGCGCAAGCGCCACACCCAGTTCCGGCAACCCGACGGCAGCCTCTACGCCGAGGAGCTGATGGGCCAGGAGGGCTTCTCCTCCGACTCGTCCCTGCTCTACCACCGGTACGCGCCCACCGCGATCCTGGCCGCCGACGAGTTCACCCCGCCCGCGTTCACCCGGGCGCCGAACCTGCCGCTCAAGCCCCGCCACCTGCGCACCCACAAACTGGACACCGGCGGCTCCGACCCCGTCCTCGGCCGGCAGTACCTGCTCGCCAACGACGACGTACGGATCGGTTACGTCCTCGCCGACCGGCCCTCGCCGCTGTTCCGCGACGCCACCGGCGACCAGTGCCTCTACGTCGAGTCGGGCACCCTGCGGGTCGAGTCCCCGTTCGGGGTGCTGGACGCGGTCGCCGGCGACTACGTCGTCATTCCCACCTCGACCATCCACCGGCTGGTGCCCACCGGCGACCAGCCCGTCCGGTTGCTCGCCGTCGAGGCGTCCGGGCACATCGGCCCGCCCAAGCGCTACCTCTCCGTACGCGGCCAGTTCCTGGAGCACTCGCCGTACTGCGAGCGGGACGTCCGCGGCCCCGACGCCCCACTGCTCGTCGACGGCGAGGAGGTCGAGGTGCTGGTCCGGCACCGGCGCGGGTGGACCCGCTACGTCTACGCGCACCACCCGTTCGACGTGGTCGGCTGGGACGGGCACCTCTACCCGTGGGCGTTCTCCATCCACGACTTCGAGCCGATCACCGGCCGCATCCACCAGCCCCCGCCGGTGCACCAGACCTTCCAGGGGCCCAACTTCGTCATCTGCTCGTTCGTGCCGCGCAAGGTCGACTACCACCCGCAGTCGATCCCGGTGCCGTACAACCACCACAACGTCGACTCCGACGAGATGCTCTTCTACACCGGGGGCAACTACGAGGCGCGGCGCGGCTCCGGCATCGAGCAGGGCTCGATCTCACTGCACCCGTCCGGCTTCACCCACGGCCCCCAGCCGGGTGCCGCCGAGCGTTCCATCGGCGCGGACTACTTCGACGAGTTGGCAGTCATGGTCGACACGTTCCGCCCGCTGGATCTGTGCGAGGCCGCCAGCGCCTGCGAAGACGAGGGATACGCCTGGACCTGGGCGCGTCGCGGTTAGCGGATGGCGGTTCTGGTGAAGACGGCGAACTCGGCCACCGCCGTGACGGCGATGGCCAGCACCAGGGGCCACGGGGTACCGACCATGGCGTACACCAGCAGCAGCAGCGGCGCGGCGGCCACGGCGTAGATGGCCAGGGCCATCGCGCGGTCCGCGTGCAGCAGGGCGGGCAGGACGGTCCGGGTCAGCCCCGGCAGCCGGGCCGCGAGCTGCCAGACGACGATTCCGCCGGTGAGCGCGGCGAGCACCGCCAGGATGCGGGAGAACCCGTCGCCCGCCGACGCCGCGAACGCCACCAGCACCGCCGCCACCAGCGACCAGCCCGCGCCGTAGAGCACCAGGCGGTGCAGCCCGTACGCGAGGGTCCGTGGCGAGTCGATCCGGCTCGGGCTGACCGTCACCGCTTCGGCGACGTGCTCCAGCGCCTCCGACCAGCGGCGCTGCTCCAGCCGCATGACCCCCACGTCGTGGCCGGCCTCGCCGATGCGCGGGTCGAGCCGCAGCGCCTCCCGGTAGGCCCGCTCGGCCAGGTCGAACAGGTCCAGCCGGGCGGCGACCAGGCTGAGCACCAGGTGCGCCTGCGGCTCCTGCGGGGCCAACTCGACACCGCGCCAGGCCGCGTTCAGCGCCGGCTGACCGTTGCGGGCGCCGGCCAGGATCGCCGCCGCGCTCCGCTGGGCGTACGCGTCGGTCGGGCCGAGGGCGATGATCCGGTCGGCGGTGGCCGCCGACTCGCTGTAGCGCTCCAGGTCGGACAGGGCCATGCCTCGGGCGACCAGCGGCGGCAGCGCCTCCGGCGCGGCGGCCACGGCCGTGTCGGCGGCGGTGAGCGCCTCGGCCGGGCGGTCGGCGGCCAGGTGCACCCGGGCCAGCATGGTGAGCGCGTCCACGTCATCCGGTTGGAGGGCCAACCCGTAGGCCAGCTCGCCGGCCGCCTCGTCGTAGCGGCCGAGTTCGGCGAGGAGTTGGGCCCGCTGGACGTAACCGTCGGCGGCGGACTGGTCGGGTGCGGGGTCGCTGGACATCGCGGCGAGCTTAGGCGGCCGGCGCGTCGTACACCAGAGCCACCGCGACCCCGGCCAACCCTTCCTCGCGGCCGGCGAAGCCGAGCCCGTCGGTGGTCGCCGCCGAAACGGTGACCGGGGCACCGACCGCGGCGGAGAGGACCTCCTGCGCCTCCGCACGACGCCGGCCGATCTTGGGGCGGTTGCCGATGACCTGCACGGACACGTTGCCGATCTCCAGGCCGGCGGCCCGCACCCGGCGGGCCGTCTCGGTCAGCAGCGCCACCCCGGACGCGCCGGCCCACTCCGGCTGGCCCACCCCGAAAGCGGAGCCCAGATCACCGAGCCCGGCGGCGGAGAGCAGCGCGTTGCAGGCGGCGTGCGCGGCCACGTCGGCGTCCGAGTGCCCGGCGAGACCGTCCTGGTCAGGCCAGAGCAGCCCGGCCACCCAGCAGGGCCGGCCCGGCTCGAACGCGTGCACGTCGGTGCCGATGGCCACCCGGGGAACGATCATGATCAGAGGGTACGCGTCAACCGGCCGCGGCAAGCAGGTGCTCGGCCAGGGCCAGGTCGAACGGTCGGGTGATCTTCAGGGCGTACTCCGAGCCGGGCACGCAGCTCACCGCGACGCCCTGCTTCTCGACCAGCCCGGCGTCGTCGGTGAGGGAGTCACCGGCCGCGGCGTGCGCGGCGCTGAGCACGGCCCGACGGAAACCCTGCGGGGTCTGCACCGCGCGCAGGGCGGACCGGTCGACGGTGCCGAGCACCACCTCGTCGGCACCGACTTCCTTGATGGTGTCGACGACCGGCAGGACCGGGATCACCGCGTCACGCCCGCCACGGACCGCCGCCGCGACGGATTCGACCAGCTCAGGAGGGGTGAGCGCGCGGGCGGCATCGTGCACCAGGACGATCGTCGGGCCGGCGGGCACCGCGGCCAGCGCGGCGGCCACCGACGCCTGCCGTTCCGCACCGCCGGGCACCACGATCACCGGTGCGACCGGGGCCAACAACTCGCGGACGGCCTGCACCTCGGCGGCCGGCGCGGCCACCACGATGGTGTGCACCGAGGGCGCGGCGGCCAGTCGACGCACGGCGTGCACCAACAGCGGCTCACCGGCGAGCAGGCGCAGCG
This sequence comes from Micromonospora foliorum, assembly GCF_022229015.1. Classification (GTDB taxonomy): domain Bacteria; phylum Actinomycetota; class Actinomycetes; order Mycobacteriales; family Micromonosporaceae; genus Micromonospora; species Micromonospora foliorum. Next base: position 12,011 of record NZ_JAKKFF010000179.1, read on the forward strand.
CCTTGGGTCGGCCGGGGCCGAGCCGTACGCCGGCACCCGCCGCAGGCACGAGGACCGCGACGTCACCGCGCGGATTGAGCTGCGCGGTCACGTCGCGGTCCTCGGTGGTTTCTTCACTACGGAGTGGGTACGACGATGCTGTGCGGACTAGGCCTCGGTGAGGACCTTGTCGAGCAGCGTCTCCGCCTCATCCTTGGTGCTCTTCTCGGCCAGCGCGACCTCGCCGACGAGAATGTCGCGGGCCTTGGCGAGCATCCGCTTCTCGCCCGCAGAGAGGCCCCGCTCCCGCTCCCGGCGCCACAGGTCACGCACGACCTCGGCGACCTTCAGCGGGTTGCCGGAAGCCAGCTTTTCCAGATTGGCCTTGTAACGCCGCGACCAGTTGGTCGGCTCCTCGGTGTGCGGAGCCCGCAGAACGTCGAAGACCTTACCGAGGCCCTCTTCGCCGACCACCTCACGGACGCCCACGATCTCGGCGTTCTCGGCCGGCACCCGGACCGTCAGGTCACCCTGCGCGACCCTCAGGACGAGGTATTGCTTAGGCTCGCCCTTGATGACCCGAGTCTCGATTGCCTCGATGAGTGCGGCCCCGTGGTGGGGGTAAACAACGGTCTCGCCGACACTGAAAACCATAGGTTCGAAACCCCTTTCGCTGTGTCTAGGGTAACACGCTCAGGCACCGATGTCTCACCGATGTCCTGACCGTTGGCGCAGCTCAGGGGCCCTGTGAGAGGTCTTGCTTCAGCTTGACAGGCGGTCAAACCGATGGTTCGAACACGCTCCGTAACGCACAAATGACTGCCCGGTACGGGTGAACAGAACGTCGAGATCAAGGGCTATGCGCTCCTCCCATGGTAGCCCGGCCAGCAGGACCGCGCCCAGATGTAGCGGGAGGAGGCCCTGGTGCGCGACCCTGGAGACCGAGCCGCACTCCGCTCTCGAGACGCTTCCAGGAGGTCCGATGGGCAAGCCGGACGCAGAGGGTCACGGGCCAGCCGACGGCCTGCCCGGCCTTCCGCCCGAATGGGGCCGCGTGGTGGTTCCCGACGACGCCTCCGCGCTGGCCGCCGAGGCCGCCCAGGTCCGCCGTGAGCTGCGCCGGGCCACCGGCCTCCCGGGGGGCGGTCACCGGGCTCTGGCCCTGCCGCTGCTGGTTCTGCTGGTGGCGGTCCTCACCACGCTGGCCGGTCTGCTGGTGGTCACCTGGCCCCGGGCCAACCGCGGCACCGACCGGCCGACCCCGGCCCCCTACGCGCCGCCCGCGACCCTCACCGGTCGGGCGCTGCCCGCACTGGACCTGGTCGACGCGGACGACGCGCCCGTGCCCCTGCGCGGCCTGCTACCCGCCATGATCATTCTGCTGGACGGCTGCCCCTGCCCGGACCGCGTCACCGACGCCCTGGCGGCCGCGCCCGCCGGCGTCTCCGTGGTCACCGTCACCGGAGGCCGGACCGTCCCGGCCGGGCCCACCAGCGAGCGGCGGGCTCGCGCCTTGGCCGACCCCGCCGGAGGGCTCCGCTCGTTCCTCGGTCAACCGGCCCGCCCCGGCGCAGCGACCGCCCTGCTGGTCGACCGGGCCGGCACGGTGACCCGGGTGCTGCCCGAGCTGGGCACGGTCGAGACCTACCGGAACGACCTGAGCGCCCTGGCGGCCTGACCCGCCGCGCCTACCGGGGCAGGGCGACGAGCTGCGCCTGGATGTCGATGGGCCGGTCGACGGCCGACAGCGACAACCGGAACGGCCCGCCACCGGGCAGCACGTCGGCATGGGCGATCGTGCCGTCGCAGTCGATGCGCGCGGGACCGTTGATCTTGGCTTCGGTGCTCGTCACCGCCAGCGCGCCTGCGCGGGTGCACCGGTACTGGAGCAGGTAGCGGGCGCCGTCGTTGCCGGCCTGCCGGGTCAGCCCCTGACCGGGAGCGAGGTCCCGCTCCTCCCGCCAGATCGTCTCCTGGAACGACGGCAGGTCACCCGCCGGGAAGAGCACCGCGGGATCGCCCTCGATGTCGGTGATCGAGCCGGTCGCCGGGTCGATCACCACCCGCGAGTCGCTGCGCACCCGGAGGACCTCGCCGGTGTTGGGGTCCATCCGCACCGTCACCCGCTCGTCGGGCTCCTCAACCGCGAGGAGACGTTCCATCGGGGTGCTGACGCTCGGCCCGACCGATGGCACCGCCGCCGCCGAAGGGACAGCCGCCCCGGCCGTCGACGCGGGCGCGGCGGCACGCCACCACCCGGCACCGACGACCAGGACGGCCACCGCGGCACCAAACAGCACCACCGAGCGCAGCCGGTCGTCCGCCGTCGCATCCACCCTCCGAGCGTACCGGCCGGAGGTTCAGTCCTGTCGATCGAGCAGGGCGGCGTACAGGGTGAGGCCGGGGCCGAAGGCCAACATGACGACGCGTCGAGCCGCCGGGGTCGCCCGACCCAACCGGTCCAGGATCAGCAGTACGGTCGGCGACGAGCAGTTGCCGTGCTCGTCCAGCGTCGCCCGGGACGCCGCCAGCCCCAGCGGGGGCAGCGCCAACTCCCGCTCGACCACGTTGAGGATCCGCGGCCCGCCCGGGTGCACCGCCCAACCGTCCACCTCGGAGCTGGTGACGCCGTGCCGGGCCAACAGGTCGTCGACCAGCCCGCGCACGTGCCTCGACAGCACCTGCGGCACCTTCGGCGACAACCCCATCCGGAACCCCGCGTCGGTGACGTCCCAGGTCATGTGGTCGGCGGTCGAGGTGTCGGTGACGGCGGTGACCTCACGCACCGCGTACCCCCGGCCGCCCGGAACGACCACGGCGGCGACCGCGGCGTCCGAGAAGAGCGCGTGGGAGACGATCTGCTGGGTGTCCACCCGGGCGCTGGACGGCTGGATGTGCAGGCTGGTCAGCTCCGCGCAGAGTAGTAGCGCCGGACGCCCCCGGGCGGTGACGAAGTCGCTCGCCGCACCGAGCCCCGGCAACGCCGCGTAACAGCCCATGTGGCCGATGAACATCCGCTGGGTGTCCGCGGCCATGCCCAGGTCCCGGGCGAGCAGGATGTCCAGCCCGGGGGTGGCGTACCCGGTGCAGGAGCAGACGATGAACAGCCCGATGTCACCGGCGCTCAGCCCGGCCGCAGTCAACGCGCGACCCACCGCCTCCTTTCCCAGCGGTAGCGCCTCCACCTGGTAGCGGCGCATCCGGCGCTCGGTCGGCCAGTCCGAGACGTCCTCCAGCAGCGGGTTGACCGCGGCCTGCCGCCGGGTCACCCCCGAGTTGGCGAAGATTCGCTGGGCCAACGACCGGGTGGTGCCGGAGAAGTGCCGGGAGAAGAAGCCCTCCCACAACTCGTCCTGCGAAGCGGACGGCGGCTGCGCTGTCCCGAGCCCCGCGATCACTGGTACGAACACGATCCCCACCTCTCGTCAGATGCTGTCCTCCCCCTGGCCGTCCCACCAGCCACCTCGGCTGGTCGTTCTTCCGTGCGAGCCCGGTGCCGCGGGCTCACCAACGTGGTGCCGATCCGTCACGATCCGGGTCGCCGCCCAGCGCGGCGATGCCGAGCCAGTCGGCGCAGACATCCGACGTGGCCGGGTGCAGCGAGCCGCAGCGGGCGTCGCGGTAGAGGCGCTCCAGCGGATGACCACGGCGGGTCGCCGAGGTGCCCGCCGCCTCCAGCACCGACGCCGCCACCTCGGCGGCCGTCGTCCCGGCGAGCAGCTTGGCCCGCCACACCCAGCGGTTGGTCTCCTCGTCACCGGGCGCCTCGTCCACCCGGCGGGCCGCCTCGGCCACCACCAGCTGCGCGGCGGCCGTCGCCGCGTCCGCCCGACCCAGCCGGGCCCGCACCGCCGGCAGGCCGGCCAGGTTGCGGGCGTTGAGGTGCTCGGCCGCCGCGTCGATCGCCGCACGGGCGACCCCCACGTAGACGGCCGCGTAGCTGGCCACCAGCCAGTGCGGCATCAGCTGGGCGACCACCAGCGCCAGCCCCTCCACGCCACCGAGCAGCCGGTCGGCGGGCACGGTGACGTCCAGGTGCAGGTCGTGGGAGGAGGTGGCGCGCATGCCGAGCGAGTCCCAGGTCGGCTCCACGGTCAACCCGTCGCCGGCCGGTACCAGGAACTGTGAGACCACCGACTGGTCGGCCGCGCTACGCGCCGCCACCAGGTAGCCGTCCGCGTGCCCGGCGCCGGAGCAGAAGGTCTTGCTGCCCTTGAGGTGCCAGCCCCCGTCGACCGGCTCGTACGCCGTGGTCAGCTGGGACAGCCGCGCGCCCGCGCCACGCTCGCTCATCGCGACCGCGTACCAGGAGCCCTGCGCCGCCGCGCTGAGCAGCCGGTCCCGGGCGACAAGCGCCTCGTCCGGTACGCCCAGCGCCTCGGCCAACTCCTCGGTGACCGCGCCCAGCGCGCCGGTCACCGACGCGTGCATGTTGAACACCAGGGCGGTCGCACCGTTGCCCCGGGCAAGCTCAGTGGCCACCGCGGCGTACTCGGCGAAGGTGGCGCCCAGGCCACCGAGCGCCCGGGGCACCATCAGCCCGAACAGTCCGGCCTCGCGCAGGTCGGCGAAGTCGTCCACGGGGAAGGAACCGTCCCGGTCGTGCTCGGCCGCCCGCGCGGCGAACCGCGGCGCCAACCGGCGTGCTGCCTCAAGCGCGTGCACCGTCATCTCGTCCCCTCCTTGGCGTTCCATACCCCGCCACGGCCTGACTATCCTTTGCGGACCCCCCGGCCCTGGTAGAGCACGGCGGTGGACCGGGTCGGCACGATGCGCGGCGGGCGGCCGGCGGGCACCGCACCGGGCGTTCCGGCGGCGCGGGCGCGGCGCA
>NZ_JAKKFF010000018.1 GCF_022229015.1 Micromonospora foliorum
GCCTGCGGGTAGCCGCCCGGCTGGCCGGGGGCGGGCCATCCACCCTGCGGCTGGCCGCCGGGCTGGCCCGGGGCCGGCCAACCGCCCTGCTGCTGCGGCCAGCCTGGCTGCGGCTGGCCGTAGACACCGGGCTGGGGCTTGGGCCGCGGTACGTAGTAGTGGGCGCGCCAGATGGTGTAGACCACCCAGGCGGCAATCGCGAAGATCACCATCCAGGCGAACCGGGCTAGCACGCCGAGCAGCGCGTCGAGCACCTCGGCCTCGGCCAGCCGGCCCACCGTCCAGATCAGCATGGTCAGCGTGCCGAACACGGCGCTGACCGCGTACTCGATGAGAGCCGCCTGCGTGATCAGCTTCGCCTTCGCCACCACCGGTGAGATGTGCGTGGCCAGCAGCACCGCCAGCAGCGGGAGACCCACCGCCTCCACCCCGACGAACGCGTAGAAGGCACTGCCCGCGCGGTCGGTGAAGGAGCTGTAGTCGTTCGGGACGATGAACCGGAGCAGGCCCACGAAGAGGAACACGGCGTTGGCACCAAGCAGCGCGAGCGCGGCGAGCTCCCGTAGTGGCTTGGTCAGCTGGCGGGCCTGCGTCGCGTCGGAGGACGCGGGCTCGGCGGGGCTGGTCACGAGTTCCCCCTCGGGGCATGAACGGACAGGGTGCACGTGAGCCTAGTCTCGCGGGCCACCCACGGATCGGAGGCGTCACGTGCGCGAGGATGGTCGACATGCGCATCGTGGTTCTGGCCGGCGGCATCGGCGGCGCCCGGTTCCTGCTCGGCGTCCGGGCGTACGCCCGTGACGTCGGCGCGGAGGTGACCGCCGTGGTCAACGTCGGCGACGACCTGTGGTTACACGGGTTGAAGATCTGCCCCGACCTGGACAGCGTGATGTACACGCTCGGTGGGGGCGCCGACCCGGAGCGGGGCTGGGGTCGGGTCGGCGAGAGCTGGACGGTCAAGCAGGAGCTGGCCGCGTACGGGGCACAGCCGACCTGGTTCGGCCTCGGCGACAAGGACATCGCCACCCACCTGGTCCGCAGCACCATGCTCAACGGCGGTTACCCGTTGAGCGCGGTCACCGAGGCGCTGGCCAGCCGTTGGGAGCCGGGCGTACGCCTGTTGCCGGCGACGGACGACCGCCTGGAGACCCATGCCGTGGTGGAGGACGACCAGGGTCAGCGGGCGATCCACTTCCAGGAGTGGTGGGTGCGGTACCGGGCCGACATCGCCACGCACCGTTTCGTGTTCGTTGGCGCGGAGACGGCGAAGCCGGCACCCGGGGTGCTGGACGCGATCGCCTCGGCCGATCTGGTGCTTGTCGCGCCGAGCAACCCGGTGGTGAGCGTCGCGCCGGTGCTGGCCGTACCGGGGCTGCGTGAGGCCGTGGTGGACGGCCCGGCACCGGTGGTGGGTGTCTCCCCGATCATCGGCGGCGCGCCGGTGCGGGGGATGGCCGACCGTTGTCTGGCGGTGCTCGGTGCGGAGTGCAGCGCGGCGGGGGTGGGTCGGCTCTACGGCGGCCGGGCGAGCGGTGGCCTGCTCGACGGTTGGTTGGTGGCCGAGGAGGACGCGGGCACGGTGGTGCCCGAGGTGACGGTCCGCGCGGTGCCGCTGCGGATGACCGACGAGGCGGCGACGGCGGCCATGGTCCGCGCCGCGGTGGAGTTGACGTGAGGCTGGAGATTCTGCCGGTGCTCGGCATCGGCCACGTGACCGAGGGCGACGACCTGGCCGCGGTGATCGCGACCGCCGCGCCGTGGCTGCGTAACGGCGACGTGCTGGTGGTGACCAGCAAGATCGTTTCCAAGGCGGAGGGGCGGCTGGTCGACGTGCCGGCGGACGGGCCGGAACGGCTGGCCGCACGGGACGACGTCCTGGCCGGTGAGACCGCCCGGGTGGTCGCCAGCCGGGGTGCGACCCGGATCGTGCAGACCCATCACGGCTTCGTGATGGCCTCGGCGGGGATCGACGCGTCGAACGTGGACAAGACCCAACTGGTGCTGCTGCCGGTCGATCCGGACGCCTCGGCGCGGGCTCTGCGGGACGCGCTGCGGGAGCGCTACGACCTGGACCTTGCCGTGATCATCAGCGACACGATGGGCCGGCCCTGGCGCAACGGGCTCACCGACGTGGCGCTCGGCGTGGCCGGGATGCCGGCCATCCGCGACCACCGGGGCGAGGTCGACCCGTACGGCAACGAGTTGCAGTTGACCCAGATGGCCGTGGTGGACGAGCTGGCGGGCGCCGGCGAGCTGATCAAGGGCAAGTGCGACCAGGTCCCCGTCGCGGTGGTGCGGGGTTACCTGCCCGCCACCGACTCGGACGACGCCGGTGGCGCGCGGGCGCTGATCCGCGACGCGGCACAGGACCTGTTCTCGCTCGGTACCGCCGAGGCCCGCGCCGCCGGGCTGTCCGACGCCGCCACCCTGGCCGACGGTCCCGGCCCGACGCCGGCCGACCTGACCGCGGTACGGCGGGCGATCGACGCGGTCGCCGGCGTGGTCGCCCCCGGCACGGTCTTCACCCTTGTCGACGAGGCCGAGGTACGCGCCGGTCTGGTCGCCGAGATGCCCGGGTGGCCGGACGGCGCCGCCCTGCTGCTCGGCTCGGCCCCGACGCCCGTCGAGCCGATCGGTCTGGTCCGCTTCGGCGCCGACCTGCACCGACTGCGCGTCGCCCTGGCCGCCGAGGGCATCGGGTCGACCCTGTTGCCGCCGCCGCCCGGCAGCCCGGCGAGCGCCGCCCTCGCCCTCTAGCCCGGCGACCGCCTCGCTCGCCCTCTCCGGAACGGCCGGGTCACGCGTCCAGCATGGCCCGGCCCAGCGGGGTCAGCGTGTGCAGCACGCTGTTGCGTTCGCGGTGGCTGACCAGCAGGCCAGCGTTGCGCAGCACGGTGGCGTGCTGGCTCGCCGCAGCCGGTGAGATGTTGAGCTGGCGGGCGACCTCGCCGGTGGTGCAGCCCTCGTCGCTGGCCTGCAACACCGCCGCCCTGGTGCGGCCCAGCAGCGCGGCGAGTGAGTCGCGGGCAGCACCGGACGCGGACGCACCGCCGGCGTCGGCCGCCACCAGCCCGCCCAGCCGGTCCACCGGGTAGACCAGCACCGGTGGCAGCGCCGGGTCGAGCAGTGCGACCGGGGTGGCCGCGCAGAAGAACGACGGCACGAGCAGCAGCCCACGGCCGTCCAGGTGCAGCTCCCGGCTGTGCGGGTAGCTGCGGACCTCCAGCACCCCGTTCTCCCAGCGCATCGCCGGCCGGAGGCTGGTGAGCAGGCCCTCGACACCGCCGTCGAGCAGCGCCCGCGCCCGCCGCGCGCGGTCCGCCGCCACCGCGGCCTGGATCCGGCTCCAGTACGGGCTGATCGCCAGCGACCGGTACTGCTCCATCGACTCGGCCAGGTGGTGCAGCGCCGACATCTCGCCCCGGGCCAGCGCGGCGGCCGAGGAGGGCAGCTGATTCTCGGCGGCCAGCACGCTCAGGTCCCGGTGCAGCAGCTCGGCGGGCGTACGGCGGAGCGCGTCCAGCCCGGCCTCGAAGCCCTCGACGCTGGCGTACGGGGTGAGGAAGTCGGGAAAGTAGCCACGCGGCGGGTTCAACGCGAAGAGCAGACGGAGCTGCTCGGAGGCGGCGTCCTGGCGCAGATCCCGGGCCACGCTGCGCCGCCAGTTGGCCGTCAGCGGATCGCGGGTGCGGCCGCGCAGCACGTGCAGGCTGAGGACCAGCTCCCAGACCGGGTCCGCCGCCGGCGCCACCCGGGTCCGGAGGATGTCCTCCCCAGAAAAGTGGATCTTCAGCATGGAGCGCTCCCGTGTCGCCGGCAGGGGGATGCCGGATGACCGTTCGACTCTACCTGGCCGGCAGTAATCTCCATCTTTAAGCCTGGACTGAAAAACCTCGACGCCTCCGGGGCCGGTTCGGCATGCTTCCAATGCCCGAACACGGCGCCGCGCGTCCTCGACGCCCGCGCTGCCGAAGGCACCGGGACCGGGGAGGCCCCGGTGATCGGACGGCACCACGAGGGTCTGCGGCCCTTGCTCCGCAGAGGTGCCGTCCGGTCATCCCGCCCCCGCACCGGCTCAACCGACCCAGAGCGCGACCCGGTGGTCCTCGTCCGTGACGTAGAACGGCCGCCCGTCCAGCTCGGCCACCCCCTCGACGTGGTGAAACGGCGCCAGGTCCGCCACCTCCTCCCCGACGAGCCGGGGCGAGTCGCCCGCCTCGGCACCGGAAAACCGGAAGCGGACGTGCCGGGAGGTGACCTCACCCCCACCCGGATGGTCGTCGAGCAGGACCGACCCCTTGCCCAGCGCGTCGATCGAGCCGACCACGGCCGCGTACCCACCGTCCGCCGTCGGGGTGATCGCACGGAAGCCGGTCAGCTGCCCCGGCGGGGTCACCCCGGTCAACACGTACGCCCCCAGAGCCCGCGGCCACGCCGGGTCGGCCGTGAACATGCCCGGCACACCGGCCACCTCGACCAGGATCGGCTCGCCGGCGTCGGTGACCGGGAAACGCAGCCCGAGCAGCACCGTCCCGGCCGGGGTGAAGGCCGCCGCCTCCACGTTCAACGGCAGGTCGTCCGGGGCCAGCCGGCTCACCCAGCTCTTCTCCCGGACGGTCCCCCGCGCCAGCGTCTCCACGATGAACCGTTCGCGCACCCGCTCCCCCGCCGGCAGGAGGGTCAACGGCGACGCGGCGAGGGCGTCGTTCACCGCCCGGTGCAGTCGGAACGAGTTGCGCACCACGTGCACCGGCACCGACCCGGCCGCCGCGTCGTCCTCGCGGAACCGGGCCACGAAGGCGCGCCGAGGTCGCAGCGGGCCAGCCTTCGACCCGAAGTGGGAGCCGAAGACGTACACCCAGCCGTCGTGGTGGGCGAGCGCCTCACCATCCTCGGTCCGCCCGTTCTCCACACCGGCATCCGCCCGCACGTGCCGGGCCGTCCACTGGCCGTCCTCCCGCTCCAGCAGCAGCGCGAGGCAGCGCTCCACCGGCCCCTCGTCCAGCACCGTCCAGAAGCCCCGCCGGGCGCCGTACGCGCGCAGCAGCGCCGCCGACCGCACCGGCAGGAGATCGCTGGCCTCGTTACCGGCCACCACGAATTCGACGAGTCGCAGGGTCACCGCGCCAGCGTACGGAGCACGCGCTCGTACAGTGGCGGGGTGCCCGACACCGTGATCACCGGCCCGACCGCCCAGCCGACCGACCCCGAGACGTACGCGGCGCTGCACGCCGACGCCACCGCGTTGCTGGAGGGGTGGCAGCCGACCAGCCCGGACGCGGCCAGCGCGCGGGACCGGACCCTCGCGCTGCTCGCCGCCGGCCCGGTCTCGATGAGCCGGCAGCACCGCCCGGGGCACGTCACCGCCAGCGCGCTGGTGCTGGACTCCACCGGCTCCCGGGTGCTGCTCTGCCTGCACGGCAAGTTCGGGCGTTGGGTGCAGCTCGGCGGGCACTGCGAGCCGACCGACCCGACCCTGGTCGCCGCCGCGCTCCGCGAGGCCACCGAGGAGTCCGGGATCGCCGGCCTGCGTATCGACCCGGTGCCGATCGACGTGGACGTGCACCAGGTGCAGTGTCAGGGCGGTTCGGCGCACCACGACGTCCGGTTCGCCGTGCTCGCCCCGCCCTCGGCGGTGGAGCAGGTCAGCGACGAGGCCGAGGCGCTGGGCTGGTTCCCACCGGACGAGCTGCCCGAGCCGCTGGCCGGTGGGACCGTGCAACTGGTCGCACCGGCCCTCGCGGCCCTCAGACGTAGCCCTCTTCGCCTCGCTCCTTGAGCTCGTCGACCAGGGTCTTGACGTCCTGCGCCCGGTCGCGCGGGCAGACCAGCACCGCGTCCGGGGTGTCCACCACGATCAGGTCGTGTAGGCCGAGGACGGCCACCAACCGACCCGACTGCGGCACGACGACGAGGTTGCTGCTGTCCCGCAGCAGCACGCCCGGCTTGGCGTCCGTGCCGAGCACCACGTTGTTCGCCTCGTCGGCCGGCAGCACGTCGCCCAGGGTGTGGAAGTCACCGACGTCGTTCCAGCCGAAGTCGCCCGGCACCGTCGCGACTCGGCCCGCCGTCGCCGCGCCCTCCATCACCGCGTAGTCGACGGAGATCTTCGGCAGGGTCGGCCAGATCGCGCCCAGGACCTCGTCCTGCTCCGGCGTGCCCCAGGCGGCGGCGATCGCGGCGACGCCGGCGTGCAGCGCCGGCTGCTGGCGGGCCAGCTCGGCGAGGAAGACGTCCACCCGCCACACGAACATGCTCGCGTTCCACAGGTGCCGGCCCGAGTGGACGTACGCCTCGGCGACCTCGGCGGCCGGCTTCTCCTTGAACTCGGCCACCGGTCGCCACGGCACACCCTCGGTCGGATCGCCGGTCTCCAGGTAGCCGTAGCCGGTCTCCGGGCGAGTCGGGGTGATGCCGACGGTCATCAGCATGCCCTGCTCGGCCCCGCGCACCGCCTCCTGCACGGTGCAGACCCAGCTGTCCGGGTCGCGGATCAGGTGGTCGGCCGCGAAGCTGCCCATCACCGCGTCCGGGTCGCGCGCCGCGATCACCGCGGCGGCCAACGCGATCGCCGCGCAGGAGTCCCGGGGAGAGGGCTCGACCAGGATGTTCTCCTCCGGCAGCACGGTGAGCTGCCGCGCCACCGCCGTGACGTGCGCGGCACCGGTGACCACAAGGGTCCGATCCGGTGTGGTCAGCGGCGCGAGCCGTTCCACGGTCGCCTGGAGCAGCGAGGCGCTGGTGCCGGTCAGCGGGTGGAGGAACTTGGGATGGCCAGCGCGGGACAACGGCCACAACCTCGTGCCGCTGCCACCTGCCGGAATGACCGCATAGAGCATCCGCACATCATGCCCGACGTACCGGCCCGAAGTGGCACGGGTCACCGGCAGCGGCGCGGATGATCAGGAGCGGGCGCGACTCCAGGCGGCGATGTGCACCTCGGCACTGGACTCCCAGGTGAACTCCTTGGCCCGGTCGAACCCCGCCTTCGCCAGCGACAACCGCCGCTGCTCGTCGTCGAGCAGGGCGGCCAGGTCGGTGGCGATCTGCTCCGGGTCCTCCGAGGTGTACGCGACGGCGTCGCCGCCCACCTCGGGCAGCGAGAGCCGGGGGGTGGTCAGCACCGGGGCTGCGCACGCCATCGCCTCCAGGATCGGCAGCCCGAACCCCTCGCCGTAGGACGGGTACGCGGCGACCAGGGCGCCGCCGAGGAAACCCGGCAGGTCGGCGTAGCGCAGGTAGCCAGGGCGCAGCAGACGCAGGTGCGACGGAACCTCGGCCACCGCCCGGTCGATGTCCTCGTCGTGCCCCTGCCCACCGGCGATCACCAGGGCCGGCGGGTCGACCCGGTCAGCCACCGCCCGCGCCCACCCACGGATCAGGTTGGGCACGTTCTTGCGTGGCTCCTTGGCGCCGAGGAAGGCGACGTAGCTGCTGTTGCCCAGCCCCAGACGTGCGCGTACGCGGGCCTTCTCCTCCTCGCTCGGGGCGTGGAAGGCAGCCTGGTCGACACCGTGGTAGGCCACGTCGATCCGCGTCGGGTCGGCGTCGAGCAGCCGGATCAGCTCGTCGCGGGTGGCCTTGCTGGGCACGATCACGCGGTTGGCGCGGCGCATCGAGGTCTTGATGGCGCTGCGGAAGAACGTGCGGCGGGACTTGTCGTAATGCTCCGGCTCGGTGAAGAACGTCGCGTCGTGCACGGTGACCGTGACCGGACACCCGGCCCGCAGCGGGCAGGTGTAGAAGGGCGAGTGCAGCACCTGCGCGCCCACCTGCTGGGCCAGCAGCGGCAGGCCGGTCTGCTCCCAGGCGAGCCGGGCCGGGCGGTGCGCCACGGCGGCCGGGGCGGGGATGATCTCCGCGCCGGGCAGCATGCGGGTGTAACGCTCCAGATCGGTGCGGAGACTGACCACCGCCAGCTCCACCCCCGACCCGCACACCTTGCCGAGGGCACCGAGCAGACCGTCAACGTATCGACCGACACCACCACGGTCGGCGGGGACACTCGTGGCGTCGATGAGCACGCGGGGCGGGCGACCGGCGGTCACGGGGCGACTCCTTGTAATGGCGGGTCTGTGGGGAACAACACTCCGGGGGTCAAGCCTACGCCGGGGCGCGGGGGCGACGCTGACTGCGACCCGACGGTACGCCGACTTGTCGTCGTCATCGAGTACGGCCCGCAGGGGCGTATCGTTCGCGCCGATGGCCGACAACATTGCCCGGGTGTTCGCCGACGCGATCGCGACCGACCCGACCCGACCGCTGCTCACCTGGTACGACGACGCCACCGGCGACCGCACCGAACTCTCCGGCGTCACCCTGGCGAACTGGGTGGCGAAGACCGCCAACCTTCTGGTCGACGAGGTCGGCCTCGCGCCGGGCACCCCGGCCGGGGTGCTGCTGCCGCCACACTGGCAGACCGCGGCGGTGCTGCTGGGCTGCTGGTCGGCCAAGTTGAGCGTGGTCGACACACCAGGCGACGTGGGCGTGCTCTTCGCCGCCGCCGACCGGTTCGACGAGGCGCAGTCCTGGTCCGCCGACGAGCGGTACGCCCTCGGGCTGGCCCCGCTCGCCGCCCCACTACGGCAGGTGCCGCCCGGGTTCGCCGACTACGTCGTCGAGGTACGCGGCCACGGCGACCACTTCACGCCGCAATCAGGTCCGGGCCCCACCGACGCGCACCTGCTGGGCCGCGCCGAGGCCCGCGCCACCGAGCTTGGCATCGAGCCCGGCGCGCGGGTCCTCATCGACGCCGCGCGGCACCCCGACCCGGTCGACTGGCTGCTGGCCCCGCTGACCCGAGCCGCCACGGTGGTCCTCTGCGCCAACCTCGACCCGGCCCGAATGTCCAGCCGCCAGGCCACCGAAAAGGTCACCCACACCCTCTAGTGACCGGCCCGCCGCACCCGGTTGGGCTTGGGGTCGATCATGGAGTCGTGGTGGGTAGTTGATGCGCCGCTGCCCGTTCTGTGGGGCACCACAACTCCATGATCGACGCGAGCGGAGGGCGGGCCGGGCACGCGCGAGCCGCTACGCAGTGCTGTCAGGCGGGGGTGCTGTCGGTGGCTCGGCGTTGGGCGAGGGCGGCGAAGGCGGTCAGGGACTCCGGGTTGACCAGGGCACCCTTGGCCGCGGCCTGGTCTACCGGGGTGCCGGTGAGGATCTTCTTGACCGGCACCTCCAGCTTCTTCGCCGAGAGGGTGCGGGGCACCGAACGCACCTGGTGGATCTCGTCGGGCACGTGCCGGGGTGAGAGCGCCGTGCGCAGTTCGCGGCAGATCTTCGCGCGCATCGGGTCGTCCAACTCCAGGCCCTCGGCCAGCACCACGAAGAGCAGCAGCTCACCGGCACCGCCCTCGTCGTCCTCCAGGTGGACGACGACCGAGTCGAGCACCTCGTCGAGCCCTTCCACCACGGAGTAGAACTCGGCGGTGCCGAGTCGTACCCCACCCCGGTTGAGGGTGGCGTCGGAGCGCCCGGTGATCACGCAGCCACCCCGCTCGTTGATGGTGATCCAGTCACCGTGCCGCCAGACGCCCGGGTAGACGTCGAAGTACGCCTCGGCGTAGCGGGTGCCGTCCGGGTCGTTCCAGAAGCCCACCGGCATGCTCGGCATCGGTTCGGTGATCACCAGCTCGCCCAGTTCGCCGATGACCGGCGTGCCGTCGGCGGAACGGGCCTCCACCTTGGCGCCCAACGCCCGACAGGCGATCTCACCGGCGTACACCGGCAGCAGCGGCACCCCACCGACGAAGCCGGTGCACACGTCGGTGCCGCCGGAGAGCGACTGGAGCTGGAGGTGGTCGCCGATGGTCTCGTACACCCAGCGGAAGCCCTCGGCGGGCAGCGGCGCACCGGTGGAGCCCACGCCGCGCAGCGCCGACAGGTCGGCGACGTCCCGGGGGACCAACCCGGCCTTGCGGCAGGCCAACAGGTACGGCGCGGAGGTGCCGAAGTACGTGGTGCCGGTCTCCGCCGCCAGCCGCCACAGCCCGCCGAGGTCGGGCTCAGCCGGCTGGCCGGGCTCCGCCCGGACCCCGGGGTTGCCGTCGAAGAGCACGATAGTCGCGCCCACCGCCGGGCCGGAGACCAGGAAGTTCCACATCATCCAGCCGGTGGTGGTGAACCAGAAGAACCGGTCGGCCGGGCCCAGGTCGTGGTGCAGGGCGAGCATCTTCAGGTGCTCCAGCAGGATGCCGCCGTGGCCGTGCACGATCGGCTTCGGCAGCCCGGTGGTGCCCGAGGAGTAGAGCACGTAGAGCGGGTGGTCGAACGGCACCGGCGTGAACGTCAACGCCTCGTCGGTGGGCGCGGCCAGCTCGGCCCAGCCCAGCGCGCCCTCCGGCACGGGGCCGGTCGGGTCGAGGTAGCCGATGCTGACGGTGTGGCGCAGCGACGGCAGGGCGGCCCGGATCGCGGCGACCTCGGCACGCCGGTCCACCGGCTTGTCGCCGTACCGGTAGCCGTCCACAGCGACCAGCACGGTCGGTTCGATCTGCAGCCAGCGGTCGGTGACACTACGGGTGCCGAACTCCGGCGCGCAGGACGAGAAGATCGCGCCCAGGCTGGCGGTGGCCAGCAGCAGGACGTACGTCTCGGCGATGTTCGGGGCGTACGCCGCCACCCGGTCACCGGCGGTGACGCCGAGCCGGCGCAGCCCGGCCGACACCCGGCGGACCTGCTCGCGCAGCTCCGCGGCGGTCAGCGTGACCGGCGCTCGGGTCTGCCCGTGGGAGATCACCACCGGGTCGTCGTCGGCCCGCCCGGGCATCCGCAACACGTTCTCGGCGTAGTTGAGCGTGGCGTCGGGGAACCAACGGGCGCCGGGCATCCGCCGCTCGGCCAGGGTGGCGGTCGGCGGAGTGTGCGCGATCACCTCGAAGTGGTCCCAGATCGAGCGCCAGAACCCGTCCAGGTCGGTGGTGGACCAGCGCCACAGCGCGTCGTAGTCGGCGAAGTCCAACCCGCGGTGCTCCCGCAGCCAGCGCAGGTAGGCGCCGATCCGGGACCGCTCGCGTACGTCCGCCGGCGGCGCCCACAGCATGTCACCCACTGCTCCACCCTCCCCCTGGCCCGACACGACACTGTGACTGGGCCGTGGCGCCATCTTGCCCTACCTCGAAGCGCCATTCTGCGCACCGGGTCGGCCGACCGACGCGTGCCCGTCCCACACTCCACCCCGCCATCTCATGTGGGTCAGCCAGCGCGGTGGGCCTGGATGGCGCGGCGGCGGGCGAGCCGGTGTGCTCGGCGGATCTCCGCCTCCTTGTACCGGCGCTCGTCCTCTGCCGTCTCCGGCAGCACCGGGCGGACCGCCCGCGGCGCCCCACCCACGTCCACACCGACGAACACCAGGTACGCGGTGGCCACCCGGACCGGCGCGTCCTCGGCCGAGTCCCACCGCTCGGCGACCACCCGCACGCCCACCTCCATCGAGGTCTGGCCGGTCCAGTTGACCTGGGCGTGCGCGTGCACGAGGTCGCCGACCCGGACCGCCTCGGAGAAGACGATCTCGTCGATCGCCGCGGTCACCGCGGTTCCGCCGCTGTGTCGGGCGGCGGCGGCCCCGGCCACGTCGTCGACGAACTTCATCAGAACCCCGCCGTGCACGGTGCCGTAGAGGTTGACGTCCACCGCGGTCATGATCTTGCTGAGAGTGACGCGCGAGTACGACGTCGGTTTGCCGATCGGAGCGGCGGAGAGGTGCTCAGTCATGTCGAAAACGGTACGGTGCGCGGATGCGACATCTCTGGAGCTTCCTCGCCGGGCTGGTGGTGGCGCCCATCACCTGGGTGCTGGTCACACTGGGGCAGGACGGGTCGAGCCGGACGGTCGACCGCTGGGTGGAGACCGGCACCTTCAACACCGCCAACCTGATCGAGCCGGCCGTGTACCTCGGTGTCGGCGGTGTCCTGCTGGGCCTGCTCGGCACGCTGCGCTTCTCGCCGCTGGGCCCGTTGGTGGCCGGGGCGCTGCTGGTCACCCCGTACATCGGGATGTTCGTGGCGCCCTTCTCGGTGCGCAACGCGATCCCGCACGAGTGGAAGGTGTTCGGCGACCCGTTGCCGCTGCGGCTGCCCGTGGAGAACGGGACGCTCTTCCTGATCGGCCTACTGCTGTTGATGGCGACCTTCAGCCAACAGCGTTGGCGGCAGTGGCCGAGCCCGGCGACCGAACCGACCACGGCACCCACCCCCGCGTCGGACGGAGGCCCGCACAGCGACGACTTCACGTTGACCGACTGGCCGGCCCCCGCGCCCGCCGAGCGCGAAGGCGCGCCCCTCACTCTGGGTTACCCGGCCGAGTCGACATCGACCGAACCGCTGCCCCGCCGGGTGGGTGGCGAATCACCCTGGTCCGCCCCGCCGCGCGGTCAGCCGCGCCCCGAGGACACCACCGAGATCCGCTGATCGTCGGGGCGGGCCGGGAGACCGGCCCGCCCCTTTCGTCCCTTCCGGGCTAGTGCAGGGCGACCGCCAGGTCCGGGTCGACCGTGCCGAGGCTGGCGCGGGGAACGACGAGGAGCATGACGATCAGCGCGGCGGCCATGCCGCCCGCGATGACGATCGCCATCGGTACGCTCCCGGTGCCGAACAGGCCGGCCAGTGGCGCGGACAACGCACCGATGCCGAACTGCACCGCGCCGAGCAGCGCCGCGGCGGTGCCGGCGGCCTCACTGTGCCGGCTCATGGCCAGTGCCGGCGCGTTCGGCAGGGCGAGGCCGGCGGCGGCCAGGACCAGCCACAGTGACGCGAGCAGGGTGCCCAGGCCACCGAAGCCGGTCGCCGCGAACATGACCAGCAGCAGGCCGGCCGCCGTTCCGGCGATCAGGGCGCTGACCAGGATCTGCTGCGGGGTGTAGCGGCGCAGCAGCCGCACGTTGAACTGGGTGGCCCCGATCAGGCCGACCGCGCCGGCCCCGAAGGCGATGCCGAACTGCTGCTCGTCGAGGCCGTACTCCTGCTGGAGCACGAACGACGAGCCCGAGACGTACGCGAACAGGGCCGCCATCGCGAGCCCGGCGACCAGCACCAGGCCGACGAACGCCCGGTCGTTGACCAATCCCCGGTAGTCGCGCAGGGTGGCGCTCACCCCGCCGTGCCGCCGACGCGCCACCGGAAGGGTCTCCGGGAGCCGGAACGCGGCCACGACGATCAGCAGCGCGCCCAGCACCGCCAGCGCCGCGAAGACGCCCCGCCAGTCGGTCCAGCTCAGCAGGCCGCTGCCCAGCGTCGGCGCGAGGATGGGCGCCAGGCCCATGACGAGCATCAGCCGGGAGAAGATCCGGGCGAAGGAGGCCCCGCTGAACAGGTCGCGGACCACGGCCGTCGCGACCACGGTGGCGGCCGCGACACCGAGCCCCTGGAGTACGCGCAGCCCACCGAGCACCGCGATGTTGGGTGCGAAGACGCACAGCACGGAGGCCACGACGTGCGCGGCCAACCCGGCCAGCAACGGCACCCGCCGCCCGACCACGTCGGAGAGCGGCCCGATCAGCAACTGGCCCAACGCGAGGCCGACCAGCGTGCCGGTCAGCGTCAACTGCACCGCCGTCTCGGTGGTCTGCAGGCCCGCCGTGATGGCGGGCAGCGCGGGCAGGTACATGTCGATGGTCAACGGGCCGATCGCGATCAACGCGCCGAGCACGAGGACGATCTGCGCCCGCTGACGGTTGGTCATCAGGTCGCCGGGCAGCACCTCTTTCGCGACGGCGGGATCGGGTCCGGTCTTCTCCACCAACTGCTTCATCATCTCGATCTCTCTGCGGGTGCGTCGTCACGCGCGGCGGCGCGGGGCGGCACCGGGACCGCGGGGACGCTGCGGCACGGTGTGGGTGCCCGTCGGTGGGCAACGTGGACGTGACGAGGCAGGGGTCGTGGCGGGGGTGGCCGGGTGGGGCGATCATCCGAGGGTGATTCTCTCGCTCGGCAACACCTCGGCGGCGTGTGACGTTCCCGGTGTGTGGGGAGTCACCCCGCCCCGTCCGGCCGCAGTCCTGTGACCACCGTCACAACGAAATCAGAACCGGGGCCGGGGTACGCGTCGTCTTGCCTGGTGTGAAACGAAGTCTGGACGGGCTCGACGAGGGCGAACTCCTTCGCCGCGTCGCTCGGGGCGACCGCCGGGCGTTCGACGCGCTGTACCGGCGTACCTCCCCCTGGTTGACCGCGCGACTGCGCCGGCGCTGCGCCGACGAGGACGTGGTGGCCGAGGTGCTGCAGGAGACGTACCTGGCGGTCTGGCGGTCGGCCGGCAGCCAGGCGCAGTCCTCCACCTCCGGCAGCGCGGTGGGTTGGTTGTGGACGATCGCCGCCCACCGGCTGATCGACGCGTTCCGCCACCGGGCCCGACGGGAGCGCATCCCGTCGGTGCGGACCTTCGAGGCGGTGGCCCCGGCAGCCGAGGACGAGGCGCTGGCCGGCGGGATGGACGCCAACCTGGAGCGGGCCCTGCACGAGCTACCGGCGGAACTCCGTCAGGTGCTGCGCTCGATGGTCCTCGACGGGTTGACCGCGCGGGAGACCGCACTGCTGCTCGGCATGCCGGAGGGGACCGTGAAAACGCGTGCCCGACGGGCCCGAATCGCCCTCCGGGAGGCGCTGTCATGACCACTCACCCGACGCCCACCCTCATCTCCCAGTACGCCTCCGGCGGTGCCGACATCGACGACACGACCATCTGGGCGGTCGAGGCGCACCTGGAAACCTGCGCCGCCTGCCGGGCGGTGCTGACTGACGCCGTCGACCCGGGCACGCAGGACCTGCTGGACCGGGTGGCGGACGGGATCGCCGCCGGAATCGCCACCGGCCCAGGTCCGGTACGCCGACACCGGCTGCGGCGTACCGGGGTCGCCGCCCGGGTCCTGCCCTGGCTGGTCACCGCCACCGGGCTGATGCTGGCCGCGGCCCTGTTCGAGTGGACGTTCGACAGCCTGCCGTCGCTGGTGCTGCTGATCGCGCCGGTGGCGCCGCTGCTGCCGGTGGCCGCGGTCTGGAGTCGGCGCCTCGACCCCGCCTGGGAGCTGACGGCCACCATGCCCCGTACCGGCCTGCCGCTGCTGATGCGCCGCACGTTGGGGGTGCTGTCGGCGGTCATACCGGTGCTGGCGGTGGCGGGCTGGGTCACCGGGCACTCCCCCGGGCTCTGGTTGCTGCCCGTCCTGGGGTTCACCGCCGGCGCGTTGGCGCTGGGCGCGGTGGTGGGGGTCGACCGTGCCGCGCTCGCGTTGGGCGGCGTCTGGTCCGCCGGTGTGGTCGTACCGAGCCTCGCCGACGGGCGACTCCCGGCGATCCTCGCGGGCGGCAGCCTGCCGGGGTGGGCGATCACCACCGTGGCGTTGACGGCCGTCGCGCTCATCCAGGCCCGGAGACGGCCGCACGACCCGCACCAGAACCTTCTGCACCGATGACGACATCGAGCCAGGGCCGAATGGAGAGATCATGATGCGTACGGTCAGCGTGGCGGAGACCGCGCCGTCCACCTGTGGGTGGGCGGTGCACGCCGAGAAGTTGCAGGTCCGGGCCGGCCGACACCTCGCGGTCAACGAGCTCGACCTGAGGTTGGGCACCGGTGTGCACGGGCTGCTCGGCCCCAACGGCGCCGGAAAGACGACGTTGATGCGAGCCCTGGCCACGGTGCTGAAGCCGACCGGTGGACGGCTGACCCTGCTCGGCGGCGAGGTCACCGGCAACGCCGACCTGCGCCAGGTACGCCGCGGCCTGGGTTACCTGCCGCAGCACTTCGGCTTCTACCCCCGCTTCACAGTCCGGGAGTTCGTCGAGTACATCGCCTGGCTCAAGGAGATGCCGAAGGCGGTCATCCCCGGCGCGGTGCAGCGGGCCGTGGAACGGGTGGGCCTGGCGGACCGGGCCGACTCCCGGATGAGGACGCTGTCCGGCGGGATGCTGCGCCGCGCCGGCATCGCCCAGGCGATCGTCAACGACCCGGCGGTGCTGCTGCTCGACGAGCCGACGGTCGGTCTGGACCCGGAGCAGCGCCTCGACTTCCGCGAGCTGCTGCGGGAGATCGGCCTGGACAGCTGCGTACTCGTCTCCACCCACCTGGTCGAGGACGTCGCGGTGGCCTGCTCCGACGTGGTGCTGCTCAGCGAGGGCCGGTTGGTGTGGCAGGGCACCACCGGGCAGCTCATCGAGCAGGGTGGCACCGGCGACGCCGGGGACAGCGCCATCGAACGCGGATACTCGTCGCTGCTGCGCGCTCACCGGGGGCGGGTGTCGGCATGACGGCACGCATCTTCCGCATCGAGCTGCGTCGCTCGGCGGCGTTGGGCATCGGCCTGTTGGCACTGGTGAGCGGCGCGGCGTTGCTGCTGTCGTCCACCCAGTTCTTCGCGGGGCGGTGGATGCAGCTGGCGGTGCTCGCCCGGTCGATGCTGATCGTGCTGCTGCCACTCGCGCTGGCCGGTGGGGCGTTGATGGGCCGGCGCGACGCGCGCAACCGGGTCGACGAGTTGTTCGCCAGCACCGTCCGGCCGCGGTGGCAGCGCGTCGCTCCGACCGCCGGCGCTCTCGCCGTCTCGGTGGTGACCGCGTACGTCCTGGTCTCTGTGGTCGCGGCCGGATGGGTGGTGCCGACGTCGGGATACTTCCCGAGCGCGTCGATCGTCGTCACCGCGGTCGGCGTTCCGGCGCTGATCGCCGCGGGTTGGCTGGGTATGGCCGCCGGCCGTGCCGTACCCCGCGTGATCACCGCACCGGTCCTCGCGGTGGTCGGGTTCGTCCTGGTGGGGCTGGCTCCGGAGTTGGCCATGGCACCGGACACCGGCGCGGAGATCGCGCAGTTCCGGCCGGAACCGGCAGCGATGTTGCTCCTACCGACGATCAACGGCCTGGACGACTTCCAGACGATCATGACGCGGGTCAGCCTGCTCCAGGCGCTGTGGCTGGTGTCCCTCGCCGCGACCGGCCTGCTGCTGCTCGGCGCGGTCCGTCGCCGCGCCATCGCGTTCGCCGTGCTCCCCGCGGTGCTCGGCGTCGCGGTCGCCCTACCGCTCCTGCCCGTCGGCGGAGCCCGCGGTGCGGCAGTCGTCGACCCGGTCGCCATCGAGCTGGTCTGCGACAACGACGGCCCGCAGGTCTGCGTGCGGCGAGTGCACGCCGGGCTGCTGCCCGACGTCGTCGGCCCCGTCCGCCAGGCGCTCGGAATGATGGCGGCGAAGCTGCCCGACGCACCGGTCCGGGCGGTGCAGACCCAACAGGTCACCTTCTGGGCGCGGCCGGACCCGGACACGGCACCGGCCCGGCACGCCGCCGACACGATCGTCTTCGACACTCCCACGATCAACCGCCTCGGGCGGGCCGACCTGTCCGGCGACTACTTCCTGCCGTCCCTGCTGGAGGCCGCCTGGCAGCAGGAGTGCGGCGACCAGCCGGTTCTGGGCGACGTGTACCGAGCCCGGATGGTCGCCGCCGCCTGGCTGACCGGTCGGCCACCGGCCCCGCAGCCGAGATGGGCACCCGAGGAGATGGCGCTGCTGGAGAGTGCGTACGAGGCGCTGGTGAGCCTGCCGGAGGCCGAGCAACGACGTCGGATGGCAACGGCACGCGAGGGCGTACTGGCCTGCCAGGACGATGAGCTGGTGGCGATCATGTCGAAGGATCGGCCATGAGGTGGCTTCAGCTCCACCTGCGCTCCCGCCGGGTCCCCCTCGCCACCGCCACCGGGACCGCCCTGATCGCGCTGGCGTGGGCGCTGTCGCTGGCCTACACCGACTCGCCGACCATCAACGCCCGGACGGCCAGCCTCGCCATCATGCTGGCGGTGGTCGCGGTCGGCACCACCCTCACCGGTGCCGACGACGCCCTCGACCACACCATGGCGGTCAACTGGCCGCTCCGCCGCGGCGGGCACCTGCTGCTCGCCTCCGCCGCGATCACCGCGCTGCTGTCCCTCAGCATGATCACCGACACGCGTTACGAGCCGTTCGCCCTGGTGTTGCGCAACACCGCTGGGCTGCTCGGGCTCACCGCGCTCGGCGCCACCCTGCTGGGAGCCGCCCTGGCCTGGATCGCCCCGCTGACCTGGACCCTCATCGCCGTCCTGCCGATGATGGGGCCCAGCCGGGACCTGAAGATGCAGGTCGCCGGCTGGCCGATCCAACCCGTCGGCACCACCGCCGCCACCGCCTGCGCCGCGATCCTGGCGGTGACCGGTCTCCTCGCGTACGCCCTGCGGGGTTGCCCCGTGCGGCCGGTGAGCGAGACCGCCCCCGACCGGTGACGGACGCTCCGGTGCTCCGGAACCCGCCCGGACGTGCCGTCCAGCGACGTTCACTGCCGACTATGCCGGGTTCCCGGCCCGCAGCCGTGGCCACCGCTGCTCGGTCCACGCCCGCAACAGCCACTCCAACGGCCCGTACCGGAAGCGGGCCATCCACGCCGCGCTCGCGGCGAGCTGCACACAGTAGATCGCGACCGCGATGAGGACGACGACCGGAGGCGCGACGGCACCGGCGAGGCCCAACCCGACGCCGGTGAAGACCAGCACGCAGAGCAGCGACTGGCCCAGGTAGTTCGACAGGGACATCCGGCCGGCCGGCGCGAGTACGGCGACGACCCGCCGCCCCCGGTCGGTCTGGAAGAACTGGAGCAGGGTGGCGGCGTACGCGGCGGCGAGCAGCGGCGCGGTGAGCACGCCCGCCGTCAGCCCGGTCAGGTTGGCGGTGCCCCCGCCCGATGCGAAGATCACCGCACCGGCCAGGCCGATCGGATAGCCCAGCTGCTGCACCCGGCGCAGGAGCTGCCGGTTCCCGGCGACGTCGGTGAGCAGCCGGCGCCGCCCGGCCGCGTAACCGAAGAGGAAGGCCGAGAGGGCGAGCGGCCCCTGCACGAGGAGCGTGCCGACCATCGCCGGCAGCTGGCGTACGTGCTCGGTGACCAGTGAGCCGATCCCACCCTGTAGTGCCTCGGTGGACCGCTGCCCCGCCGCCAGCGCGGTCGCCGGATCGGTGACCAGCTCGGTCCCGCTCGTGGCGGCGAGCGCGAGGACGAAGCCGATACCGCCGGTCAGCAGTACGGCGACGCGCAGCGCGGTCCCGACGCGGACTCCCCGCATGGCGAGCAGGACCAGACCGAGCAACGCGTACGTGGTCAGGATGTCGCCCTGGAACAGCAGCACCGCGTGCAGGATGCCGAGCACGAAGAGCCCGGCCAGCCGTCGCCGGAACCGTGGGACGACGTCGACGCCGCGCCGCGCGGCGGAATCGAGCTGAAGCGTGAAGCTGTAGCCGAACAGGAAGGAGAAGAGCAGGTACGCCTTCATCGCGAAGAGCAGCTCGACCAGCCACAGGACCACCTGGTCGCCCCACGAGTCGTGCGCGGGATCCGGAACCAGCTGGAAGGGATAGCCGGAGGCGAAGAAGGCGATGTTGACGACCAGGATGAGCAGCAGCGCCGCGGCGCGCAACGCGTCGACGTCGACGATCCGGGGCAGCGTCCCGGACGACGCTCGATTCTCGACGGGCGGGTCCTTGATGGAGTGACTCACGAGGCAACCTCCGGAACGGACAGGAAAGTGTTCGGTGACTGTCCTGTGACCGTATGAAGTCGCCTGTCCGGACGACAGCCGGTGAGCGGGAAGATGGCCGGTGGGGTAGGCCCTACCCCACCGGCTCTGAGCTGCTAAAAAGCCCGAATCAGCCCTTCAGGAGCTGCCGCGCCATCACGATCCGCTGCACCTGGTTGGTGCCCTCGTAGATCTGAGTGATCTTGGCATCCCGCATCATCCGCTCGACCGGGTAGTCCCGCGTGTAGCCGTAGCCACCGAGCAGCTGCACCGCGTCGGTGGTGATCTCCATGGCGGCGTCGGAGGCGAAGCACTTCGCCGCCGCGCCGAAGTAGGTGAGATCCGCGTCGCCACGCTCCGACTTGCCGGCAGCCGCGTACGTGAGCTGCCGGGCCGCCTCCAGCTTCATGCCCATGTCGGCGAGCATGAACTGGATCCCCTGGAACTCGGCGACCGCCTTGCCGAACTGCCGACGCTCGGCCACGTACCCCTTGGCGTAGTCGAGCGCGCCCTGCGCGATCCCGACGGCCTGCGCGGCGATGGTGACCCGGGTGTGATCCAGGGTCGTCATCGCGGTCGCGAAGCCGGTGCCCTCCGCGCCGATCATCCGGTCGGCCGGGATGCGCACGTTGTCGAGGTAGACCTCGCGGGTGGGCGAGCCCTTGATGCCGAGCTTCTTCTCCGGCGCGCCGAAGCTCACCCCGGCGTCGGACTTCTCGACCACGAAGGCCGAGATGCCCCGGGACCGGGCGGCCGGGTCGGTGACGGCGAAGACGGTGTAGAACTCGGACACGCCGGCGTTCGTGATCCAGCGCTTCACACCGTTGAGCACCCAGTGATCCCCGTCACGTACCGCCCTGGTGGTCATCGACGCCGCGTCGCTGCCCGCCTCCGGCTCGGAGAGGCAGTACGAGAACATCGCGTCACCGGCCGCGACCGGCGTCAGGTAGCGACTCTTCAGGTCGGCGGAACCGGACAGAAGCAGTGGCATCGTGCCGAGTTTGTTCACCGCCGGGATCAGCGAGGAGGACGCGCAGGCGCGGGCCACCTCCTCGATCACGATGGCGGTGGCCAGCGCGTCCGCGCCCGCGCCGCCGTACTCCTCGGGGATGTGCGGTGCGTGGAAGTCGGCCGCGCGCAGCGCGTCGTAGGACGCCTTGGGGAACTCCCCGGCCTCGTCGGCCTCGGCGGCGTGCGGAGCCACCTTGGCGGCGCAGACCTCACGCACCGCTTCCCGGATCGCCTGGTGCTCCTCGGGCAACCGGTAGACGTCGAACGACTCCCCTGCGGCCATCTCGGCCCTCCCCTTCACCACTATCATGCGCAGTCTGTGACGACTCCTGACCGCCGACCGCGCAGACTGAAGACTAACGACTGCAGTTCAGGTGATGTTACCGGCGCGTAGGTATGGGCAAGATGGTGCACCTAACGCGCTGGGCGATGATGGAGACCGAGACAGTGAGCCACCCCTCCGGTGCCCCGCCCAGGCGCCGCAGCAGAATGCGACGCGACGACGCGACGCCAGTGCGAGCGGAGAAGACAGGCGTGACGATCCCCTACCCCACCATCCAGCCGACCCCCGCCATCGCCGCGGTGACACCGCCCTCAGGCGCACCCCGGCCGCGGGTGACGTTCCTGGGGACTGGTTACCTCGGTGCGACGTACGCCATCTGCTACGCCGAACTGGGCTACGAGGTACTCGGGTTCGACGTCGACGCCGACAAGATCGCGATGCTGAACGCCGGTCAGGTGCCGATCCACGAGCCCGGCCTGGACGAGCTGCTCCGGCGCAACCTCGCCGCCGGCCGCCTCCGGTTCAGCACCGACATCGCCGAGACCGCCGAGTTCGGTGACGTGCACTTCATCTGCGTCGGCACCCCCCAGCGCGCCGACGGCATGGGCGCCGACCTGTCGTACGTCGAGGCGTCGGTCACCAGCCTCGCGCAGCACCTGACCCGCAAGGCGTTGATCGTCGGCAAGTCCACCGTGCCGGTCGGCACCGCCGAGTGGGTCGAGCAGCTCGTCGGCAAGCACACCCCCCACGACCTGGACGTCGAGGTGGCGTGGAGCCCCGAGTTCCTCCAGGAGGGCTTCGCCGTCGACGACGTCCTGCGACCCAACCGGATCGTGGTCGGCGTCAAGAGCGAGTGGGCCAACGGCATGCTCTACGCCGCGCACAAGGGTGTGTTCGACCTGGCCGCCACGGAGGACCGCGAGGTGCCCCTGGTGGTCACCGACTTCTCCACCGCCGAGCTGGTCAAGGTCGCCGCGAACGCCTTCCTGGCCACCAAGATCTCCTTCATCAACGCGATGGCCGAGGTCTGCGAGGCCTCCGGTGGCGACGTCACCCAGCTGGCCCGCGCGATCGGCTACGACCCCCGGATCGGCAACCGGTTCCTCCAGGCCGGCCTCGGCTTCGGAGGCGCCTGCCTGCCCAAGGACATCCGGGCCTTCCAGGCCCGCGCCCAGGAGCTGGGGGCCGGCGAGGCGCTGCGCTTCCTGCACGAGGTCGACCTGATCAACCTGCGCCGGCGTACCCGGGTGCTCCAACTCGCCGCGGACCTGCTCGGCCGCCGCTCCGGCCCGGCCGGCCCGGACTTCTCCGGCACCCGGATCGCCGTGCTCGGTGCCACCTTCAAGCCCAACACCGACGACGTCCGCGACGCCCCGGCGCTCGCCGTCGCCGCGCTGTTGCAGAAGGCCGGCGCCGACGTGCACGTGTACGACCCGCAGGGCACCGAGAACGCCCGCCGCGCGGTTCCCGAGCTGACCTACGAGAGCAGCATCAACGAGGCGGTCAGCGACGCCGACCTGGTCTGCGTCCTCACCGAGTGGGCCGACTTCCGCAACGCCGACCCGGTCGCCCTCGGCGAGCTGGTCAAGGGCCGCAAGGTCGTCGACGGCCGCAACTGCCTCGACCCGGCACTGTGGACCCAGGCGGGCTGGGAGTACCGGGGCATGGGTCGCCCCTGACGAAACCGACGCCCACCGGCCGGTCATCGAGCATCTCGATGGCCGGCCGGTGTCGTTGTTTGCCGGAGACCCGCCGACAAGAGTCGAAATCCGCGCCAGCTTTGGGCATGCTGCGACAGTGGGAGTCCACAGTGCGGGTGGAGGGGTGTCGTGGCGACCTTTCAATGCTCCTCGTGCGGCCGGGAAATCAAGCCGGCCGTTCGATGCCCGCACTGTGGGGCAGATCAACCACAGTGGGTCGAGCACTTGGCCGACATTGAGCGTTCGATCGCGGAGATGAAGGCGCGCGACGCCGCCATCGCGCGCGAACAGCGGCAGATCGCCGCCAAGATGCAGGCCGCGCTCTTCCAGCGGGACATCCTCGCCCACGCGGGCGAGGAGCGGATCAAGCAGGCCACCCGGCCACGCCGGGTGCTCCGCCGCCGCCCCGGCCGACGGCCACCGAACGCCACCATGGGAGCGCCACCCCGGGTGCCCCGCCAGGGCACCCCGCCCGCCCCGGAGGACCCGCCGCCGCCCCCGCCCCGGGCCAGCTGGCTGGACGCGGACGACCCGGAGCACCCGCCGGAGGCGTCCTCGCGCGAGGTGCAGAACATCCCCCTCGGGCTGGGCGCGCTGCTGCTCGCGGTGGCCGCGGTGGTCTTCGCCGCGGTGGCCACCAGCTCGATGGACGCGCTGGCCCGGCTCGGCATCCTGCTCCTGGCCACCGTGCTGATGCTGCTCGCCCCGCCGGCACTGGCCCGGCGCGGGCTCACCTCGACCGCCGAGACCATCGCCGCGGTCGGCCTGCTGCTGGTGCCGCTCGCCGGCAACGCCCTCTGGGCGGTGGACCGGATCGGCACCGGCGGCGGCTCCGGCACGGTCTTCGCCGGGGTGATCTTCGCGGTCACCGCCGCCGTCTCCTTCGGGTACGCCGGTTGGACGGGTCTGCGCGCGCCCCGCTTCGCCACCGTGCTCGCCGCGCAGCCGGTGCTGCCTCTGCTGGCGTACGACCGGATCACCGGTCCGGGCGGCTGGGCGCTGGTGCTGGCCCTGGTCGCCCTCGTCAACCTCGGCCTGGCCCGCTCCGGAGTGACAGTCGAACGGCCCGTCCGGCAGGACCTGCCAACGCCGGGCGCGCCGTCGGCGCCCCGCCAACGCGACGCCGAGAGCCGGCCGGAGGGCGACCCGGAGGAGGCCGCCGAGCTGATCGACGCCAGCGCCGGCTCCGCCGATCCCCGGCCGACCCGCCCGGTGCCCGGCCTGCGTGAGCTGACCTGGCTGCTGCACGCTCTGGCGGTCGCCGTCTCGCTGGCGTACGCGGTCACCGCCCTGCTGCGGGCACAGACCGTGCCGACCGCGACCGGCGCCGGGGTGGTGCTGCTGCTGGCCGCCGTGATCGGGCTGGCCGGCGCGCTGGTGCTGCGTCGCCCGCCGCTGCCCGACGTCGCGGCCGGCATCGTCACCCTGGCCGTGATCGGCGCGCTCAGCCGCATCGCCTCGGTGGCACTTCCCGGCCGGGCGCTGCTGCTGATCGCGGCGGTCATCACGGTGACCGGGCTGGCGGTGCGCGCGGTCCCGGAAGCGGCCCGACGTGGCCCACAGATCGCCTCCGCGGTGGCGCTGACCGTCAGCGGTCTGGTGGTCGCCGGCGGCGCGCTACGCGCCGGGGTGGCACCGGTCCGGGCGGCACTGCCCGCCTGGGACCCCGACCTCAGCCGGTACCCGGGCGAGTTGGCCGCCGCGGTCGGGCCGACCACCTGGCAGCTCGCGGGTGCCGCGTTCCTGCTCACCATCGCGGCGGTGCTGGCCCTGCCCACCGAGATCCGCCGAGAGTTCGCCGTCGCCGGAGCGGCGCTGACCGCGCTCGCCGTCCCGGCCTCGTTCGGTCTCGGCTGGGCGGCGGCACCCTGGCCGATGGTGCTCACCGCGATCGCCATCGGGGTCATCGGGCTCTCCGCCCGCACCGACCGGGCGGCGGTGGCACACGCCATCGGGGCGGCCGTGGTCGGTCTGTTCGGCGCGGGTGCAAGCCTGTCCAGCCCCGCCCTCACGGCCGCGGTCCTGATCACCCTGTTCCTGGCCGGCACGCTTGTCGCGCTGGCGCCCCGGATCCGGATCGCCTCGGCCGCCTCCGACACGGTCACCGCCTGGGCCGCCGGTGGCGCCGCGTTCGCGCTGCCCGGGGCGGTGGCCGCGTTCGTGGCGGCCACCATGCCCAGTGACCCGACCCCGACCCCGGCGAGCCTGCGCGAGGTGACCGTCCCGGTCCTGGCGGCCAGCTTCCTGGCGGTCTGCGTGACCCTCGGCTACGCCGCCGTCGTGCAGGTCTCCCAGCGCCACATCCCCGCGCCGCTGTCGGTCGGCACCGGGCTGGGCGCGCTGGTGGTCACCGCCGCCGCGTTCGGGGCGCCCGGCGCGACCGTCGCCGACGCCTGGGTGGGCGCGCTGCTGCAGGTCGCG
>NZ_JAKKFF010000180.1 GCF_022229015.1 Micromonospora foliorum
GACGGCCGGCTCGCGAGGGCACGGGTCGAGGAGGCCGCCGGCCGCGGCGCCGACCTCGCCGCCTGGACCCGGGCCGCCGGCGGGTCGACACGGACCATCGAGGACACCGAGCTGGGGTACGCGGCAGCGCGCCGGGCGGTCCGGGTGGACGGGCTGCTCACCGGCCTGGACCAGCCACTGGTGGTGCAACTGCACACCGAGTCGACGATCGCCGAGGGCCGGGTGCCGTGGGGCCTCGGCCCACACCTGGACGGGGTGCCGGAGATCCGGGTGATCGCCACCGAGACCGACCCGGCCACGCTGCGCGGGTTGGCCGGCGACCGCCCCATCGTGCTGGTCGGGCGACACCTGCACCGGCTGCCCGGCGGCCCGGAGCTGATCGCCGACCTGGCGGCCCAGCACCCGGTGACCGTGGTGGAGATGGGCTGGCCGGCACAGTGGCGGCCGGCGGGCGTCCGCGCCTTCGTCACCACCTACGGCGCGAGCCACGCCAACGGTCGCGCGGCGGCCGAGGTGCTGGGTCTGGCCGGCTGAGCCCACGGCGTTCTCCGGCCGGCCCCCGGGCTCGGCCGGAGCGCGCGCCAGCAGCGCACCACGGCGTCCACAGTCACGGGCCGCCCCTTCTGATTCGCACGCTCCGTCACTGACCTCGCCGGCACCTCGATCAGCGAAGAAGCAGGTCAAGTCCGCTTTTCGACACTCCGAACCGACAGCTTCAACCTTGCCCCGAGCCGCTTAGATACGTAGCGTGATCGACACGTAGCGGCTCGCCTCCAGCGGCGGCCGTTACACCGGAACCGGGGCCTGGGGGGAGGTTGCGGACCGTGGATCCGGCCCGGGATCCACGGTCCGCGCCCAATGCCCGCTCAGCGCGGATAGACCCCGAACGCGCGCCAGCCCCGGTCCGGAAAACCCGCCGCTTCGGCGACCCGGGCCGACGCGTGATTGTCCCGCTCGTGCAGGTACGTGGGCACCGCCCCCTCGTCGAGCACCCGCCGCGCAGCCTGGGCCACCAGTCGACGGGCGAGACCGCGCCCCTGGGCAGCCGGCACGGTGCCGACGGCCAGTTCGTGCCCGTACGCGTCGTGCCGTTTGATGCCGGCACCGGCCAGGTAGGCGCCGTCCGGGCCACGGACCACCAGCACCGGCCGGTCGAAGAGTCGCAGCCACGGCGGCAGCCCGGGGGCGGTCGGCTCGGTCCACTCCCCCACGTCGGGCAGCGGCGCGGGTGCCAGGCTCCACCGGAAGGGACCATCGTGTACGCAGAACTCGGGCCGACCGACGGCCTCCGGCAGCGCGGCGAGCAGCCGACCCGGCGCGCGGCGAACCAACGCGCGGATCGCGGCCACACGGTCCGGCGCCACGGAGAGCACAGCGCTCTGCCCGGTGTCCACGGCGAGCGCGGGGCGCAGCCGACCATCCCAGGCCGGTTCGGCCCGCCGCTGCGAGGCGACCACGTGCAGCCCCGGCCCGGCCGGCCACTGGCCGAGCCAGGTGGCCAGGTGCAGGTGCAGGCGCCGGTCGAGCATGCGCACCTCCCCGTCACCCGACCCGTCGTGGATCACCGTACGCCGGACGGCAGGGCCGGGCGCAGGATACGTCAGGGCCGAGTGGGCCGGGGGTGCGGGAACCAGCCGCATGAATCGACCGTCATATGTATTTCCATATCTGGACACCTTTGTTTGGGACGGTGAACACATGCCGATTCAGCCGAGCGACCACTACCAGCAGGACCCTGAGCGACTCTGGCGGGCGGCGGAGGCCGTCGGAGGCAATCCGCCCCAGCCGCGCTACCGGAACCCCCGGGCGGTCGGCGGCGGAGCGCTGTCGTGGGCCGGGCTGAACAAGCTGCCCGTCGGCAGCTCCAGTCGGCACCGCCTGAACACCCACTGACGCACCACTCCGCACCCAAATTTGGTGCCTTCACAGCGCCCGATCTGGTGTATCGTCAGCCCATGACTCGCATCACCGTGGACGTGAACGACGAGTGGCTGGACGCCGCGAGGGATGTGCTCGGCACCGACACCAAGGTGGCCACCATCAATGCCGCCCTGCACGCGTTCGCCGTACGCCGGCAGGCCCGCGAGATCGTTGCCGCGTTCGATCAGGTGGAGATGGACTTCTCCGGGTCCGTCGACGCCTGGCGCTACGGTGGCGGCCGCGACCTGGACTCGCTTACCGAGCAGGCGCGCGACGCCGAGGCAGCCTGATGGCTGGTCAGATCTATCTTGCGGACACGTCGGTCTATGTCCTGCAGGGTCGCCACGCGTCGGTCCGGCGGCGCTTCGAGACGCTCCTGGCCGAGGGGCGACTCGCGGCCTGCCAGATGACCAGCCTGGAATACCTCAACAACGCACCCCACCCGAAGGGGTACGAGATCCTCTGGCAGGCACTGCGCGGCGGTCGCTGGATTGACGTGTCGACAGCGGCGATGGACCGCGCCCTGGCGGTTCATCGCCTACTCGCGGCCGAGAGCCAGCACCGCAACTTCCGGCTGCCCGATCTGATCATCGCGGCGACCGCCGAAGAGCACGGCGCGACAGTCCTGCACTACGACGCCGACTACGACCGCATCACCGCTGTCACCGGTCAGCCCACCGAGTGGGTGGCACCGAAGGGCAGCCTCTGACGTACGCCCGCGGCGACACACCGGAGGAGGTCCAGCGGCGGCTTTCGCACACCTGTCGGGTAATTTCTTGTGGTCCGCCATCCCGGCCTACGACAGGAGAAGCTCCGCGCATGGGCAAGAAGACGATCCACGTCTCCGACTTCACCGGCACGGTTCTGCAGCAGGACGACGAGGTGGTCCGCATCGTCGTGCTGGAGCACCCGGACCTGGTCGCCGGGCCCGTGCAGTTGGACGCCACCCCGGGCGAGGTGGAGAACATCGACGACGCCGCGCTGGACGTGGCGGTGGTGGAGATCCACGACCGGCACGGTGGCGGCGAGCCCCGCCGGGTGGTGTTGACGGCCAGCGAGTTCGACGCGATGGCCACCGACGTGCCGATGGCGCAGCTGTTGAAGACGGCCGAGCGGGTCCGCCCACCCAAGGCCCGCAAGAGCACTGAGAAGATCGACTACGGCACCCTTGAGCACGCCGGCAAGCCACACCGGGGCCGGGTCACCGAGGAGGAGGCCCGCCTGGTGCGGGAGCAACTCGACGAGGTCAACAAGCGCCTCGCCGACGCGGGCGTACGCCAGATCGACCCGGCCGATCCGGAGCACGCCCTGCGTTACGGCTTCCCTGAGGCGTCCTGACCCCGGGTTCTCACTTCTTTCCGACGGCGGCGGCGAGGGCGGCGGCCAGGTCGGCCTCGACCGTCGCCTTGTCCAGGCCGAGGTTGGTGAGCACGCCTTCGCCGTCCTCCTGCTCCAGCAGGGCGAGCAGGATGTGCTCGGTGCCGATGTAGTTGTGCCCGAGGCGCAGCGCCTCCCGGAAGGTCAGCTCCAACGCCTTCTTACCCCGCGCGTCGTACGGGATGAGGTCCGGAACCTGCTCGGCCCGTGGCGGGAGGACGGCAGCGACCGCGTCCCGTACCACCTCGGAGGTGGCGCCGCGACCGACCATCACCCTGGCGGCCAGCCCGTCCGGCTCGGCCAGCAGGCCCAACACCAGGTGCTCGGGGCCGATCTCGGCGTTGCCGCTGGCCCGGGCCTCCTCCTGCGAGGCCATCACCACGTTGCGGGCGCGCGGGGTGAACCGGCCGAAGCCGGCGTTGGGGTCGAGCGCGGCCGCCTCGGTCGCCTTCGGCACGAAGCGCTTCTGGGCGGCCTGCTTGGTGACACCCATGCTGCGGCCGATGTCGGTCCAGGAGGCGCCGGAGCGCCGGGCCTGGTCGACGAAGTGCCCGATCAGGTGATCGGCGACCTCACCGAGGTGATCGGCGACGAGCACCGCGTCGGTGAGTTGGTCGAGCGCGTCGGTGTGCAGCTTCTTAATCGACTGAATGAGGTCGTCGAGCTTCAGGGCGTTACTCATCTGGAGAGGATCTGTCATGCGTCAACCATAGGTTGACGCACTCCTCGCGTCAACCATGAGTTGACGATGTTGCTCCAATCAGGCGGCGTACTCCGGCAGGAGTCGTGCGACGGCCGCCGGCGAGGGCATGGCGGCGATCTCCTCGGCGATCAGGCGGGCCGCGTCGCGTCGCTCGACCTGGCCGTGCCGCCCGAGCAGGAGGTGCGCCTGCTCGGCGACGGCGCTCGCGTCCACCTCGCCGGGAAGGAGCCGCAGGGCGACACCGGCGGCGGCGAGCGTGTCGGCGTTGGCGAACTGGTCGGCGCCCTGCGGCAGCAGCAACTGCGGTACGCCAACCGCGAGCGCGCCGAGGGTGGTGCCGCTGCCCCCGTGGTGCACCACCAGATCGACGAGCGGCAGCAACTCCGCCTGCGACACCCACGGGTGGACGCTGATGTTGTCGGGAATCTCGCCCAGCTGTTCCAGGGGCACCCGACCCGCCGCGACCACGACCTCGGCGTCCAGCGTCGCCAGGCCGGCGACGGCGGTACGGAGCAGCTCCGGCGTCCCGAACGCGGTGCCGAGAGTCAGATAGACAAACGGTCGGGACGTGCGACGGCCCGCCCGGTCGGGCAGCGGGGCCGGTGTCGAGAAGGCGACCGGTCGCAGCTCGATCCGACGTTCCGTGGCGAGGAAGTCCTTGTCCTGGAGCGAGGGCGGCCAGATGTCCAGGTGCGGCCGGCCGACGACCTCGGCGTTCCTGGTGGGCAGTTCCAGGCCGATGCCCTCGGGAAACATCCGGCCGAACCCGTGCCACAGGCCCGGAATCCCGGCCCGGTGAGCCGCCACGGCCGCCCCGGGCAGCCCCCACTCGTGCACCACCAGGTCGGGCCGCAGCCGCGCCAACTCCGGTGCGAGGTCCTCGGCGTACACCTCGTAGAAGGCGTCGCCGGGACGGAACGGTCGCAGGCCGTGCGCGGCGAGCGGCGGGTGCACCTCCGGACCGGCGGCGAAGTGGACCTCGTGTCCGGCGTCCCGGGCGGCGATCGCCAGCGGGATCAGCGGATAGGTGTGGCCGACGGAGGCAAGACTGGCAAACAGCACACGCATGGCGTCGGACCATACCTGCCGCACCGTGGGCCCGGCCGGATCCGCCGGCCCGGATACGGTGGGCTCCGGTCGAGCGCGGTCACCGGCAGGAAGGGCGGGTCATGCGTCTGCACGTGGGGTGCGCGATGTGGAGCCACCGGTCGTGGTCGGGCCACCGGCTGCCGCCCACCGAGCGCCTGCGGCACTACGCCGGCTGGTGCGACGCCGTGGAGGGCAACACCACGTTCTACGCGACCCCGGCCCGGGACACCGTGGCCTCGTGGGCCGCCCAGACGGATCCCGACTTCCGGTTCGTCCTCAAACTGCCCAAGCTCATCACGCACGAACGCCGACTCACCGACGTCGGCGAACCGCTGCGGGCCTTCCTGGACGCCATCGAGCCGCTCGGCCCCCGCGCCCACGCCCTCTGGATCCAGCTGCCCGGCTCGTTCGCGCCCGCCGACGTCCCGGCCCTGGGCCGGTTCCTGGAGCGGCTTCCGCAGTCCCACCGATACGCGGTGGAGGTCCGCCATCCCGCGTTCTTCACCGACGCCCCCGCGGCCCGACTGCTCGGGGCGACCCTCGCCGCCGCCAACGCCGAGTGGATCCCCTTCGACACGACCGCCTTCTTCGCGAGCCCGCCGACCAGCGACGCGGAACGGGACGCCTGGACCAGGAAGCCGCGCGTGCCGCTCCGGTCCCTCGCGCTGACCGACCGGCCGATCGTCCGCTACCTCGGCCGCGACGACCAGACGCGCACGGTCGAGGGGTGGCAACGGTGGGTCGACGTGACCGTCACCTGGTTACGCGAGGGACGCTCGCCGACGATGTTCATCCACACGCCGGACAACGCCGACGCGCCGGCGCTCGCCCGCCGCTTCCACGACGAGGTACGGGCACGCGTACCCGGGCTCGACGCGTTGCCCGAGCCGATACCGGTCGAGCCGCTGACGCTGTTCTGACCGGACCGGTCAACCCTGCTTGTCGAGCAGGTCGTCGAGGTGCCCCGCCGTGCTGATCAGCGAGAGGTGGCTGAACGCCTGCGGGAAGTTACCGATCTGCGCACCGGTCGGCGCGATCTCCTCGGAATAGAGGCCGAGCGGGTTGCTGTAGGTGAGCATCTTCTCGAAGGTCAACCGGGCGTCGTCGATCCGGCCGGCCAGGGCGAGCGCCTGCACGTACCAGAAGGTGCACATGTTGAAGGTGCCCTCGGTGCCGGCGAGACCGTCCGGCGAGGCCCTCGGGTCGTAGCGGTAGACCAGGCTGTCGGAGACCAGGCCGGTGTCCATCGCCCGCAGCGTCGACTCCCACATCGGGTCGGTCGGCGAGATGAAGTTCAGTCCCGGCATCGCCAGCAGTGAGGCGTCCAGGATGTCGGAACCGTAGTGCTGCACGAACGCACCACGTTCCTTGTTGAACCCACGGGTCATCACCTGCTCGTAGATGGCGTCACGCTGGGCCGACCAGCGGGCGATGTCGCCGGGGCGGCCCCGGCGTCGCGCGATGCGGATGGCCCGGTCCAGCGCGACCCAGGACAACACCCGACCGTAGGTGAAGTCCTGCCGACCGGACCGGGTCTCCCAGATGCCGTCCTCGGGCTGGTCCCAGTGCGCACAGAGCCAGTCCATCAACCCGGCCGTCTTGCGCCACCCCTCGTACGGCGCGATCAGCCCGTTGCGGTCCGCGAGCTCCAACGAGACGAGCGCCTCGCCGTAGATGTCGAGTTGGAGTTGGCCGGCCGCGCCGTTGCCGATCCGCACCGGCGCGGAGCCCCGGTACCCCTCCAGGTGACCCAACACCTCCTCGGGGAGGTCCGGTGAGCCGTCGATGCGGTACATGATCTGCAGGGGCAGGTTGCCGTCCCGTGCCTCCCGGATGCGCGCGTCGAGCCAGAGCAGATACTTCTGCGCCTCGTCGGTGAAGCCCAGGCGCAGCAGCGCGTGTACGGAGAAGGACGCGTCCCGGATCCAGGTGTAGCGGTAGTCCCAGTTCCGCTGCCCGCCGATCTGCTCGGGCAGCCCCGCGGTGGGCGCGGCGACCAGAGCGCCGGTCGGCGCGTACGTCATCAGCTTGAGGGTCATCGCCGACCGCTCGACCACCTCCCGCCAGCGTCCCTTGTAACGGGAACCGCCCACCCACCGCCGCCAGTGGTCGCGGGTTTCGGCGAGCAGTTCGCACGCCTCGTCGGTGCTGAGCGCTCGGGGCGCGTGCGGGCAGGCCGTCTCCAGGGTCACCCCGCCGATGTCGCCGGCGTGCAGGGTGAACGACGCGGACACGCCGTCAGCGTCGCGGTGGAGATCCCCCACGTGGAACGCCCGCTCCACGTTCTTGAAGGCGCAGAGGGTGAAGGTCAGCGTCGCGCTCCGGAAGACGTCACCCTCGGGATGCACCTCCAGCTCGTACGGATCGCGCCCGTAGTTGAACCGTGGGTGGCAGTGGAAGCGGAACTTCATGCTCCCCCGGACCATCCGGACCAGTCGGATCAACCGGTGCCGATCGGTCGCCTCGGCACCGGTGATCGGCATGAAGTCCAACAGCTCACCGACACCGTCGGCACTGTGGAAGCGGGTGATCAGGATCGGCGTGCCGGGCAGGTAGAGCTGCTTGCTCGTGTAGTCGACGCCGTCGGGCGAGAGCTGGAAGTGGCCGCCGTTGCGGCGGTCCAGCAGCGCGCCGAAGACGCTCGGCGAATCGAAGCGGGGCGCGCAGAACCAGTCGACCGTACCGTCCGTGCTGATCAGGGCCGCGGTCTGTAGATCGCCGATCAGACCGTGGTCCTCGACTGCCGGGTA
Organism: Micromonospora foliorum; assembly: GCF_022229015.1. GTDB lineage: Bacteria > Actinomycetota > Actinomycetes > Mycobacteriales > Micromonosporaceae > Micromonospora > Micromonospora foliorum. The sequence goes on from NZ_JAKKFF010000180.1 coordinate 7,840, forward strand.
GTTCTCCACACCGTCCCCCGCCATCCGTCCTGGCAATGGCGGCGACTACCCGGCCGTGCACCAAAGATGCGGCCCGCGCCCCATTGCGGAAGCAAACCTTCCGCAATCGTCGATAGCGTCGACACCAACGACATCGACGAGGGGACACCTGATGAGCCTGCGAGGATTTGCCACCCTGAACATCTGGGCGGACGACGTGGCAGCGGCCACGGCCTGGTACGCGGACTTCCTCGGCGTCGAGGCGTACTTCATGCGCCCCGGCCCCGACGGACGCCCGGCCTACACCGAGTTCCGCATCGGGGACTACCAGGCCGAACTGGGCATCATCGACCGCAGGTACGCACCGCCCGGGGCCGCGACGGGGCCCGGCGGCGCGGTGATGCACTGGTGCGTCGACGACCTCGACGTCACCGTCGAGCGGCTGTTGGCGATGGGTGCCACGGAGTACCAACCGATAACACCGCACGGGGACGAGGGGTTCGTCACCGCGTCGGTGGTCGACCCGTTCGGCAACGTGCTGGGCGTCATGCGGAACCCGCACTACCTCGACGTCCTCGCGTCCCTGAAGGCGACCTGACGTGAGCGCGCCCGACGTTCCCGACGCGCGGTTGGCGGCTCAGCGGTAGTGGCGGAGATGCGGACCGGCTCAGTCCCACTCGTCCCGGTCCGCCGTCCGCCGCACCAGCGCTGCCGCTTCGTCGGCGTCCAGCCCACTGGCCATGAGAAGGTCGTGTGCCGAGGTACGAAAATCACCCGCGGCGATCATGCCCGAGTACCCCAACCGGTGGGTGTGCGGGCGGGTGGGATCCGGCGCGGCGGGCCCCTGCGCCCTACCGACCAGCTCCACGGCGGTCAGGATCTGCTGGCGCGCCTGCTGCGGCTCGGCCCGCGCGCGGATCGCGCACCGCAGCGTCTGCACACTGTCGGCCAGCAGGTCGATGGCCGCGGGGAACTCCTCCGGCACCGGTTCGCCCTCCCGGAGGGCCTTCGTCAGCCTCCTCGCGATCGCCCGCAAGCTGTACAGGGTGCGTTCCATATGTCGGACGGCATCGGTGTAGTAGGCCAGGGAGGTGCGTTCCCGCCAGCGCAGTGGCGCCAGTCGCACCACCTCCTGCGCGGCGCCCAGCCCCTCGTCCAGCGCGGTCAGCCGGGAGCCGAGGCCCCGTAACGCCTCCAGGCTCCGCTGCGCCCCGTCAAGATCCCGAAGGCGCAGCGCCCCGGCCAGGTCGTGCAGGGTGGCGATGGCCGGATCGAGGACGGGTTCGGCCAGACGCCGCACGGTCCGCTGCGGGTGGATGGGCACCAGCAACAGACCGACCGCCAACCCGACCAACCCGCCGACCGCCGCGTCGACGAAGCGCGGGACGGACAGGTCACGCACGGGCGGTTCCAGGGTGGCGATGAGCACCGCGGTGCCACCGGCCTGGGTGAGCAGGGAGCCACCGCCCTTGAGCAGGATGGCGACGATGATCGCCAGTACGACGACCAGGCCGGTCTGCCAGGGCCCGATGCCGAACAGCGGCATGACCGCGTCACCGACTGCGAGCCCGAGGACGACCCCGACCAGCAGCTCGATGGTGCGCCGCAGGCGTGAGCCCATCGAGGCGGCCACGATGCCGACCGCGGTGGTGGGCGCGAGCACCGGGGTGGGATTGTCCAGAAACTGGTACCCCACGAACCAGGCGATCGTCGCCGCGACGCCGGCCTGCACGGCGAGCAGCCCGTAGAGGCGGAACCGCCAGGCGCGGGAGAGAACCCCGTGCCGCACCCGCTCGGGCAGGCCGGCCCAGGTTCGATCGGCCCAGGACACGCCGTGCGGGGGCGGGTCGTTGTCAGCCGCCTGCTCGTGTTTGGCGGGCATCCGCGCCGTTTACCCAGCGGAGGCGAAGCTATCCGGCGCGCGAGCCGAATCGTGGGAGTGTCCCGTCAGTGGGCGGGATTCGGGGTGTGCGGGAGTTTGCCTAGTTGACGCCAGTTCGTCTCGGCGACGTCGACGCCGTAGTGCTTGGCGGCGGCGAGGATGTTCTGGAAGGCCAGGTCGCGGTCCTTGTCGGTGACGCCCTGCACCTGATCGAACCGGGCGACCGCGTTGCGGACGTGACTGGCATCGGTCATCGGTTCCTTGCGTTTCCCAGGGAACGCAAAGACGGTCTCCGGCAGCTCGCGCTTGTCCTTGTCCGACAGGCCGCCGTGCTTCTCGTGAGGTTTCCAGGTTGACTTCATCGCCCAGCCTTACCCGCACGCTGTCCGACGGCACCTCCGAAGCCGACATTTTCCGGACGATCGCCACCGGCAAGATCCATATCATGCCGGCCGGGCCGCCCGACGTCGAAGCCCTGCGCACGCTGTCCTTTGTGGAGTGGGAGCATGGCCGACATGGATATCTACGACGACGCCCGTACGGTGTCGCGCTCCGACCTGGCAGCCTGGCTGCGTCAGCTGGCCCACCAGCTGGAGTCTGATGGCCGGCTCTTCTACGGCGCGGCGGGTGCAGTGGCGGTCGCGGACACGGTGCGGTGCGAGCTGGAGATCGAAAGGGAGAGCGAGACGGAGGTGTCCGTCGAGATCGAGTTCTCCTGGACCGAGGCCGCACGCGTCAAGGTGGCAAACGAGGAGGAGCCCTCGACGGACGACGAGGCCGCCGAGCCGACCGAGACGGCCGAGGCCACGCCGGAGGCGTGACCGCCTGACGAGCGCCCGACGGCCCCTCGTCGGCGCTGTCCCCTGTGGATCCGGATCCGCACATGATGATCTAATTCCGCCGGAAGTTTCAGTTTTGGGCGAGTTGCGAGTTGCCCGCCCCGTAGATCGAAGGAGAACGGATGACTGTCGCCGCCGATTTCAGCAAGCTGGTCGTCAAGGCCTACCAGGAGAAGACCCTCGCCGAACTGGTTGACTCTCCGGTGGACGCGCTCACCGGCGTCAGCGCTGGCGATGCCAAGCTGCTCAAGGAGGCGTTCAATATCATCACCGTCGGCGACCTCGGTCGTAGCCCGTACTTCCGTACCGCCCAGGCCCTGGTGGCCCTGAACGCCGCCAAGTAACGACGCCGGTCGAGTCGGCAGCAGGTGTGGGCATCGACCATCGAGTCCGACGGTCGATGCCCACAGCCACACCGGTCGGTCCGCGTACTTTAAGGAAGGTTTAAAGACCTTCCGAGCGCGGGCCGCGAGCGCCTACGATTCGGCCGCCGTGACCGTTCGGGTCATCCTGGCGTCTACTCGTTGGGAGTGACCCGTGTCGTACGAGAGCCCGCCGCCCCGTCATCGCGTTCCTGGCTGGCTCGCCCGCAACAGCCTGGGCGTGGCCGTCGGTGCGGCGGCCGTCCTCGTCATCGCGGCGGGAGGCCTGTACCTGGGCAACGGCGCACCGCAGCCCGAGCCGTCGAACGCGGCCAACGCCGTCGAGTATCCGTCGTCACCGGCCGGGCAGCCGCCGTCGCCCGGCGCGGCGGTGCCGGCCTCCGC
>NZ_JAKKFF010000181.1 GCF_022229015.1 Micromonospora foliorum
CCAACCACAGTGGAGTCGGGTGACCGCCGACCTTGATCTTCGCCTGTCCGACGTGGTCAGGGTGACCCGGCCCCGGGTCGGTCAGCGCGTCGACCAATTCCGGCCCCGGATCGGGGCCGGCCACTCCGGCGAGTCGCGTACCCAGACCCACACCGGGTCCCTCCGCCACCAAGACCAGATCGGCCGGACCACCTCCGCGTGGCGCCGGGCCCGCAAACGCCCCAGCCCCCGACCGCCCTCCCCTCCTCGCGTCCCCCGCGATCGCCCCTGGCGGGGCTTCCCGCTCCGGCACCGTCGTGGTCGTGCGGGCCCCGGCCGTGGTGTCCGCGTGGGCCCTGGCCGTGGCGTCCATTCGCGATCCGGCGGTGGCGTCCGCGTGCGGCCCCGCCGTGGCGTCCGTGGGCACCGGGGCGAGCAGTCGGCGTACGCCGTCGAGCATGTCGGCGCGCAGCACCTCGTCCGACACGTCGGTGAAGAAGACGACCGGGTCGCTGCACGCGCCCACCGCCTGCGTCGCGAGGACCCGCTCGCGACGCCCGGCGTCCGGCCCGGCGATGAGGTCGTTGGCCCGCATCGCGATCTCCATCAGGCGGTGGTACGTGTCGCCCCGGCCGATCAGCGCGATGTCGTGGAAGAGCATGCCGAGCGGCCGGCGATGGGCGAGCATGATGTCCACCCAACCCTCCAGCACCGTCCACCGGGCCAACCCCGCGGGCTGTGTCTGGGCCGCGTCGAGCAGCGCCTCCAGGTCCGCCACCAGCGGCTCGACCAGGGCAGCGAGCAGATGCTCCTTCGCCGGGAAGTGGTACAGGATCGCGGTCTTGCTGAGCCGCAGCCGCTCGCCGATCTGGCGCAACGAGGTGCGCTGGTAGCCGTGTTCGGCGAACAGGTCGAGCGCGGCGCGCAGGATCCGGGTGCGGGTGTCGTCCGCGGGATCGGCGGTCATGCCGGCCAGCCTAGCGACGTCCTGACCGGTGGGCTCGATCACCGTTGATTCGACTGACCAACGGTCAGTACAGTGGTGACGGTCGACGCAGCCAACGGCAGGAGGGGCGATGCCCGTCATCTCGATCGGCAACCTGGTCAAGACTTTCGGCGCGATCCGGGCACTCGACGGGCTGGACCTGCACGTCGAGCAGGGGGAGGTGCACGGCTTCCTCGGGCCCAACGGCTCCGGGAAGTCCACCACCATCCGGATCCTGCTCGGGTTGCTGCGCCGCGACTCCGGCGACGCCCAGGTGCTCGGCGCTGACCCGTGGCGCGACGCCGTCCGCCTGCACCGCCGGCTGGCGTACGTGCCGGGCGACGTCAGTCTCTGGCCCAACCTCACCGGCGGAGAAGCCATCGACCTGCTCGGTCAGCTGCGCGGCGGCCTCGACCGGCGTCGCCGCGACGAACTGCTGGACCGCTTCGACCTGGACCCGACCCGCCGCTGCCGCACGTACTCCAAGGGCAACCGGCAGAAGGTCGCCATCGTCGCCGCGTTCTCCTCCCCGGTGGAGCTGTACGTGCTCGACGAGCCGACCTCCGGCCTCGACCCGCTGATGGAGGCGGTGTTCCAGGACGAGGTCCGACGGGTCAAGCAGGCCGGCGCCACCGTGCTGCTCTCCAGCCACGTGCTCGCCGAGGTCGAGGCGCTCTGCGACCGGGTCAGCATCATCCGCGAGGGCCGCACCGTCGAATCCGGCACCCTCGCCGAGCTGCGCCATCTCACCCGTACGGCGGTGACCGTGGAGACCGCCCGCCCGGTCACCGGCCTGGACGCGCTGCCCGGCGTGCACGACGTGCACGAGGTCGACGGCCGTACCCACCTGGAGGTCGAACCCGCCCACCTCGACGAGCTGCTGGGCCAGCTCATCCGCTTCGGTGTCCGCGCGCTGACCAGCACGCCACCGACCCTGGAACAGCTCTTCCTGCGCCACTACGGCGACGACTCCGCCGCCGCTGCCACGGGCGTTCCCGCCGTCGCTGCATCGGGCGCTGCCGCCGCTGCTGCCGCGGACGCCGGCGCGCAGGCTGACGTTCCGCAGGGCGGTGCCCGGTGAGCGCCCTCACCGGGACGACCCTTCTGGCCCGGCTCGTGCTGCGCCGCGACCGGATCCGCCTCGCCATCTGGATCCTCGGCACGCCCCTGCTCGGCTACGCCCTCGCTGGCAGCGTCGCCGGCATCTACCCGGACCAGGAGACCCGGCTGGGCTACGCCACCACCTCGGCGTCCAGCCTGGTCGCCCGCGCCTTCAACGGCCCCATCCACGGCACCGACCTCGGCGCCGTGGTGGTTGCCGAGACGTACGTGACGCTCGCCCTGATCGTCGCGCTGTTGAGCACCTTCGCGGTGACCCGGCACACCCGCCAGAACGAGGAGACCGGCCGGGCCGAGCTGCTCGGCGCCTCCGTGGTCGGCCGGTACGCGCCACTCACCGCCGCGCTGCTCGTCATCGTCGCGGCGAACACGCTGGCCGCCGTGCTGCTCGCGGTCGCGCTGGTCGGCGCCGGTCTACCGCTCGCCGGCTCGGTCGCGGCAGCGGCCGCGATCGGCGGCGTCGGGGTCGCCTTCACCGCGATCGCCGCAGTCACCGCCCAGCTCTCCGTCACCTCGCGCGGCGCCAACGCGCTCGCCGCCGCCACCGTCGGGCTCTCCTTCGTGCTGCGCGCCGCCGGCGACGTGCTCGGCCAACAGAGCGCCGACGGCACCCGCGTACGGAGCGCCTGGCCGTCGTGGATCTCCCCGCTCGGCTGGGGAAATCAGGTACGAGCCTTCGACGGCGAACGCTGGTGGGTACTCTTCCTGCCCGTCGCGCTGCTGCTCGCCGGGGTGGCGCTGGCGTACGCCCTCGCCGAACGACGCGACCAGGGCGCCGGGCTGATCGCCCCCCGACGCGGCCCGGCCACCGGCGCGCCACGCCTGCTCAGCCCCACCGGCCTGGCCTGGCGGATGCAGCGCGGCACGCTGCTCGGCTGGGCCGTCGGGGTGGCCGTGCTCGGCCTCTCCATGGGCGTCGCCGCCGACGAGTTCAACGACATGATCGACGCGAACCCGGCCGCCGCCGAAGCGATCAACGCGATGGGTGGCGGAGCTGACCTGATCAACGCGTACCTGGCCGCGATGCTCGGTCTCTTCGCCCTGACCCTCGGGGCGTACGTCGTGCAGGCCCTGCTCCGCGTACGCGGCGACGAAGCCGACGGGGTGTTGGAGGCCGCCCTCGCCACGGCGGTCAGCCGCACCCGCTGGCTCGGCACCCAGGTGCTCGCCGCCACGCTCGGCGCGGTCGCCCTGCTGCTCCTCGCCGGCGTGACCACTGGCCTCGGCTACGGCATCGTCACCGGCGACCCGCTCGGCCAGGCCGTCGAGCTGGGCGGTGCCGCGCTGCTGCGCCTGCCCGCCCTGCTCGTGGTGGCCGGGGTGGTCACCGCGATCTTCGGGCTGCTGCCCCGATTTTCGGTGATGCTGTCCTGGACGGCGCTGCTGGTCTTCCTGCTCCTCGGGCAGCTCGGCGCGGTACTGGAACTGCCACAGGCCGCGCTCAACGTCTCGCCGTACACCCATGTGCCGGCCGTGCCCGCGGTCGACCCGGCGGCGCTTCCCCTGGTGGTGCTGGCGGCGGTGGCCGCGGCCCTGCTCGCCGTCGGCGTGGCCGCCTTCCGCCACCGCGACGTCCCGTCCTGAGCCGCGCGGCTCAGGCGTTCCGATGATGGTTGGCAGCGGACCGACCCGACACGCCGACGCCAGCCCTGCTGAACTGCCAGGGATCATCCGAGCCAGGGTCGGGCAGTCAGCGGGGGTGGGCCGGGGCTGACGGGATTGCCGGGGGCTGGCAGCCTCGGCGACGTGAGCACGCTTCTGACGCAGCTTCCGGTTCTCCTCGGCGTCCTGGTTGGCACCTTGGGCACGATCCTCGCCACCTCCCTCGCCGACCGGGCCCGGTGGCGGCGAAGCCAGAGCGTCCGCTGGGACGAGCGGCGGCTCGACGCGTACGTCGACTACGCGCACGCCCTCAAGGAGAGTCACGCGGTGGCGCTGCGACTGACGGCCGACCACCGGCCGGAATCGCGAAGCCACCCCATCGACCGCGACGAGGGGCTTGTCCGGCTGGCCGAGGCGGACGCTCGGCGCACCATCGTGTGGGAGAACCTGCTGCTGCTCGGCGACGAACCGACGGTCGTCGCCGCCGCAAGCTGGCGGGACGCGATCTGGCAGGTCGAACGGCTGGCCCGGGGAATCGTCGAGGCGCCGTCGGACGTGGCGGAGCTGCTGACCCGCGTCAACGAGGCCCGCGACGGGTACTACCGGGCGGCCCGGCGCAGTCTCGGAGTGCGCGGCGGGTCGGTGGAGCAGTCCGCGGCGCTGCGGCAGGCGTTGGTCGACCGGTCCACCGCGACGCCGGAGGTGCCCGCCAACTGAGCGCGGCGGTGCCGGGGGCTCGCTGCGGGCGCTCCCATGTGAGACGGCGGCTGACGTCGACTGACGGGTACCGGACACTGTCGACGGCCGTGCAGGGGGTTTGTCGCACGCTACCGCGACACTGAGGCTTCCTCGACCGGGGAGGTGCCTCGTGCCGTATGTCAGGTCCCACACCAGGAAGGGTGGCGCGCGGGTTCGGGCGCACTACCGAAGGCGGCGCACGGGCAGCGTTCGGCGCAGATCGACGGTCCGCCGCGTGGCCGGTGGCGGCAGATCTGCCAACGGCTGGGCTCTGGCGCTGTGTGCCGTCGTCGCTCTCGTGCTCCTCCGCATGGTCATCGATTTCGTGCAGCGGCATCCATACTGGTCCGCTCTCCTGGTGAGCCTCGTCGTCATGGCGGCGGCCACGGTGGGCCTTGTGGTGTCGAAGCAGCGTGCCCGCGAGCGGGCCGACCAAGCCCAGCGAGACAGACTGATCACGGTGACCGACACGATGAGCGGACCCGAGTTCGAGCAGTGGTTCGCCCGGATCCTGGTCGCGTCCGGGTTCCGGAACGTGACGGTGTGCGGCGGCTCCGGTGACCGGGGAGCGGACGTTCTGGCGATCTCCCCCGACGGCCGACGCGTCGTGGTGCAGTGCAAGCGGCAGAGCCCTAACAACCGGGTCGGCAGTGCCGCGATCCAGCGGTTCGCCGGCACCTGCCGAGACATCCACGGTGGCGAGATCTGCATGCTCGTGACCAACAGCTTCTTCACCGCGGGCGACGGCATCCAGATGGCCCGGCAGCTCAACATCACACTCGTCGACCGGCACGCGCTGGAGATGTGGGCCTGGACGGGACGACCAGCGCTGGGGTCCATCGCGGGAGGCGGATCGCATTGATGCGCCGGGAAACGGGTCAAGTCACCGGACATCTCCGAGTTGCTGACCCGGGTCACCACCGAGGCGCGCGACGGCTACTGCGCGGCGCTACTGCCCAAGCGGGACGGTGCGGAGGTGCGGCTGGGCGACAACGAGTAGATCAAGTGTGAGGAGGCGTTTCGTCACCTGACGATCGACGAGTGTCAGGGCCCCCGTGCACGGCCGATTTCCCGACAGCGTCCGCAGTCCCAACGGCGTACCGTCCCGGGTCAAGCATGGGAGGAGTCGGATGAGTTTCCTGCAGCAGGCCGAACAGTCACCGGACACCGAGCGGATGGTCGATACGGACACAAAGGCGATGGGATACCTGCCCAACTACACCAGGTTGTTCGCCCACAACCCGGCGGTGTACGTGGCATGGCAGCAGCTCAACGGTGCGGTGAAGGCCGGGATGGAGCTGCGCCGCTACGAGTTGGCGACTCTCGCCGCGGCCCGGGCTCTGAAATCCTCCTACTGCGGCCTGGCACATGGAAAGGTCCTACGCGACAAGTTCTTCGACGCGCCGACCGTCGCCGCCATCGCTTTGGACCACGGCAGCGCCGGTCTCTCCGCGCAGGAGGTCGCAGTCGTCAACTTCGCCGGAAAGGTCGCGGCCGATGCGAACTCCGTCACCGAGGCCGACGTCGCGGGCCTGCGCGGCCACGGTCTCGATGACGCGGATATCTTCGGCGTGATTCTCGCCGTTGGCGCCAGATGCTTTTTCAGCACCGTCCTCAGCGCTGCCGGGGCTGAGCCCGATCCGCAGTACAACGAGAGCCTGGACGTGGATCTGCGGCGGGCGCTGAGCTTCGGCGGTTAGACCCAGAGAGAACGCACCGACCGGGCTATCCCAGCGCCAGCGGGCGAGCGCGGACTTGTCGAGAAGGTAGCGTTCGGCGGTCGCAACGCCCGTGCGCGGCATCTTGCCCTTCGGTAAGCCCTGGGAGGGAATCGCCCAAGCGCTTGTCGGCATCGGGACTGCAGATCGTTTCGGCCACGTCCATCAGGAATCCGACACCATCAATAGGTGCAGGCGGCGCGCGTACCCGTCTGGCAGCTAAGGAATCTCGCTGACGCGGCGGAATGCCGGATCTTCAGCGACAGGACCCGATTGGTAGCGCCCGGCCAGGTACTTAGGGTCATTGGTGCTTCACCCCAAGCGACGGCGAGCCGATCGGCGGACTGCGGATGGCTGTGAACACGCATCGAGCGAATTGCGCGAGTGCTAAGAATCCGGGTTGCGAGTGCTCCGGCTGTGGTGGCTCGCTGCATGGTTGGGGTGGATGGGCGGACCTCGCCGTCGAGCGCCCGACCGTACGCGACGAGCGGCGACGAACGCTCAGGGGCGCCATCACGAGGAACTCTCCATGGGTGACGGCCAAGGGCTCGTCGCTGAGGAAATCAAGGCTCAGGTGGCCACCCTCTTCACGGCGTGGTGGCAGCGAAAGGGTCCAGCAGTTGCCCCGTGATGCTGCTGAGCGCGTCGAGCAGAGGCGCGGTTGAGGACGTGGCCGGTTAACCAGACCCAGCCCTCGTACGTCGGTCGGTCGCAGACTGAGACGACGCGGAAGGTCAGGGCACGATCCCCGACGAACTGCACAGACGCTCGGCCGTCGATGACGAGCGGGTCGCCGGGGGAGGGACGCGCGGTCACCAGTGGCCGGGATTGTGGTGGTGCTCCCGCGGTGGCGGGCACTCCCGAGCGTGCTCGTCTGCCAGTCACGCAACGCCCGCTTGATCTGGTCGTTCTCCCGGCTGAGCAGCCGTACCGTTCGTTGAGCATGGCCAGCTCGTCGGCCACCCGGGCCTGGAACTCGCGTACCTCATCGGGGTCGACGCCGCGCCGGCACGCGGCGAACGCGCGGGTCCGCACCTCGTGCGGCGTCAACCGGCCTGGGTGGCCGGCGGGGTAGGGCTGGCCACCTCGATACACCTGAGCCACGACGATCCTCTCTGAGGGCAGGCGTGGGAGCGGAAGGTCCTTGTGGTGGGTCTGGAAGGGCGGGTCGTCCGCTCGGGGGCCGCGGGCGACCCGCCCGCTCCGCCGCCGCAGCCCAATTCGGCGGTACGACAGCAGAGCAGTCCGGTGGGTCGGGACGGGCGCACGCACCCGCCCTGAACAGGGGATGAGCCGAACTCGTTGCCACGCGAGGAGCAGCTCGCGATCAACCATATTTCAGGGCGGATGCCCATTCGACGGAGATCGCTGGCGGATCGTCGCGGTAGCGCCGTCCGTTGTCGGGAGCCGAACCGCACGTCCCCATGCAAGCCTCTACTTTCACGAACTTCGATGTCCCGGTCTCGGCTCGACGCGGAGCCACCATGCACCGTGGACGGTGATGTGAGGAGGCTTCATGCGCGGACGCAGATGGGCGACCCTGGTGACGGCGGTGGCGCTGGCGCTGGGCGGAGTGGTCGGGTTCAGCGCCGCTCCGGCTGCGGCGGATCCGCCGGGCGGCACGCTGCGCAACGTCTACTCCGACGGTCAGTTCTGCAACAGCTACGGCAGTGAGGGTGTTCGGACCGGCCTGTGGAGCTGGTACTACTGCGAGTACCGCCAGTACGGCCCCAACGCCCCGGGCTTCTACTTCCTCTGGACCTTCACCTACTAGCGCACGCACCTGCTCGGACGGGCGCTCCCGGACCCGAATGGCCGCCGCCGGGCCGATCAGCCCGGCGGCGGCCATTCGCCACGGTTAGGTGGCTGCCCAACTGGTCCGTCGGTGTGGGGCGCTCAGCGGTGCGTACCACAGGTGGGTAGGACTCGGGCCCTCATCCACAGGTGCTTCTGCTGTCCACAGCAACCCCCGCGAGGGTGGCGCTCCACGGCAGGGTGGGCCGGTGGACGCACGCTTGCAATCCCTGCTCGACCGAGGCGGTGGCCTGGCTACCCGACGGGACGTACTCCGCGTAGCGCCGCCGTGGACACTCCAGGGCGCGTGCCGGGCCGGTCGACTGGTCCGGGTCCTGCCGGAGGTCTACGTCGATACAAAGCTCGTCCGGCATGCCCACCCTGATCTGCCACCTCTCGGGCGGATCGAACCGGAGCTGGCCCGTCGCGCCGCGCTGGCATACGCGGGAGGGCGCGGGGCGCTCAGTCGACTGACCGCGCTCGACGTGTGGGGTCTGCGGAGTCAACCACCGGATGAGCCGGTGCATCTCGACCTGTCCGCCGAATCGGGCATGAGGAGTTTGCCGCATCTCATGGTGCGGCATCGGCCGGGCTTCGTGATCGAGCCGCCGCACGTGGTGACGCGGCGCGGGTTGCCATTACTCGGCTCGAACGGACCTTGGTGGACTGTTGGCCGCTGTTGCCGCCGGTCGACCGACCGGGACTGCTCATCCGCGCGGTCAACGACCGGCTGACCACCCCGCAGCGCCTGGTCGCCGTTCTTGCCGAGGTGCCGAGGTGCCGAGGTTGCCCCACCGCACGGCGGTGCGCGGGCTGGTGGACCGGCTTGCCGCTGGTTGCCGCAGTCCGTTGGAGGTCTGGGGTCACGACCACATCTTCACCGGCCCGGGAATGCCGGCGTTCACCCGGCAGGTGCGGGTACGGGTCGGTGCCCGGACGATCTACCTCGACATGTTGGCCGAGGCGGAACGGGTCAACATCGAGCTGGACGGCGCGACCAGCCACGGCGACCCGGCCGAACGGGAGATCGACCTCCAGCGCGACGCTCTGCTCGCCACCATCGACATCCTCGTCGTCCGCTTCAGCCACCGTCGCCTCATCACGGATCCCGTCAAGGTCCGCCAGGAAGTCTTCGCGATCCTCGCCAACCGTCACGGCCGCCCATGATCACTTGATGCTCAGTAGTTCTCGACAGCCCCAAACAACTACTCACCATCAAGTGATCTTGAATAAGCTTGTGGGGGGACCTTGGGCGTGGGGGCCGACTCTGGTGCGGGGTTGGCGTGGCGGTGCAGGAGTTCGGCGATCCATCGCGCGGCTTCTCGTTGCGTGGCAAGCATGTGGTCGCGCGCGTCGGCCAGGTCCTGGTCGTCCGCGTGGTCATCCAGGATCGTCGCCCACTGGCGGCTCAGTTCCTCGGCGTACCGGGCCTTTCGGATCTGCTCGTCGAACTGGTACTCCAGCTTGACCAGGCGGTCGACGTGCGGCTGGAGCGCCGGCATGATCCGCTCGTCGAGTCGTACGGCGGCGTCGGGGCGGCAGGTGAGGGTGACGTCGCCCCGTTGGTAGTGCCACAGGGGATCCTCGGCGAGCGCCCGCAGTAACGCCACCTCCAGGTCGCCGGCCCGGTGCGGGGGCAGGTCGCGGGCGGCGTCGGCGGCGAGCCGGGTCAGCCGCTGGATCGCGTTGGGTTGGAAGTACTGCACGTACCAGCTCAGCACCTCGGACCGCAGGCTGGCCGGTGACGACCAGGCGAACGTGGCGCGGATGTAGAACGAGTACACGTACCCGCGGGCCGGGACCGCGATCAGCCGGGGCGCGTCGCGTTGTTCGACGAGTGGACCGGACGGCGACGGCGCGGCAGCGGACCCGACGGGCGCCTCGTCCTGGAGCGCGGCGACCAGCCGATCCCAGCTCCGCGCCCACCACCGCCAGCCGCGTACGCCGGCGTCGCGGGCGATGGTCAACCCTCGTACGCCCCGGTGCCGCCACTGGTCCGCGGGCCTCGGCCTCCCGTCGGGGGCGTCCGTCATGGCACCCCTCCACGGTTACGGATCCGCGTTTCACGCTAACAACCGGTGACCGATCTGTCGGCCGCCACGCCGGCACCGAGCAGACCGCATATCGGCACGAACCAGGCCACCCGCCGTCGACGGCGGGACGGCCGAGCCGGTCCGACATCACGCCGTCGCCTGGTGATCGTCCGGGCGTCGTGTGGCGGTCAGCCGTGGGCGACATCCTGCCCGGGTGCGCACACTGCCGACCGTTGTCGCGTACCGGCTGCTCGGGGGCGTCGGTGCCGCGCTGCTGTCCTGCGCCGGCCTGGCCGCCGGTGCGCTCCCGGTCGGCGCGCACGCCGCCTGGTG
>NZ_JAKKFF010000182.1 GCF_022229015.1 Micromonospora foliorum
GGCGGCGGCCCAGACCTGGGTCCACGCCTGCCGGCCGGAGCCGATCACCCCGAGGGTGGCGGCGTCGGGACGGGCCAGCGCGTCGACCGCGACGCCCCCCAACCCTCCGGTACGACGGGAGCCCAGCTCCTCGCCGACCGCGACCGCCCGCACCGCCCCGGTCCGGGCGTCGTGCAGCACGACCAGCTGCTCCCCCTGCGGGTGGCCGAAGGTGTCGTACGAGCGGAAGCCGTACCACTCGCCGACCAGGTGCCCGGCGGTGAGCACCATCCGTCCGCCGCTCAGCGGCGCGGCGGCCCGGGGCGGCGCGATCAGGCGTCCCTCGTACGCGGCCAGGAGGGCGGCGCGCATGGCGTCGACCGTGGTGGCGGCGTCCAGCGCGGCGGCGACCTCGGGGTCGGCGTAGAGCATGGTCATGCTGGCGATACTGCACGTTGAAGTTAGGTAGAGGTCAACGGACCGTGGCGGTGGTCACCGCCCCGCCGCCGGGGTCGGTGCTAGCGTCGGCACCGGTGGCCGGATGCTCGTGGCCGCTCCGGACGAGTGGTGGGCGTACCCGGTCAGGCCAAGACGCCCCGCGTGACGTGCAGACTCGACTCGTCCCGGCGCGGCAGCCCCGGGCGCTTCCGGTGAGGTGACTGATGGCCTGGCTCGTACTGGTGATCTCGGGACTGCTGGAGACGGCCTGGGCGATCGCCCTGGACCGCAGCGCCGGTTTCAGCCGGCTGGTCCCGTCCGTGGTGTTCGTGGTGACCCTGCTCCTGAGCATGGCCGGGCTGTCGTACGCGCTGCGGGACATCCCCGTCGGCACCGGCTACGCGGTCTGGGTGGGCATCGGCGCGGTCGGCACCGCGCTGGTCGGGATGCTGGCGCTCGGCGAGTCGGCGAGTCTGCCCCGAATCCTCTGCCTCCTGCTGGTGGTCGCGGGCGTGATCGGGTTGAAGATCTTCCACTGAGATGCCCCGTCGGCAGGCGTGGCCAGCGCCCACAATGGGTAGTGATCGATTCGTCACGACAGGCTCTCACCCGGAGGAAGACATGGCCGACATGCCGAGCACCGCCCGTCCCCGCAGCAACGCCGCGCGCATCCTCACCATCGTGGGCTTCGTCTTCGCGGTCCTGGCCCTGCTGCTCAACCCGATCATCTTCGGCGTGCTCGGCGTCATCGCGGGCGTCGTCGGCGCGGTGCTCGGTGACAAGCCGCTGGGGTGGTACGCCGCCGCGGCGAGCGTCGTCGCCGCGATCATCAGCCTGGTGATCATCGGCGCGTTGATCAACAACTGACCACTCCCCCCGTCGCGGGCCCGCCGGACACCGGCGGGCCCGTCGTGCGTCCGGGGTCGGCTGCGGTCAGTCCCCGTCGCCGCGCAGCCCGGCCAGGACCTCGTCCAGCTCGTCCGGCTTGACCAGCACGTCGCGCGCCTTCGACCCCTCGGACGGCCCGACCACACCCCGGGTCTCCATCAGGTCCATCAGGCGGCCCGCCTTGGCGAAACCGACCCGCAACTTGCGCTGCAGCATCGAGGTCGAGCCGAACTGCGAGGTGACCACCAGCTCGACCGCCTGCACCAACAGGTCCAGGTCGTCGCCGATGTCCTCGTCGGTCTTCTTCTTGCTCTCCTGTGCCGGGGCCAGCACGTCCTTGCGGAACTCCGGCTCACGCTGGTCCTTGCAGAACTTCACCACATCGGCGATCTCGCGCTCGGTGACCCAGGCGCCCTGGATACGGACCGGCTTGGAGGCGCCCATCGGCAGGAACAGCCCGTCACCACGGCCGAGCAACTTCTCCGCGCCCGGCTGGTCGAGGATGACCCGGGAGTCCGCGAGGGAGGAGGTGGCGAACGCCAGCCGGGACGGCACGTTCGCCTTGATCAGACCGGTCACCACGTCGACCGAGGGGCGCTGGGTGGCCAGCACCAGGTGGATGCCGGCGGCCCGGGCCAACTGGGTGATCCGGACGACCGAGTCCTCCACGTCGCGCGGCGCGACCATCATCAGGTCGGCCAGCTCGTCCACGATCACCAACAGGTACGGGTACGGGCGCATCTCACGTTCGCTGCCCGGCGGAGCCTTGATCTCGCCGTTGCGGACCTTGCGGTTGAAGTCGTCGATGTGCCGGACCCCGTTGGCGGCCAGGTCGTCGTAGCGCATGTCCATCTCGCGGACCACCCAGTCCAGCGAGTCGGCCGCCTTCTTGGCGTTGGTCACGATCGGGGTGACCAGGTGGGGGATGCCCTCGTAGCCGGTCATCTCGACCCGCTTCGGGTCGATCAGCAGCAGCCGCACCTCGTCCGGGGTGGCCCTGGTGAGGATGGACACCAGCAGGGTGTTGAGGCAGCTCGACTTGCCCGCGCCGGTGGCGCCGGCGATCAGGATGTGCGGCATCTTGGCGAGGTTGGCCACCACGTAGCCGCCCTCGATGTCCTTGCCGAGCGCCACCACCATCGGGTGGTGGTCGCTGGTCGCCGCCCGCGAGCGCAGCACGTCGCCGAGGGCGACGTTCTCCGGGTCGGTGTTCGGGATCTCCACGCCGACGGCGCTCTTGCCCGGGATCGGGCTGAGGATCCGCACGTCCGGCGACTTCACCGCGTACGCGATGTTGCGGGACAGCTGGGTGATCCGCTCGACCTTGACGCCGTGCCCCAGCTCCACCTCGTAGCGGGTGACGGTCGGGCCACGGGTGAAACCGGTGACCGCCGCGTCCACATCGAACTGGTCGAACACGCCGGTCAGCGCGGCGATCACCTCGTCGTTGGCCTTGCTGCGGGTCTTCGCGGCGGCACCGGCGCTGAGCATGTTGGCCGGCGGCAGGGTGTAGTCCCCGGCCAGCCCGGTCAACGCGAGCTGCTCGGCCCGGGTCGGGGCGGGCGAGTGCTCCGGCGGCTCGGCCGGCGGCTTGCGGGTCGCCGGCACCTTCGCCGGAGACTTGCGCGGCAGCACCATGGTCTCCTGGAGGTCCGCGCCGTCCAGGTCCTCGAAGTCGTCCGGGTCCAGTGGCGGAGGCATCCGCTTCGCCGGTCGCTTGCGCGCCGGCCTGGCGTCCGGCTGGTCCGCCTCCTCGTCGGCCTCCGGTGCGCCGACCAGCCCACCCGCGAGCAGGCCCAGCCGCTCGGGGATCTTGTTGATCGGCGTCGCGGTCACCACGAGCAGGCCGAAGAGCAGCAGCAGGATGAGCAGCGGCACCGCCACCCAGGCGGTCACCGCCCGCTCCAGCAGCCCGCCGACGCCCGCGCCGACCAGGCCGCCGGCGAAGTCACGTTGCAGCGGGTCGGCCGGGTCCTGACCGATCTGGAGCAGCGCTGCGGTCGACACCAGCAGCGAACCCCAGCCGATCAGCCCACGGCCCCGGTGCTCCGGATCGGCCGGCTGACGCATCAGCCGCCACGCCCCGATCATCAACAGCACCGGTACGACCACCGAGATCGCCCCGAGGAACAGCCGGATCGTGTCGGCCAGTCGCGCGCCCACCGGCCCGGCTCCGGACAGCCAGAGCGCCACGGCGGAGAGCAGGGCGAGCCCAAACATGAGCAGCCCGGCACCGTCGCGGCGGTGCTCCGGGTCGAGGTCACGGGCCGAGGCGGCCTGCCGGCCGGCGGCACGCACGGCCCAGCCCATCCCGTGCGCCAGCCCCATCCACAGTGCACCGACCGCGCGACCGACGTAGACCGCCGGGCCGGGCCGGGGCGGCGTGGTGCGACGTCGGACCGGTGCCCGGGTGGTCTTCTTCACCGGCTGACGGGCACGACTGTTGGTGCCACCGCGCGGCGACGCGCCGCGCCGCCGGCTCGCCTGAGAGGTACGGCCCGCCATAGAGTCACGGTAACGGTGGGGCCGGGCAGAACCCCGCTTTTCCGGGTCGTGTCCGCGCGTCGTAACACGAACCCCACCGCCGGTCGTGATATCCGCCTCAGAAGGGATGCCCCATGGCGTCGCCGGAAATCGAGGGCGATCCGGAAGATCCGCTGGCCGGGCACCCTGGCGCACTGCGTCCGCTGACCGGCGAACTGGTCGCCGCGGTGCTCGCTGCCCGCGGCCGGTCCGTCGGCCTGACCCCGGACGACGAGTTGGTGGGCGACTTCGACGACAACCTGATCTGGTTCCTCCGCGTCGGCGGCGACGGGGAGCTGCTCCAGATCCGCACCATGGTCGATCCGACCTTCGGCATCGAACGGGTGCCGGACCTGTACGCGTTCTGCAACTCCTGGAACCACGACCGGCTCTGGCCGAAGGCGTTCGTGCACGTCGACGACGACGGTCGGGCCCGGGTGTACGGAGAGGTGATCACCGACCTGGAACGCGGCGTGACCCCACACCAGCTCGACCAACTGCTCGACTGTGGCATCTCCACCGGCTGCCAGCTGGCCGTGGCGGTCCGTCGACTGCCCGGCGCGGTGCCGTCGTGACCGGCCGGGACGAGTTCATCGGTAGCCGCACCGGCACGCCACCCACCGGCCCCGGTGACCGCCTCACGCGCGGCCGCGTACCGGCGTTGGAGGCCGCGCTCGCCGAGGCCCGGGACCTCCCCGACGGCCCGGCCCGGCAGGTGGCCCTGGAACGCCTCGCCGAGCGCGCCGACCTGGGCCTCGCCGGCAGAGACCGCGGCGGCCAGTGGGCCGTTGCCGACGTTGACCACCGGCGGGGCGGGCACGCCGGCGACCGGTGCGCCGCCGGGGAGCTGGAGGGCGGAAGAGGGGCGGGTAGGGAAAGAGGGTAGAGCTGGGGGGGCGCCTGAGCATTAAAAAAAAAAG
>NZ_JAKKFF010000183.1 GCF_022229015.1 Micromonospora foliorum
GTGCCGGCCGTGCCGTCGCTGGCGGTGCTGCGGCCCCGCCGGACGGGCGCCGCGGCGGCCGCTGGCGGCGAGTCCACCGACGCCAACGGCAAGCCGCGCAAGCGGCTTCCGAGCTGGGACGACGTGCTCTTCGGCAGCGGCCCGGCCGCCCGCGAATCCTCCTGACGCTGCGCGTTGACGGGTGGCCCTGCGCCACCCGTCAACGCGAGCGTTCGAACCTCACCGGGCGTCTCCGGCGCCTTCGCGATGAGGGGCGGCGACCCCGCGGACGGCCTCGGCGACGGCGCGGAAGTCCTTCTTGAGGATCGCACCGTGGTTGCTGGCGACCTTCGCGCCGATCGTGATGTTCGGGTTGCGGGCGATCACCGCGTCGAGGCTGGCGCGGATCTGCTCCTGCTCGTCACCGCGACTGCCGAGGGACGTTCCCGAGGCGACCACGTACCGCACCGGGACGGTGATGCCGTCCAGCACCGGGCCCAGTTCGCGCTCGCGGGAGAGTTCGCCGAGTTCGATGTTGCTGTCCGCCATCTGGCCGGCATTCATCCGTGGGGTCAGGCCGGTCGGGCGCAACAGCGGCATGAACAGGTTCATCCGTCGGAACATCTTGCGGATGCGCAGCGCCATGGCCTCGTCGAGCCAGTCGTGCGGGAACGCGCCGTCGACCAGGACCACACCCAGGGCACGTTCCGGGTTCCGGTTGGCCCAGTGTGCGCCGACCACCGCGCCGTAGGACCAGCCCACCAGCAGGGCCTGCTCCACCCCGCGGGCGGCGAGAACGGCGTCAACGTCCCGCACCGCCGCCTCGAACGTGTAGTCGGCTGAGCGCTTCGACTTCCTGCCGCGAGCCCGCTCGTCGTAGGTGATGTGCCGGAACCCGGTGCCCAGCTCGGCGATGACCCGCCGCCAGTAGCCCTGGGTGGCGAACTGCCCGTTGAGGTAGATCACGGGGATGCCGGGGCCGCCGGTGTCGGTGACGGCCAGGGCCGTGTCGTCGACCGACACCATGCCGGTCCAGGTCGAGTTGGTCGAGGACATGCTGTTGTTCGTCATCTCGATCCGTCCTTTTCAGAGGCTGCGGGCGTTGATGTCGCCCTGCAGGGTGCTGGCGTGGATGTCGAGCTCGACGGTGCCGTCGTTCTTGAGGGCGTTGCTGACGCGGCCGTGGCCGGTGCCGGCATCGAGGGCGGCCGAGACGCCGGCCGCCGCGGCGACCGAGATGTCGCCGGACTGGGTACGGAGGACGACCTTGCCGCGCAGGGCCTCGGCGACCCTGATGTCACCCCGGGCGGTGCTGATCTCGGCGGGGCCGTTGAGCCGGCCGACCTCGACGTCGCCGTCGATCGCGGTGAGGCGAACACTCGCGGCCTCGTCAATCTTGATGTTCCGGTACGCCCCGTCGAAGGCGACGTCGCCGAGGCGGCCGACGCCCCGAAGCTCGGCGCTGGCGGCCCTGGCCTCGACATGGGAGTCGGCGGGCACCCGGACGGTGACCTCCAGAGAGCCGGAGGGACCGAAGAGCTTGTTGATGGGACGTGCGGTCGTGATTCGCAGGACGCCGTCGGCGTAGGTGACGGTGGTCTGCTCGGCGGCTCTGGTGTCGCTGCTCTTGGCGGGGTCGGCCGGGAGGACCTCGACGGTGGTGTCGGCGCGGTCCGCGGCGATGAGCTGGATGCGTCCGGCGGGGATGTCCAGGACGGCGGAGATGGGGGCGGGTGTGTCGAAGGTCTGCATCGTGCTCTCCCAGGTTGGCGCTTCTTTCCGATGTGGGAAAAGCTACGTTGCTTTCTATCCTCTGGCAACGACGTTGTTGCAAGCAGGTGCTGTTTTAGCTGTTCATGCTCATGAAATTGTTGCAACTAGCCTGAATTTAATGCAACGCGATCCACTCCAACGTTGCATTGGCAAGCAGGTTAACGCTATGGTGACGGAGTCCGGGACCGCACACAGGACCACCAGGGAGATCGCGATGCCGGGAGGCAGGCTCAGCCAGCAGGAACGCCAGCAGATCGCGCTGGGGCTGGCCGACAGCCTCCCCTACGCCGAGATCGCCCGACGCCTCGACCGTCCCACCTCGACGGTCACCCGTGAGGTGATGCGCAACGGCGGCCCCACCGGCTACCGCGCCGATCTGGCCCACCGCGCCACCGAGCGCCGCGCCCACCGGCGCAAGCCCGCCTCTTTTCGTGGGGCCGAGGCGGCCCCCCGACCGGACGGACGCGACGCCCAGGCCGTGGCCGACTACGAGGAGACGTTCACCACCGTCCTCATGGCCTCCGGTCTGAACAAGATGGGGGCCCGAGTGTTGACCAACCTGTTCCTCACCGACTCGGGCAGTCTCACCGCGTCTGAACTCGCCCAGCGCCTCCAGGTCAGCCCGGCGTCGATCTCCAAGGCGATCACCTTCCTGGAGAGCCAGAGCCTCGTCCGCCGCGAACGCGACGAACGCCGCCGCGACCGCTACGTTATCGACGACGAGCTCTTCTACCAGGCGACGATCGCCAGCGCTCGGGCCAACGACCATCTCGTCGCAACCGCACGCCAGGGTGTCGCCCTCCTCGGCGCGCACACCCCCGCCGCCGCCCGGCTGGAGAACATCGCCCGCTTCCTCGACTTCATCAGCGAGAACATCACCCGCGCCGCCGAACAGGCCCGCGAGGTTCTCCGCAGCGGGCCTTCCACCGCGGCCAGCCACGTGCCGCCGGGTCACAGCGACCAGGCGGCAATCCGCTCGTAGCGCGGTCGGCCGCCGAGGTGGCTGCGCACCAGCAGCAGCTCCGACGCCGGCCACGATGGCCCTTCGTACGCGTCCAGGCTGGCCCGGTCGGCCTCGACGTCGGCCGGGTCCATCCGGTCGCCGGGCCGGGCGACGGTCAGGTGCAGCCGGAACGGCTTCTCGTCGCACGGCAGCCGGCCGTGGCTCAGCCGGGACCGGATCAGCCCGGCCAGCACGTGCAACGCCTCGACCTCCCCCCGCAGGTCCACCCAGAGCACAGTGGACCGCTCCCGGCCGAACCGGCCACCGCCGCCGAGACTCAACCGGGGTGCGGCGTCCCGGCCGTCCCGGAACCGCTCGGCGGCCAAGCCGAGCGCACTCTCCACCTCGACCAGCCGGGCAGACTCGACGGCACCGAGGAACGCCAGGGTGAGGTGCAGGTCGGCCGGGTCGGCGAGCCGGACGTTGACGCCAGCGGCGGTCGCCGCCGCGACGCGCAGACGGGCGACCTGTGCGCCGAGGTGATTGATCGCATTGACGGACGGGCGGACCGCGACGAAGAGTCGCACGGCGTACGGCCGGTCAGCGGTGTCGCTGCCGGTGCCCGGCCCGGGCCGCCGGAAGGGCCAGCCCGGCGGCGTGCAGCACGCCCTCCACCCGGACCCGCTCGATCTCCTGATCGACACCCTCCAGCTCGGCGAGGTGCTCGGCGATGCCGAGGGCGCGGCAGGCAAGGCGAAGCCGGTCGTCGTACGCCTGGAGCAACGCGCTGTGCCAGACCATCGAACGACCGCTGCCGCCGACCCGCTGACCGCCGAGACGGCGCAGGTCGGCGGCGAGCTGCTCCAGCGGCCGGCGGTCAACGCGGTCGAACTCGCTGAGGTCGATGTCCCGGGTCAGCGCGTCGGCCTCGACGGCCCGGTCGAGACGGGCGATCGTGCGTTTCTCCCGTCGGCGGTCACGCCACTCGGACCAGCCGCAGACCACCCGGTCGACGATTTCGTCGTAGCAGAAGAGCAGGGCGAATGCCGCCGGCAGAGTGGCCACGGCGAGGAACGCCAGGGCCAGCATCAGCGCGCGTCCGACTCCCACGTATCGACGCTAAGCCCCATCGTGCCGCCCCGCCACCGGTTTGGCCGCATCCGCGCGATCCGCGTAACCGGACGCGGCCCCGCCACGCCCTAAACCTCAGCAGTCGGTGGAGGTGACGTAGAAACGAGGCATCGGCAGCACCCGGAAACGCAGCCGGGCACCGGAGTGGCGTAGCTGCCAGGTGAGCGCGGTCAGCGCGGCGGCCAGCGAGATGAGCCCGCCCATCCAGATGCTGGCACCGGCACCGTAGTGCTCCGCGACCCAGCCGATCAGCGGCGCGCCGACCGGGTTGGTGCCCAGGAACACCAGCACCCACAGGGCCATCACCCGTCCCCGGAAGGCCGCGTCGACGCCCATCTGGATTCGCTGGTTGGCGGCCTGGGCGAAGAAGACCATGCTGAAGCCGGTCGGCACCAGCAGCGCCACCACCAGCCAGTACGCCGAGGAGAGGCCGACCAGGGTGCCGAAGCTGGCACAGGCGATCGCCGCGCCGAGCACCAGCCACACCGACGGGCGGCTACGCCGACCGGTGCCGCTGAGCGCGCCGCCGAGCGCGCCGACGGCCAGTGCCGTGCTGAAGAGGCCGAAGGAGGCGGCACCGGTGTGGAAGACCGTCTTCGCCAACGCGGCCAGGGTGAGCTGGAAGTTGAACAGCGACATGCCGATCACCGACATGATCGCCATCGGCAGCAGCAGGTCCGGGCGGCGCCACACGTACCGCAGGCCGTCGACGACCCGGGCGGACGCCCGCTCGTCGCGTGGCAGCAGGGCGTCGCGGTGCAGCTCGGTTGTCCGCATCCGGACGACGTTGACCAGGGGCGCGACCGAGCTGACGGCGGTGAAGAGGAAGACCGGGCCCACGTCGAACGCGGCGATGGCCAGGCCGGCCACGGCCGGGCCGACGATCCGGGCGGAGTTGAACACGGCGGCGTTCAGCGACAGCGCGTTGGGCAGCAGCGGCGTGCCGACCAGTTCGGAGACGAACGCCTGCCGGACCGGGGTCTCCACCGCGTTGGCCGTGCCGAGCAGCGCGGCGAAGGCGAAGACGTGCCAGAGCTGCACCAGGTCGGTGAGCACCAGCACTGACATGCCGAGCGCCAGCAGGCTCCAGAAGGCGTTGGCGGCGAAGAGCAGCACCCGCTTGTCGTACCGGTCCGCGAGCCGGCCGGAGAGCAGGGTGAGCAGGAGCACCGGCGTGAACTGGCAGGCCGTGACCACGCCGAGCGCGGTGGCCGAGTTGTTGGAGAGCTCGAGGACGAGCCAGTCCTGGGCGATGAACATCATCCAGACGCCGATCAACTTGATCAGCTGCCCGGATGCGAAGAGGCGGTAGTTGCGGACCTGTAGGGACTGGAACATCGTGCTCAGCTTCGCCTGCACTCTTGGTGCGCCTCCTCCGGACGTACGCGTCATCGACAGGTGACGGCACGGACCCGGTGGCGCGGGTGCGGCTCAGGCGCGAGCGAGCTGCTGAAGAATCTCGGCGGCCCTCTGCAGGGTCTCCCGTTCGTCCTCGTCGAGTGCGGCCAGCCGGTGGGCCAGCCACTCGTCGCGGGCCCGCTCGAACTGGTCGAGCACGGCCTGCCCTCCTTCGGTCGCCGTGAGGATGACCTGCCGGCCGTCGGTCGGATGGGGTGTCCGCCGCACGAGGCCGCGGTCCTCCAACTTCCCGACGATCTTGGTCATCGTCGGCGGCTGCACCCGCTCCACGTCGGCCAGCTCCCGGGGCGTCATCGCGCCCGCCAGCCGCAGGCTGGTGAGCGCGGAGACCTGGGTGACCGTGAGGTCGCCGACCGGCCGGGCCTGTCGGACCCGCCGGTTGAGTCGGGTGATCGCATCACGCAGCTGGGGAGCCAGCTGCGCCGGTGGCACGCGTTCCGCCGTCACCGTCCGCTCCGTCACAGTAGTTAGCTTAACTAATGAGCATGGCTAACGATATCCGTTATGACCAGGCTCACGAGGGGATTCAGATGGTACGGGCGGGGAATCCTGATCGACTCCCCGCCCGGACGCGCCTCAGAGCACCAGGGACTCGATCGGCCCACGCAGGAAGTACAGCACGAACAGCGCGGCCACCCCGTACAGCAGCGGATGGATCTCCCGGGCCTTGCCCCGGGCCAGCTTGACCACCACGAAGGTGATCAGACCCGCGCCGATTCCGTTGGAGATCGAGTAGGTGAACGGCATCAACACGATGGTGAGGAACGCCGGGATGGCGATCTCGTAGTCGGACCAGTCGATCGTCCGCACCGCGGTCATCATCAGGAAACCGACCACCACCAGCGCCGTCGACGCCGCCTCGAACGGCACGATCACGACCAGCGGCGCCAGGAACATCGCGAGCAGGAAGAGCGCGCCGGTGACCAGGTTGGCCACGCCGGTGCGCGCACCCTCCGCGACACCGGCGGCACTCTCGATGTACGACGTGTTGCTGGAGGTGCTGGCCGCACCGCCGGCCGCCGCCGCGATCGAGTCGACAAGCAGGATCTCCTTGGCCTTCGGCGGCGTGCCCTGCTCGTCGAGCAGGTCGCCCTCCTGGCCGACCGCGACCATCGTGCCCATGGTGTCGAAGAAGTCCGTGATCAACAGCGTGAAGATGAACATCAGCACGACCAGCCAACCGGCCCGACCCCACGAGTCGAGCACGTTGAACTTGCCGAGCAGCGACAGGTCCGGCAGGTCGACCACCGTCTTGGGCAGCTCCGGCACGTTCAGCGACCAGCCCTTCGGGTTGGGCTGACCGTTGACGAAGGACGGGCCGATGTTGCCGATCGCCTCGACGATCACCGCCAGCACCGTCGAGGCAAGGATGCCGATCAGGATCGCGCCCTTCACCCGACGGACCACCAGCACCAGCGTGATCAGCAGGCCCACCACGAAGACCAGCATCGGCCAGCTCACCAGCTTGCCGCCGATGCCCAGGCCGACCGGGACGGTGGTGTTGGCGGCGTCCGGGATGCGTCGGACGAAGCCGGCGTCCACCAGACCGATGATGGTCAGGAACAGGCCGATGCCGACCCCGATCGCGGTCTTCAGCTGGGTCGGCACCGAGCGGAACACGGCGGTCCGCAGACCGGTCAGCACCAGCACCGCGATGATCAGACCCTCGATCACCACCAGGCCCATCGCGTCGGCCCAGGTCATCTCGGGGGCGATCTCGTACGCCACCAGGGCGTTGACGCCCAGACCGGCGGCGAGTGCCAGCGGGAACCGGCCGACCACCCCCATCAGGATGGTCATCAGGCCGGCGACCAGCGCGGTCGCGGCAGCCAGCGCGGGAATCGGGAGGCTCTTGCCGTCGCCGTCGACGGCGCCGCCCAGGATCAGCGGGTTGAGCACCACGATGTACGCCATCGTGAAGAAGGTCGCCAGGCCACCGCGTACCTCACGGCTCAACGTCGAGCCACGCGCGGAGATCTCGAAGAACCGGTCGAAACCGTTACGCGGATGAGCGGGGTTGGGAGGTGTGCCGTTCTCGGGCGGCGCTACTGCCATCAGGTCCTCGCAGGTGATCTTCCGGTTGTCGCGCGCATCGTCCCAGATCGTCGACGGGCCGGGGAAGTGGATCCCGTACGCTTGCCGAATGCCGAACGAGCAGCCACCGCGGCCCGCACCACTGGACCCGCCGATGGTGCCGTTCGCCCTCGCCGGGTTGATCGCGTGGGCGGTTGCCGGGCTGGTCCTGCTGGTCTTCTTCCGGGATTGGCTGACCGACCACGGTCACCAGAACTGGCTCTGGACCTGCCTCGCCGGTTTCCTGTGGGGTTTTCCGGGCCTCGCCGTGATGATGCGGCACGACGCCAACCGACGGCGCCGCCGCGCGAGGTGAGCTGGCCGCCGCGCCGGAGCACTCCGGCGCGGACGATCAGGAGTGCCCGTACGGCTCCGCCGGCTCAGTCGCCTCCACCGAGCCCGGGGCCCGGCTGACCGACATGGCCTCGACCGCGCTGTCGTCGTACACCGTGGGCAGCTCGTCGACCGCGGACTCGGGCGCCTCGATCAACGTCTCGGAGTGGGCGCCGCAACCGTGATCGGCGCTGACCACCCGACCGTCGTCGGGAGCGTAGAAGTTGCCGCAGGCCCCGAAGGCCTGCCGCATCGCGCCGGCCAGCGGCAGGTAGAAGCCGCAGGTGCCGCAGCGGGCGGTGGCCGGAGCGGCGGTCGAGATGGCCGCGGCGGGGCCGTGGTCACCCTCGTACCAGCGCTGCGCCGTGTCGATGCGGCCCTCGCGGGAGAGCACGCGGGCGCGCCCGAGACCCAACTCCCACGCCGTCTCCTCGACCGCCGGGTCGTCGGAGAGCAGGTAACCGGGGACCAGGCGATCGTCGTCGGGCGAGGTCGGGAGCAGGTCGCCCGGCCCCAGATCGCCCGGCTTGAGCCGCTCCTGCCAGGGCAGCCAGCCGGGCGCGAGCAGCGCGTCCGGGCCGGGCAGCAACACCGTCTCGCAGATGGTCACCGTCTTGCTGCGCGGCACCCGGGTGACGGTGACCGCCCAGCGCCAGCCGTTGTAGCCGGCGAGGCAACATTCGAAGTAGTGGGTGACCAGTCGATCACCTTCGGCCACGACCTGCAGGTGGTCGCCGACATCGTCGGCGTCCACCTCGGTGATGCCGGCGCGGGCCACCTCGACGGCGGCGGCGCAGACCTGGTCGAGACGGGCGGCGCGGGTGGAGGCGGGCCTGGTCACCAGACCATTGTTCCCCATGCGCCTCGCAGGGGTGACAGGGACTCCCGGGGAACCTTTCCCAGCGGTGGTGCGGCGTACCCGGATCAGATGGGCGAGGATGGTGCACATGCCGTCGTACTCCCGCTCCGGGCGTTCCGTCCTCGGGCGGACCGTCGGCACCGGCATTCGCGCCATCCGTCTGCTGCTGCGTGGTTCGGTGGGCAGCGGCCGCTGGGTGACCCGCCGGGCCGGTCGGGCCCGCGCCCGGGGCGCCGGCGGCGAGGTCGGCATGGTTCGCCTGTTCGACCTGCACGCGCTCTCCTGTGCCGGTGACACCCTGATCGCCATCGGCCTGGCCGGCACGATCTTCTTCAACGTGCCGCTCGGCGAGGCTCGCAGCAAGGTCGCGCTCTACCTGCTGGTGACCATGGTGCCGTTCGCGATGCTCGCCCCGGTGGTGGGCCCGCTGCTGGATCACTTCCGGCACGGCCGGCGGTACGCGCTGGCCGCGACGATGCTCGGCCGCGCCTTCCTGGCCTGGTTGATCTCCGACTACATCCACGGCTTCGGGCTCTACCCGGCCGCGTTCGGGGTGCTCGCGCTCTCCCGGGCGTACGGTGTGGCCCGCTCCGCCGCGGTGCCCCGCTTGTTGCCGGAAGGCCTTGGCCTGTCCCAGGTGGGCGCCCGGGCCAGCGTCTACGGCACTGTCGCCGGTGCGCTGGTGGCGCCGATCGGGTTGGCCGCGTTCTGGTTCGGGCCGCAGTGGCCGCTCCGGGTCGCATCGTTGATCTTCCTGGTCGGCATGGTGATCTCCCTGCGGTTGCCACCGAAGGCCGACTCGGAGCCACCGGAGCGGGTCCCCCGGCCACTGCGCGCGCTGGGCCGCCGCCGTGGCGATCGGCCACTGGGCCGGGGCCGGCCGTCCGGCCGGCTGGTGATCGCCACCCTGATCGGCGCCGCGACGCTCCGCGCGCTCTACGGCTTCCTGCTGCTCTTCCTCGCCTTCGCGATCAAGAAGGGCGACCTGACCACCGTGGTGTTCGGCCGGGACCTGGGCGCCGAGTGGGCGTTGGGCGTGGTCGGCGGCGCGCTCGCGGTCGGCACCTTCCTGGCCACCGCCATCGGCACCCGACTGCGCATCCACCGGCCGACCGCCATCCAGTCCAGCAGCATGATCATCGTGGCGGGGGTGGCGGTGCTCGCCGTCATCCAGTTCTCGCTGCTGATGGTCGCCCTGCTCTGCCTGGTCGCCGCGCTGGCCAGCGGGATAGCGAAGCTGGCGGTGGACGCCTCGATCCAGGAGCGCATCCCGGAACGGTTGCGGGCCAGCTCCTTCGCCCACTCCGAGACGGTGCTGATGCTCGCCTTCGTCGCCGGCGGCGGGCTCGGGCTGGTGCCGTTCGACGGTCGGATGGGCATCGCGGTCGCCGCCGGGGTGGGCGTACTGGCCGCGATCCGGGGTGTGCTCGCCGCCGCCCGGCTGCGCGGCGAGAAGCTGGCCGGCCGGCCGCTCGGTGACGACGAGCTGACCGAGGACGAGCCTGCGGACGAGCCCGGGGACCCCACACCAACCTCGCCGGCGCCGGCCCAGACCAGCTCACCGCAGTACGACGACCCGAGCCTCGCCCCGCCGGGCTACCACATCTACCGCCCGTCGTCGGCCGTCGGCGGCCCGGGTGGCGGGGCCGACGACGAGACCCGCCGCGAGTCCCCCGGCTCACTCTCGTGACCGGTCTGCTGGTGGTCACGGCGGTGCCAGCCGAGGCGGACGCGGTCCGCGCCGGGCTGACCGACCGCACCGTGACCGTCACCCCGATCGGTGTGGGCCCGGCCGTCGCCGGTGCCGCCACCGCCCGGCTGCTGGCGCTGGCCGA
>NZ_JAKKFF010000184.1 GCF_022229015.1 Micromonospora foliorum
ACCGCCGGTCGCCCCGGCGCCGGGCACGCCACCGCCGGTCGCGCCCGCGCCGATGACCCCGGCGGCGATGGCTGGTCCGCCGGCGTCCACGCTGCCCAGTCGCACCGAGCCGCTCCCCAGCCGGATCGACGGCCCGACCAACCGGCCGGTCTCCTCACCGCCGCCTCCGCCGCCCGGGATCACCCCGATCGCGCCGGCACAGCGGGGCATGGTGCCTCCGGCCGAGGCCGGCGAGCCGTTCCGACCGACGCTGACCACCGCCGCGATCAACAACGCGCGGGCCGAGCGGCAGCGGACGGTCATTCCGCCCCGCCCCAAGACCAACGGCGAACCCCGGCCGAGCCACCAGCAACGCCCGGTCGACGAGCCACCCACCGGCGGGTTCAGCGCCACCGATCTCAGCATTCCGGTGCCGACCCCCCGTCCCGGGCAGGAGGCCGCACCGCCCGGCTCCCGGGCCAACTGGCCGCTGGTCAACAACCCGGAGGACCCGTCCGACAGCTCACCGAACAACCCGGTGGCCTACCCGTACGGCGGTAGCCGCGGTGTCGAGGCCCCGACCGACCCGGGTCGGGCCGACGGTCGGGTCACCCCGCCCTGGTTGGCGGACGACCTGCCACCGGAACCACCCATGCTGCGGCTGGTGGAGCCGCCGCCGCTGGCCGACCGGGCGCTGCGCGAGGGGCTCAACCCTCCTGCGGACCAGCACCTGGAGACGCCGCCGCTGCGCCTGGTCGACCGCGAGCAGGCCGCTCGCAACGGTCGGGCGGCCGCCCGCACCGAGCGTGCCGCCGAGCACCGGCCGGCGCCCCCGGTCGAGCACCGGCCACCGCCAATGGAGCACCGGCCGCCGCCGATGGAACACCGGCCGCCGCCGGTCGCCGACGAGGGCGACGGCGACCTGCTGATCTTCGCGCAGGCCAAGTCGGCCTGGTTCGTCGGTCAGGCCGAGGAGTCCGACCTGGACTGGTCGACCACGGCCGACACCGGCTGGCAGGCCGCGGAGCAGGCCGCTCGCCCGGCGGTGGGCGCCGAGACCAACGCCGGGCTGCCGAAGCGCGTGCCGCAGGCCAACCTGGTGCCGGGTTCCCCGCTGCGCGAGGAGCGCCCATTGCGGATAGTGCGTGATGCGGCAAGCCTCGCGGAGAACACGACCGGCTACTTCCGTGGCTGGCGTCGGGGCCAGGAGATCGGCGGTTTCGCGGTGGGTGGTCGGCCCGGTCGTGAGGCGGCCGGCGGCTGGGACTTCAGCCGCGACCACGGGGACCGCGACGACGACCGGGAGTACGAGTACCGCTCGGCCGGCTACCAGTCCTGACCCTTCTTCACCCGCGAGCGCCCTCAGCCAGTCGGCTGGGGGCGCTCTCGCGTCAGCGGGTGGATCCCGGGTACGCAGAAGCCGCCTCGCGAGGCCCGTGGGTGGGCTGGTGGCCCCGGGAAGGGGCTGACAGCGTCCAGGACGTCAGGAGGCGGCTTGGCGGCGCACCGGCCCGTCTGGGCGACGAACCGGGGCGGATCGACCCACCGGGGCGGCTGGCAGCGCCCGGTGGCGGCCGGAGCCACCACCGGGGCGTGCAGCGCCGCGATCAGGCCGGTGCGACGGCGCGCGTACGGCGCATGGTCAGCACGTACTCGACAAGCGAGATCAGCACGTGCTTCGTCGACTCCCGGTTACGGGCGTCGCAGGCCACCACCGGCACGTCGCTCGAGATCGCCAAGGCGTCCCGGACGTCCT
Organism: Micromonospora foliorum; assembly: GCF_022229015.1. Lineage (GTDB taxonomy): Bacteria > Actinomycetota > Actinomycetes > Mycobacteriales > Micromonosporaceae > Micromonospora > Micromonospora foliorum. The sequence continues at coordinate 1,736 of NZ_JAKKFF010000184.1, forward strand.
GCGGGTCGTGGTACTGCATTCCGTCGAAGCAGTTGATCGCCACCAGGTACGGCAGGCGTCGGTGCTCGAAGAAGTCGATCGCCGCGAAGCAGTCGGCCAGCCGGCGAGTGTCCACCAGCACGACCGCACCGATCGCACCCCGCACCAGTTCGTCCCACATGAACCAGAAACGGGTCTGACCCGGCGTACCGAACAGGTACAGAATCAGGTCACGGTCGATCGAGATCCGGCCGAAGTCCATGGCCACCGTGGTCGTCGTCTTGCCCGGCACCTGCCGGGTGTCGTCGACGCCCACGCCAGCGGAGGTCATGATGGCCTCGGTGGTCAGCGGCGTGATCTCCGAGACCGAGCCGACCAGCGTCGTCTTACCGACGCCGAATCCACCGGCGATAACGATCTTCGCCGACGTCACGCGGCCGCTCGGGTTCGGCGGGCGGTGCGACATGTCAGAGCCTGCGAAGTCCACTCAGCACCCTCTCCAGCAGTTCAGTGCCCACCGCGTCGTCGGAGTCGTCCAAAATGGTCGGCTCGTGGACCGCGACCAGGCCGTCCGTCGCCATGTCGGCGATGAGCACCCGGGCCACACCGAGCGGGAGCTGCATCCGCGCCGCGATCTCTGCGAGCGATTGCACGCGTCCGTCACACAGCGCGGCGATGTACTGGTGTTCGCGGCCCTGGCCGCCGTTGCCATTGGCAGCGGCCCGACCGCGCACCGTCGTCTCGACGAGCGCCTCCAGCGCGATGTCGAGCCGGGGACGGGTGCGACCACGGGTCACGGCGTATGGACGGACCAACGCTCCGGTTGGTTCGTCACGATCGGCCATCTCGCCGCTCACCTCCTTCGCACCCGTTACCGGCTCCCACCGGTGAAACCCGTCGTTGTCGTTGTTTCAGTCGTGCCGACCTCACGATCGGCGAGAACGTCAGCCCAGCATGCCCGCAGCCGCACGCGGCTGCGGGGTCAGCGCGTCGCCCACCCGGTCGACCAGCAGCGCCATCTCGTAGCCAACCTGGCCCACGTCGGAGCTGCGGGCGGCCAACACGGCGAAGGACGAGCCGTCCGAGATGGACATCAGGAACAGGAAGCCATTGTCCATCTCCACGACGGTCTGCAACACCGCGCCTCCCTCGAAGCAGCGTGCTGCCCCCTGGGTCAGGCTGACCAGACCCGAAGAGATCGCGGCGAGCTGGTCTGCCCGGTCGCGCGGCAGATCCCGTGACGACGCGAGGAGTAGGCCGTCGGCCGATACGGCGACCGCGTGCGCGACGCCGGGCACCCGGTCGGCGAAGTTGGCCAGCAGCCAACCAAGATCCTGCGTAGTTGTCATCCTTCTTGCTCCTTCTGCCCGCTCCCGGCCACCGGGCCTGAGCCAGACTGCGAGGATTGCCCTCCCGGAGTCGCCTCCGGGTTGGTCGGGTTGTCCGAGGTGCTACGCCCTCGCTGCACGCCCCGGTGGTAGGCGGAGAGCAGGCCACGGACCGCCTCCGGGGAGCGCCGCTGGACCGAGGTGGTGGGCTTCTCCACCGCGCCGGGCACCAGCTGCGCCATCGGCTTGCGTTTCGGCAGACCGGTCGTGGTGGTCTCGCTCACCGGCACCGCGCCGGCCGCCGCGGAGGCAGCACGCCAGCCGTCGTCGGCAGCGGTCTGCCAGCCGTTGCTCTGCGGTTGGGGCCGGCGGTTCGGCAGGCTCTCGGCGAGGCTCGGGCGGGTGCCCTCGTTCGCTGTGGAGCCGTTGTCCCGCGGCGCTCCTCCGACCGTCGGAGTGTCTGCCATCGGTGTGTTACCTGTCGTCCCGGGTGGTGTCTTGTGGACTGCCCGACCGCTGGCCTCGACCGTGGCGAACTGCTGGGTCGCGGAGTCGCCGTTCGTCGCTGGCTGGGCGCCGGCCGCGGTCTCCTCGGAGCCCGGGCGACGGGTACGGAACCAGGCCGACTCAAGCTCCCGGAAGATCGGCAGCTCCATCGTCTCGTCCGCGTACCGCTGACGGTTCTGCGCCTGCGGCTGCTGCGGCGTCGGCCGGGTCTGCGGAGCCGGAGCCGCTGCCGGGGTCGGCGCTGGCGCCGACGGCCGGGCTGCGGCCGGGATCGGAAGAGCGCACGGCCGGGGAAGGGGGTAGGTCCCGGTGGGCGCCGGAGCCTT
>NZ_JAKKFF010000185.1 GCF_022229015.1 Micromonospora foliorum
TCGGGCCGCTGCCACCGCTGGTGGGCCCGCTGCCGGTGCTCGGATCGTCCGGTCGGGGCGTGGCGGTGCGGGCGGTGTCGGGCGCCGGAGTCGGGGAGGTGTCCACGGAGGTGAAACGGGCGGGGAGGCACCGGGGTGACGAGCAGGGGCGCTCGCGGCGGCCGGTCTGCGCCTCGAGCGCGACCACACGGGTGCGCACGCCGGACGAGCCGGGTGCTGCGACCGCAGTGCCGGGGGTGACCGGCCGTGATGTTGGCCTGGCCACCGGCCCGGTCGGCCGCCGCGAGCGGCCTACATGAAGAGGGTAGTCCCGGTGACATGGGCCACACAATGGGAATATTGAAGCTGATCACGTACCTGGCGTGACGGCCGTTCCTGTCGGACCTCCGGCGTACCGTTGATGGCATGGCGCTCGACATTCCCCGGCTGGACAGCCGCTTCCAGGTCGTCAGTGACTTCCAGCCGGCCGGCGACCAACCGGCGGCCATTGACGATCTTGAGCGCCGGGTTCGGCGCGGCGACCGCAACACGGTGCTGCTCGGCGCGACCGGCACCGGCAAGAGCGCCACCACGGCGTGGCTGATCGAGCGGCTGCAACGCCCCACCCTGGTGCTCGCCCCGAACAAGACGCTCTGTGCGCAGTTGGCCAAGGAGTTCAGCGAGCTGCTGCCGCACAACGCGGTCGAATACTTCGTGTCGTACTACGACTACTACCAGCCCGAGGCCTACATCCCGCAGACCGACACCTACATCGAGAAGGATTCCTCGATCAACGAGGAGGTGGAGCGGCTGCGGCACTCGGCGACGATGTCGCTGCTCACCCGCCGCGACGTGATCGTGGTGGCGACCGTCTCGGCGATCTACGGTCTGGGCACCCCGGAGGAGTACCTCAACCGGGCGGTGAAGGTGCAGATCGGGCACGAGCTCGACCGCGACCAGTTGCTGCGCCGACTGGTCGACATCCAGTACACCCGCAACGACATGGCCTTCCAGCGCGGCACCTTCCGGGTCCGCGGCGACACGCTGGAGATCATCCCGGCGTACGAGGAGCTGGCGATCCGCATCGAGCTCTTCGGTGACGAGGTCGAGAAGCTCTACTACCTCAACCCGTTGACCGGTGACGTGGTCCGCGAGGTCGACCAACTGGTGATCTTCCCGGCCACCCACTACGCGGCGGGTCCGGAGCGGATGGAGCGGGCGATCCGCGACATCGAGGTGGAGTTGGCCGAGCGCCTCGCCGAGCTGGAGCGGCAGGGCAAGCTGCTGGAGGCGCAGCGGCTGCGGATGCGCACCACCTACGACATCGAGATGATGCGGCAGGTGGGCTTCTGCTCCGGCATCGAGAACTACTCGATGCACATGGACGGGCGGCTGCCCGGCAGCCCGCCGCACGCCCTGCTCGACTACTTCCCCGACGACTTCCTCACCGTGGTCGACGAGTCGCACGTGACCATCCCGCAGATCGGCGGCATGTACGAGGGCGACGCGTCCCGCAAGCGGATGCTCATCGACCACGGCTTCCGGCTGCCCAGCGCGGCCGACAACCGGCCGCTGCGCTTCGACGAGTTCCTGGAGCGGGTCGGCCAGATGGTCTTCCTCTCCGCGACCCCCGGCACCTGGGAGATGGAGCAGGCCCAGGGCGAGTTCGTCGAGCAGGTGATCCGCCCCACCGGTCTGGTCGACCCGCAGGTCGTGATCAAGCCGACCAAGGGCCAGATCGACGACCTGATGCACGAGATCAAGCTGCGCACCGACCGGGACGAGCGGGTGTTGGTCACCACGCTGACCAAGAAGATGGCCGAGGACCTGTCCGACTACCTCCTGGAGAACGGCATCCGGGTGCGTTACCTGCACTCGGAGGTCGACACGTTGCGCCGGGTGGAGCTGCTGCGCGAGCTGCGCAAGGGCGACTACGACGTGCTCGTCGGCATCAACCTGCTCCGCGAGGGTCTGGACCTGCCCGAGGTGTCGCTGGTGGCGATTCTCGACGCCGACAAGGAGGGCTTCCTGCGCAGCGGCCGGTCGTTGATCCAGACCATCGGGCGGGCCGCCCGTAACGTCTCCGGTCAGGTGCACATGTACGCCGACAAGATCACCCCGTCGATGGCGGCGGCGATCGACGAGACCGATCGGCGTCGGGCCAAGCAGATCGCGCACAACGAGGCGCACGGCATCAGCCCTGAGCCGCTCCGCAAGAAGATCCACGACATTCTGGACGACATCTACCGCGAGGCGGAGGACACCGAGAACTCCCGGGTCGGGGGCGCGGTGCGTCAGCTTTCCCGGGGCAAGGCGCCGGTCAAGGAAACCCGCAGCCGGAGCCGGTCCGCCGCGGCGACCACCTCGCGGGAGGGGATGGCCCGCGCCGACCTCGCCCAGCTCATCCAGGAGCTCAACGACCAGATGTTGGCCGCCGCCCGCGAGCTGCAGTTCGAGCTGGCCGCCCGGATCCGCGACGAGGTCTCCGACCTGAAGAAGGAGCTGCGCGGCATGGACGCCGCCGGGGTGAAGTGACGGCCACCCGGTCGGCCACGCCCAGCGCTCCGCTCGGGTCCGGCCGGCCGGGGCACGCGACGGGCGGGCATGGTCGACGGCGGTGGCGCGGCCGTATCCGCTGCTGACCTGCGGAAACGGTACGTGCGGGCCGACAAGGCCGGTCGGCGGCACCGAATGCCCTCATTGCGGTGTGCGAGCACGCTATTGCACTGGGTGATCGTCCTGCGTAGTCTCCCTCGGTGGGGAGGCCGGGATGCCGCTGCCAACAAGTCCTGTTATTCGACGTGCACGTCTCGGCGCAGAGCTGCGCCAACTCCGTCGGCGCGAGTCGCTGACCCTGGAGCAGGTCTGCGACCGGTTGGGCTGGGCCTCGACGTCGAAGCTGTCCCGCATCGAGCTGGGTCAGAGTCGCCCCGACCTCGCCGACGTGCTGGACCTGCTGGATGTCTACAAGGTGCCCACGCCCGCCCGGGAGGCGCTGATCGTCATCGCCCGGGACGCGGCGACCAGTCGAGGCTGGTGGAAGACGCTGGGCGAGATGAGCGAACGGCAGCGCACCTACGCCGAGTTGGAGGCGGGCGCCGCCGACATCGTCGAGTTCCAACCGTCGGTGGTGCCGGGGCTGCTCCAGACGCCCGCGTACGCGCGGGTGCTGGTCACGGCCGGCGCCCAGCTCACGCCCGAGCTCGATGTGGAGGCCGAGGTGCGCGCCCGCGCGCTGCGGCAGGAGGTGCTGCGGCGGGCCTATCCGCCGCGCTACACCGCGGTGCTCGCCGAGGCCGTCTGCGACCCGGGTGACCTGCCGGTGGCGGTCTGGCGCGAACAGCTGCGGCATCTGGTCGCCGTGACCGGGCTGTCCCACGTCACGCTGCGGCTGTTGCCACGCGGGGCGGCCGGCGGCGGGCTGCACCCGCTCACACCGTATTCCTGTTATGCCTTCCCCGACCCGGCGGACCCGCGGACGGTGATGCTCGAGGCGTTGACCACCGACGTCCGGTTGGCCACCGTGCTCGACGTCGACCGTTACGAGCGGATGACCGCGGCGCTGCTGGCCGCGGCGCTGTCACCGGAGGAGACGGTCACCGTGCTGGCCCGCCGCGTCGGCGAGTGACGGTTGCGGGTGTCGACGGTGCGGCGCCGCGCGGCCACCGGGCCCGGCGCCCCCGAGTCCGTCGGGACCGGCGGCCGGCGCGTGCGCCCGGCACGATAACCGCGGGGTACGACAGCTCGGCTCAGGCCGGTACGTCGAGGAAGTGTTCCACCACCGGCGGTCCGGCGAAGTGGGGCCCGATCAGCGCCCGCCACTGCTCGAACCGTTCGGTGGCCCGGAAGTTCTTCTCGTGCGCCTCGACCGAGTCCCATTCGACGAGCAGCACGAAGCGGGTCGGTGACTCGATTCCTCGGGTCATCCGCACGGACCGGCAGCCGGTCGCCCCGGCGAGCGCCGGGTGACCCTCGGCGTACGCGGCGGCGAACGCGTCCTCGTGTCCGGGTAGTACATCGATCAGCGCGACCTCAAGCACCATGTCGGACAGCCTCCCACGGGGGTCGGTGCCGTCGGTGTCGCGGGGGTCTGTTCCGGCGTCGGCGACGCACCTAGGGTGGCTCAATGATCATCGACTGGCTCACCGGCACCGCGTTTCGGGTGGCCGGTACGGGCACCACCTGGGCGGAGCTGCTGGGGTTCGCGACCGGTGTGCTCAACGTGTGGCTGGTGGCCCGGCAGAAGATCGCCAACTGGCCGATCGGCATCGCGAACGTGCTGCTGCTCATGCTGCTGTTCTGGACCGCCGGGCTGTACGCCGACGCGGGGCTCCAGGTGGTGTACGTCGCGCTCGGCTGCTACGGCTGGTGGCACTGGCTCTTCGGCGGTGAGCGGCGCAGCCGGCTCACGGTGAGCCGGACGGGGCGAGGGGAGTGGCTGGCGCTGGCCGCCGCCGGGGTGCTGCTCACCGGCGCGCTCTGGGTGCTGCTGGACCGGGCCACCGACTCGACCGTGCCGCTGCCGGACGCGTTGACGACGGCGCTGTCCCTGCTGGCCACGTACGGGCAGACCCGCAAGCGGGTGGAGAGTTGGTGGCTCTGGATCGCCGCCGACCTGATCTACATCCCGTTGTACGCGTACAAGGGGCTGCACCTGACCGCCGTCCTCTATCTGGTCTTCCTCGCCCTGTGCGTCCTCGGGTTGCGGGCCTGGCGGGCCGACAGGCGTCGGGCCGACCGGCCGAGCGCGGTCCCGCCCGGCCCGGCCCCGGTCACCGCGTGAGCGCCGAGGCGGCCGGCCCTGCACCGGCGCCACGTGTGCCGGCGCGTTCGGCCGCTGCCGAGTTCGGGCACGGGATGGTGGTGGGCAAGTTCTATCCGCCGCACGCCGGGCACCACGCGCTGATCGGGGCCGCCGCCGCCCGCTGCGCCGAGGTGACCGTCGTCGTGGCGCCCTCACGTCGGGAGTCCATCCCACTCGCGCTGCGCCTCGACTGGTTGCGGGAGGCGCACGCGGACACGCCGTGGGTCCGTTTCGTCGGCCGGTACGACGACCACCCGGTGGACTACGCGGATCCGGCCGTCTGGGACGCGCACTGCGCGGTGTTCCGCGAGGCGGTCGGGTCGGTGCCGGTGAACGCGGTCTTCTCCTCCGAGGCGTACGTCGCCGAGTTGGCGCGCCGTTTCGACGCCGTACCCGTGTCGGTGGATCCGGATCGGCGGACCGTGCCGGTGTCCGGGACGGCGGTGCGCGCGGACCCGGCGGCTCACTGGCGGTGGCTGAGCCCGCCGGTGCGGGCGTGGTTCGTCCGGCGGGTGGTGGTGGTCGGGGCCGAGTCGACCGGGACCACGACGATGGCGGCGGCGCTCGCCGGGCACTACGGCACGTCCTGGGTGCCGGAGTACGGCCGGGAGTTGACCGCTCGCAAGCTGGCCCGGTTGCGCGAGCGAACGCCGGAGGCGACCGTCTTCGACGTCACCTGGGACCGGGACGACTTCCGCGCCGTGGTCCGCGAACAGCAGGCGGCCGAGGACGCGGCGGCCCGGACGAGCGGGCCGCTGCTGGTCTGCGACACCGACGCGCGGGCGACGGCGGTGTGGGAGGAGCGCTACCTGGGCAGCGCGTCGGAGGAGGTACGGGCGGCGGCCCGCCGACCGGCGTTGTATCTGCTGACGGATCACCGGGGGGTGCCGTTCACCGATGACGGGCTGCGCGACGGCGAACACCTGCGGGCCTGGATGACCGAGCGGTTCCGCAGCGAGCTGGCGGGGCGCGCGGTGCCGGTGGTGGAGCTGACCGGGTCGCACGCCGAGCGGTTGGCCCGGGCGGTGCGGGCCTGCGACGACCTGCTCGCCGCCGGCTGGTCGCTTGCCGACCCGATCGCCGCACCCGACCTGCACTAGCCTACTAGGAAGCCCTAGGCGGTGTGACGCGTCGAGGGGGTGGTCAGCGACACCGGGTGCCCGGGGTGTGATCACGGGGCGTGGTGGGCAACAATGGTCACCGAGGAGGGGAGTATTCCCCCGCAACGGAGTCGTCAGCACGGTCGATCGCCGGAACCACGGCGGCCCGACCCGGCCCCGTAGGTCGCCGCCCCTTGCGGGGCGACGGCGGAAGAGACCTCCGACAGTCACCAGAGTGAGCGACAGCGGCACGCCGGCTCCCGCAGGGGCGTACGGTGTGCCCGACGCCGCGTGTCTGCCGGAGGAATGAACGTTGGACGTGTCCGGATTGGTGTGGGCGGGGACGCTTGTCGCACTGACTGCGGTCCTGCTCGTCGACCTGTTGATCATTGGTCGGCGCCCGCACGAGCCCAGTGTGCGGGAGTCGAGCCTCTGGGTCGCCTTCTACGTCGGTCTTGCCCTGCTCTTCGGCGCGGGTGTCTGGCTGACCTCCGGGGCCAGCGCGGCCGGGCAGTTCTACACCGGCTGGCTCACCGAGTACAGCCTCTCGGTAGACAACCTCTTCGTCTTCGTGATCATCATGGCCCGCTTCGGGGTGCCTCGGCAGTACCAGCAGAAGGTGCTGCTCGTCGGCATAGTGCTGGCGCTGGTGATGCGCGGCGGGTTCATCGCCGCGGGTGCGGCCCTGATCACGCAGTTCTCCTGGGTCTTCTACATCTTCGGCGCGTTCCTGATCTACACCGCGGTGAACCTGGCCCGGCAGGGTGAACCGGACGAGGACGAGTTCTCCGAGAACGTGCTGATCCGATGGAGCCGCAAGGCGCTGCCGATCTCGAAGGACTACGACGGCGCGAAGCTCACCACCCACGTGGCCGGCAAGCGGCTGTTCACCCCGATGCTGATCGTGATGATCGCGATCGGCACCACCGACCTGATCTTCGCACTGGACTCGATCCCGGCGATCTTCGGCATCACCCAGGAGCCGTACCTGGTCTTCACCGCGAACGTCTTCGCGCTGATGGGCCTCCGGCAGCTCTACTTCCTGCTCGGTGGCCTGCTCGACCGGCTGATCTACCTGAGCTACGGCCTGGCCGTCGTGCTCGGCTTCATCGGGGTCAAGCTGGTGCTGGAGGCGCTGGCCGATAACCAGCTGCCGTTCATCAACGGTGGCGAGCACGTCGGCTGGGCGCCGCACATCCCGATCTGGCTGTCGCTGCTGGTCATCATCGGCACCCTGGGCATCGCCACCGCCGCCAGCCTGATCAAGTCCTCCCGGGACCGGCGTCGCGAGTTGGCCGACGCCCGACGCTGACCGGTCACCGGCCGGGTGCGGACACGCGCCCGGCCGGTAAGGGCGAGTTTCGGAAGTGGCGGTCGAGCCGACACTTCCGAAACACGCCTAGACCCGGTGGGCGCCCACCAGCGTGGCGGTCCGGTCGGCCGGTAACGGCTCCTCGATGACCCGCCGCCGCCGGTAGCAGGCGTGCAGCATCCGGCGCTGGCCGCCGTCGCCGGGTGGGGCGGTGACGATGCCGATGTGGTGGATCTTGCGGCCTGGTCGGGCGAAGAAATAGAGATCGCCGGGGCGTTCCGCGCCCAACGGCAGTGGGGTGGTGGCCACCGCCTGGTCGTCCGCGTCGCGGGGCAGCAGCACCCCGAACCGCCGCCAGGCCAGGTGCACCAGCCCCGAGCAGTCGATGCCGTGCGCGGAGAGACCGCCCCAGATGTAGACCACGTCCAGCAGTCGCTGTGCCACCGCGAGCGCCTGCTCGGCGGTCGGCGACGCGGCCGGCGCCGGGACCAGGTGCCCGTCGGGCAGCCAGAGCGGTGTGCCCCGGCCGGGGACGTGCACCGGCCGCCAGCCGTCGTG
>NZ_JAKKFF010000186.1 GCF_022229015.1 Micromonospora foliorum
GGGCCACCCCAGCGCCGCGGGCCGCCCGCCGGGTCGCCGCCGCCCGCCGGGTCGTCGCCCTCCGGTACGCCGATCGGGCCCTCGCCCAACGCGGATGCGGCCTCTTCGGCGGCCAGCTCGTTGAGCCGGGCGCAGAGACGCTCGGCGCTGCGGCGGGAGTTGGTGAAGACGATGGTCGAGCGATGCTGCCCGATGAGGGTGAAGACCCGCTCCTCCACGGCCGGCCAGATCGACGCCCGACGTGGCCCGGGGCCGCCGAGGTCGTCCTCCGGTGGCTGCTCCTGCTCGTCCAGGCGGGTCATGTCCTCCACCGGGACCTGCACGCTGACCTCGATGGTCTTCGGGGTGGCCGGCTGCACCACGTCGACCGGGCGGGCACCGCCGAGGAACTGCGCGCAGGCGTCGATCGGCCGGACGGTGGCCGAGAGGCCGATGCGCTGCGCCGGGGCGGGCAGCAGCTCGTCGAGGCGTTCGAGGGAGAGGGCGAGGTGGGCGCCGCGTTTGCTGCCGGCCACCGCGTGCACCTCGTCGACGATTACCGTCTGGATGCCGCGCAGCGAGTCGCGGGCCGCGGACGTGAGCAGCAGGAACAGCGACTCGGGCGTGGTGATGAGGATGTCGGGCGGGGTGCGGGCGAAGGCTCGTCGTTCGTCGGCGGGCGTGTCGCCGGTGCGCATGCCGACGGTGATGTCGGGCGGTGCGACGCCCAGCCGGGTGGCCGCCTGTCGGATGCCGGCCAACGGGGCGCGCAGGTTGCGTTCCACGTCGACGGCGAGGGCCTTGAGCGGGCTGACGTAGAGCACACGGCACCGCTGGCGGGCCTCGGTCGGCGCCGGCTCGCGGGCGAGTCGGTCCAGTGACCAGAGGAAGGCCGCGAGCGTCTTGCCCGAGCCGGTGGGCGCCACCACGAGCGCGTTGCGACCGGCGGCGACCGACCGCCAGGCACCGGTCTGCGCGGCGGTCGGGGCGGCGAAGGCGTTGTCGAACCAGGCACGGGTGGCCGGGCCGAACCCGGCGAGCACCGCGCCGGCGTCTGCGTCTGCCCCGGTCACCGGTCTATCGTGCCCCGCCGGTCCGACATCCACGAACGACCTCACGGCGGAATGGGCCGGCAAAAGGTAAAAAGCGTGGAACGTGCGCTTAATACGTTAAGTCTCACTTAACTGCTTGCTTCTGAGGAGCAACATAAAGTAACTTCACTCGCAACGCGAACCGGGGTGAGGGGATTTGATGGCCGGCGAGCAGCGCACCGTCGAACCGGGCACCGACGTGCTGATTCGCAAGGTCGACAGCCACCTCGCCGCGCTCCGTGCCGGACTGCACGGCCCAGAGCTCGAGCTGGCCGAGCGTCTCGCCCGCTGCCTGCGTGAGTTGGTCCTCTGCACCGCCCAGGCCAGCGCCGCCGATCGGGGTCAGGTCCGCGTTGCCGTCCACTACTTCGTGCTGCGTCGCGAGAGCCGCGGCCGCCTGCTGTCGGTGCGGTCGCTGACCGCCGCCGAGCGGGTGGTCGACCGGGTCGCCCGCCAACTCGGTCGCCTCGACCTGCTCGCCGAGCTGCGCCGCGACCGCCCCGCGCCCGACGACGCGCAACCCCTCAACAACGCCCTGCTGCGCTGACCCGCCCCGCCCCCGGCCCTGCCCCCGGCCCACCGCTGGCCCCGCCCTGCCCCTTCCCGCGTTGATCAAGAGGTTTGCGTCATCCCTGCCCGCGTTCCTGACGCAAACCTCTTGATCAACGGTCGAGGCTGGGGCTGGGGCTGGGGCTGGGGCGGGGTTGGGGCTGGTGGTGGGCCGGGGTTGGGGGCCGGGTTGGGGCTCTGGGGCGAATTCCGGTAAAACCGCCCGGCGGGGGAGGAACTGGCGTCTGATCGCTGCTAGGCGCCACCGCTGCCACGGGCGTCGGCCATGTCGATCGGGAGCGCAGGTGCTGGTACTGCTCATCCTCCACCTCGTGGCGGCCCTCGCCGCGCCCCTGTTCGTCAGTTGGTGGGGTCCGCGCGCGTGCTATCCGTTGGCGCTCGCGCCGGCGGCCGCGTTCTGCTGGGCGGCGGCCCGCACCCCGGCCGTCGCCGACGGCGGGGCGGTGGTCGAGACGTACCCGTGGATCCGGCAGTTGGGCCTCGACATCGCGTTCCGGCTCACCACGCTGTCCTGGCTGATGACGCTGCTGATCGGCGGCGTCGGCGCGTTGGTGCTGGTCTACAGCGCCCGCTACTTCAGCGCCGGCTCCATCGGGCTGGCGCAGTTCGCCGCGGTCCTGGTCGCCTTCGCCGGCGCGATGCTCGTCCTGGTCTTTGCCGACGACCTGCTGCTGCTCTACGTCGGCTGGGAGCTGACCACGATCTTCTCGTACCTGCTGATCGGGCACAGCACCGAACGGCGGTCCAGCCGTTGGGCGGCGGCGCAGGCGTTGACCGTCACCACGCTGGGCGGGCTCGCCATGCTGGTGGGCTTCATCATGCTTGGCGAGCACGCCGGAACATACCGCTGGTCGGAGATCAGCGCACAGCCGCTGCCCGGCGGCGGGTACCTGGTGGGCGCAGTGCTGCTGATCCTGGCCGGCGCGCTGTCCAAGTCGGCGGTGTTGCCGTTCAGCTCGTGGCTGCCGGTCGCGATGGCGGCACCCACACCGGTCAGCGCCTACCTGCACGCCGCCGCCATGGTCAAGGCCGGCGTCTACCTGGTCGGGCTGCTCGCGCCGGTGCTCGCCACGGTCGGCCCGTGGCGGCCGGTGGTGCAGGTCGCCGGCGTGGCGACCATGCTGCTCGGCGGTTGGGCCGCGCTGCGCCAGACCGACCTCAAGCTGCTGCTGGCGTACGGGACGGTCAGTCAGCTCGGCCTGCTGGTCGCGGTGACCGGCTCGGGAACCCCGGACGCCGCGCTGGCCGGTACCGCGATGCTGCTGGCGCACGCCCTGTTCAAGGCGGCGCTGTTCCTGGTGGTCGGCATCATCGACCACGGTGCCGGCACCCGTGACCTGCGCGAGTTGTCCGGGCTGCGGCACTGGTCCCGGCCGCTGTTCGTGGTCGCCGTGCTGGCCGCGGCGTCTATGGCCGGTGTGCCACCACTTGTCGGCTTCGTGGCCAAGGAGGCGGTGTTCGGGGCGTTCACCGACCAACCGGTGCTCCTCACCGGCCTGGTCGCCGGGACGGTGCTCACCGTCGCGTACAGCGCCCGGTTCCTCTGGGGCGCGTTCGCCGACCGGCCGGGTGTGGAACCGGTGCCGCCGGGGTCGATCGCCGCGTCGCTGCTGGTGCCGCCCGCCGTCCTCGCCGGTTTCGGTCTGCTCGCCGGCCCGGCCGCGAGCGTGCTGGACGACCTGCTGCGCCCGTACGCCGATCTGCTCGGCGGGGTCGACGCGCACCTGGCGCTCTGGGCCGGACCGACCCCGGCGCTCGGCCTGTCCGTGCTGGCCCTCGTCGGCGGCGGCCTGCTCTTCGCCGTGCGCGGGCCGCTCGCCCCGGTGCTGGCCCGGCTCCGGTCACCGGTGGGGGGCAACCCGGGGTACGAGTGGGTCGTGGGCCGGTTCGACCGGCTGGCCATCGAGGTGACCAGCGCGACCCAGCGCGGCTCCCTGCCGCAGTACCTGGGCATCATCCTGGTCACCCTGGTGCTGGTGCCCGGCGCGGCGATGCTCTCCGCCAGCCCCTGGCGGGCGCGGATTCCGCTCTGGGACAGCCCGCTGCAACCGGTGGTCGTGGTGGTGATCACGGTGGCGGCGGTGCTGGCGGTCGGTGCCCGTCGCCGGCTGACCGCGATGCTGCTGGTGGGCATGACCGGCTACGGCACGGCGATGCTGTTCGTGCTGCACGGGGCGCCGGACCTGGCGCTCACCCAGTTCCTGGTGGAGACCTCGACGATCGCGGTCTTCGTGCTGGTGCTGCGTCGCCTGCCGGAGCGGTTCTCGGCCCGCCCGCTGCGCCGTACCCGTTGGGTCCGTCGGGTGATCGGGGTGGCGGCGGGGGTGGTGGCCGCCGGGCTGGCCCTCACCGCCGTCGGCGCCCGCCGGGCCCCGGACATCTCCGCCGCCTTCCCGGATCTGGCGGTGGCGCACGGGTACGGCCGCAACGTGGTCAACGTGACCCTCGTCGACATCCGGGCCTGGGACACGATGGGCGAGCTGGCGGTGCTGGTGGTGGCCGCGACCGGGGTGGCCAGCCTGATCTTCGAGCGCTCCCGCACCGGGCCGCGACCGCGCCGGCCCGGGTCGGACCAGCGGGCGGGTGGACCCGGCCGGCCGGTGTGGCTGCGCGGCGGCGCCACCCTCTACGAGGAGCGCCGCTCGATCGTGTTGGAGGTGGTCATCCGGCTGATCTTCCACACCGTGGTGCTGTTCTCTCTGTTCCTGCTCTTCTCCGGGCACAACGCGCCCGGCGGCGGGTTCGCCGGTGGGCTGGTGGCGGGTCTCGCCCTGGTGGTCCGGTATCTGGCCGGCGGCCGGTACGAGCTGACCGAGGCGGCCCCGATCGGGGCCGGCGCGATTCTCGGCGCCGGGCTGGCGGTGGCGGTGGGCAGCGGCGTGGTGGCGCTGCTGGTCGGCGGGTCGGTGCTGGAGAGCGCGAAGGTCGACCGGACGCTGCCACTGATCGGCGACGCCCATCTGGTCACGTCGCTCTTCTTCGACATCGGCGTGTACCTGGTCGTGATCGGGTTGGTGCTGGACATCCTGCGCAGCCTCGGCGCCGAGGTGGACCGGCACATCGAGGCCACCGGTACGGCGACGGGCGGCCTGACCGTCGACAAAGGGGAGCGGGCATGACGGCGAGCGGTGCGGGGCCGACGTTGGTGCTGGTGTTGGCCGTCGCGGTGCTGGTCGGGTGCGGGGTGATCCTGCTGTTGGAGCGCAGCCTGACCCGGATCCTGCTCGGGGTGATCATGCTCGGCAACGGGGTGAACCTGTTGATCCTGTTGGGTGGGCGGTCGGGCGGGGCGCCGATCGTCGGCACGGGGCCGGTGGAGCGGATGAGTGACCCGCTGCCGCAGGCGATGGTGTTGACCTCCATCGTGATCACCTTCGGGTTCACCGCGTTCCTGCTCGCGGTGGCGTACCGCAGCTGGTATCTCTCCGGCGACGACGAGGTCCCGGACGACCTGGAGGACCGGCAGATCATCCGCCGGGCCGGGCGGAACGAGGCGGGCGCGGTCGATTTCGGCGGGGAGGGTCCGAACGGCGATCCGGAGCAGGTCGATCCCGAGCCGGCCCGCCGACGGCTACGGCGCGGGGATGACGCGTGATGAGCACGCTGGTGCCGCTGCCGGTGGTGGTGCCACTGCTCGGTGCGGCGCTGACCCTGCTGTTGGCCGGGAAGCCCCGACTCCAGCGCGCGATCAGCGTGCTGTGTCTGGGCGGCACGCTCACGGTGGCGGTGCTGCTGCTGGTGCAGGCGTACCGGCACGGGCCGGTGGTGGTGGCGGTCGGGGCGTGGCCGGCGCCGGTCGGCATCGTCCTGGTGGCCGATCAACTCGCCGCGCTGATGCTCGTGGTGTCCTCGGCGGTGACCCTCTGCGTGCTGCTGTACTCGATCGGCCAGGGTCGCAGCGAGACGAGCGAGAGCTCGCCGGTGTCGATCTTCCACCCGACGTACCTGGTGCTGACCGCGGGCGTCACCAACGCGTTCCTGGCCGGTGACCTGTTCAACCTCTTCGTCGGGTTCGAGATCCTGCTGGCCGCCAGCTTCGTGCTGATCACCCTGGGCGGCACCGAGACCCGGATCCGGACCGGGTCGACGTACGTGGTGGTCAGCATCCTCTCCTCGATGATCTTCCTGACGTCGGTGGGTCTGGTGTACGCGGCCACCGGCACACTCAACCTCGCCCAGCTCGCCCAGCGCCTCGACGACCTGCCCGACGGCGTCCGACTGGCCCTGGAGCTGATGCTGCTGCTGGCGTTCGCGATCAAGGCTGCGGTCTTCCCCCTGTCGGCCTGGCTGCCGGACAGCTACCCCACCGCGCCGGCCCCCGTCACGGCCGTCTTCGCGGGTCTGCTCACCAAGGTGGGCGTCTACGCGGTCATCCGCACCGAGACGTTGCTGTTTCCCGGTGGGCGTGCCCACGTGCTGCTCATGGTCGTCGCCGGGTTGACCATGGTGATCGGCATCCTCGGTGCGGTGGCCCAGTCCGACCTGAAGCGACTGTTCTCGTTCACCCTGGTCAGTCACATCGGCTACATGATCTTCGGGGTGGCGTTGAGCACCACCGCCGGACTCTCCGGCGCGATCTTCTACGTGGTGCACCACATCACCATCCAGACCACGCTGTTCCTCGTCGCCGGGCTGGTCGAGGAGCGCGCCGGCAGCACCGACCTGCGTCGAATCGGCGGGCTGGCCCGGGTGGCGCCGCTGCTGGGTGTGCTCTTCTTCGTCCCGGCCATGAACCTCGCCGGAGTGCCACCGTTCTCCGGCTTCCTCGGCAAGCTCGGCCTGCTCCAGGCCGGGGTGGCGGCCGGTGGGCCGCTGCCCGGGGTGCTTGTCGCGGCCGGCACGCTGACCAGCCTGCTCACCCTGTACGTGGCGTCCCGGGTGTGGAACATCGCGTTCTGGCGCGCGCCCCGGCTGGCCACCAACGAACCGGTCGTCCGGTTGCCGAGGCTGATGGTGGGCGCCACCGTGGCCCTGGTCGCGCTCGGGCTGGCGTTGACCGTGCTGGCGGGGCCGCTCTTCGACGTCACCGCTGACGCGGCCGCGGATCTGCGCCTGCGCACCCCGTACGTGCGTGCCGTGCTGCCGGGCGGTGTGCCGTGACCGGCTCCCCCGAGCCGGCTCCGGACGCCCCCGGGCCCCCGGTGGTGGGGCGTGGTCGGCTCGGGCGTTGGCGGGACCAGGCGGTGGCGCTCGGGTGGCTGGTGGCGGTCTGGAGCCTGCTCTGGGGCGACGTCAACTGGGCCAACCTGATCGGTGGCCTGCTGGTGGGTGCGGCCGTGCTGGTGTTCTTCCCGCTGCCGGAGGTCAGCTTCGGTGGCCGGTTGCGGCCGTGGGCGCTGCTGGTGTTCGCGGGCCGGTTCGCCGTCGAGTTGGTCAGCGCGAGCCTGCACGTCGCCCGGATCGCCGTGCAGCCCGGCTACCGGCCGCGCGGGGCGATCATCGCGGTCCGGTTGCGGGTGTCCACCGACCTGAACCTGGCGCTCACCGCCGAGGCGGTGTCGTTGGTGCCGGGCACGCTGATCCTCGAGGTGGACCGGAACTCCGGAACGCTCTACCTGCACGTCCTGGACACCCACGGCCCGGGTGACCTGGACGTGGCCCGGGAACGCACGCTCACCGTCGAGCGGCGCATCATCCGCGCGGTCGGCGCCACCACCGAACTGCGCCACCTCGACGTCGCCGCACCCGAGAAGGGAAACCGCCCGTGACCACGTTCCTGGCCGTCGTCCTCACCGCCCTGCTGTCGGTCACCGCGCTCCTCGCACTGGCCCGCCTCTACCGTGGCCCGTCGCTGGTGGACCGGGTGATCGCCGCGGACATGCTGCTCGCCACGATGGTCGGCGCGGTGGGCGCCGAGGCGGCGGTCAACCGGCACGCCAGCACCCTGCCCGTGCTGGTGGTGCTCTCCCTGCTCGGCTTCGTGGGCTCGGTGTCGCTGGTCCGCTTCGCCGTCCGGGAGCAGCAGTGATCGCGACGATCGCGGACTGGCTCGGCGCCGGTTGTCTGGTGGCCGGCGCGCTGCTCGGCCTGGCCGCCGGGATCGGCGTACTGCGTTTCCCGGACGCGCTGTCCCGGATGCACGCGGCCACCAAGCCGCAGGTGCTGGGGGTGCTCCTGCTGCTGCTGGGCATCGCGTTGCGGCTGCGGTCCTCGGCGGATCTGGGCATGATCCTGCTGGTGGCGGTCTTCCAGTTGGCGACCGCGCCGGTCGCGGCGCAGATGATCGGGCGGGCCGCGTACCGGTCGGGGCGGCTCGACCGGCGCCTGCTCGACGCCGATGAGCTGGCCGAGCGCGGCGCGGGTGAGGAGCCGGCGTGACGCGCGGTGGCACCTCCCGAACCGGACGTTCCGCTCCTTCGGCCCACCCCCAGCGGAGTCCCAGCCAACGCCGATAAAATGGAGGCATGATCGACTCTTCTGCCCAGGAGGGCAGCAGTAGCCAGCCGGGTCGTGCCCGGCATATCCCCGTACCGACGACCCCGGGAGCCCTGAGCGACCCGTGTTGATCGTCGTTGGTCTCCTTCTGATCATTCTTCTCACTGCCGCCACCGGTTACTTCGTGGCGCAGGAGTTCGGCTACGTCGCCGTGGACCGGGGCAAGCTGCGCCAGCTCGCCGATGACGGCGACCAGGCCGCCGCCCGGGCACTGACCGTCACCAGCCGGCTCTCCTTCGTGCTCTCCGGCGCCCAACTCGGCATCACCGTCACCGCGCTGCTGGTCGGCTACGTCGCCGAGCCGTACCTGGGCGGTGGCCTCGCCGACCTGCTCGACGTGGCCGGCGTCAGCGAGGCGGTCAGCCTGCCGCTGTCGGTGGCGTTGGCCCTGGTCATCGCCACCATCGTGCAGATGGTCCTCGGTGAGCTGGCCCCGAAGAACCTGGCCATCGCCCGGGCCGAACGACTGGCCCGGGCGCTGAGCCGCTCCACCCTGATCTACCTGGCCGTCGCCGGGCCGCTGATCCGGCTCTTCGACCGGGCCTCGGTCCGTCTGCTGCGTCGCATCGGTATCGAACCGATCGAGGAACTGCCCAGTGGCGCCACCCCGGCGGACCTGGAACAGATCATCGCCGAGTCCCGCGAGGAGGGCAGCCTCGACGCCGAGATGTCCACGCTGCTCGACCGAGGTCTCGACTTCCGCGAACTGACCGCCGGCGAGGCCATGGTGCCGCGCGTCGACGTGCACACCGTACGGGCGCACGAGCCGGTCAGCCGGGTGGTCGAGCTGCTGGACACCGGCCACTCCCGCTTCCCGGTACGCGGCACGGAGGGCGTCGACGACCTGGTCGGCGTCGTCGGCATCGCCGACGTGCTCGGCGTACCCCCGGGGGAGCGGGCCACCACCCCGGTGAGTGCGGTGGCCGGGCCGCCGCTGCTCGTACCGGAGACGTTGCCCCTGCCCACGGTGCTCGACCGCCTGCGGTCCGGGCACCGGCAGATGGCGTGCGTGGTCGACGAGTACGGCGGCTTCGCCGGCGTCATCACGCTGGAGGACATCGCCGAGGAGCTGGTCGGTCCGATCCGCGACGAGGACGACCCACCGGAGCGGGCCCCGGCCCGGCAGGACGACGGGTCGTGGGTGGTGCCGGCCCGCTGGCGGATCGACGAGGTCGCCGACAGCACCGGGATCGCCCTGCCCGAGGCCCCCGAGTACGACACCCTGTCCGGGTTGGTGATGCGGGAGCTGGGCCGGGTGCCGGAGGTCGGTGACCGGTTGGAGATCAGCCTGCTGCCCGAGGGTGCGGACGGCGAGGACAACGAGGCGGAGCCCCGGGCACTGGTCGAGGTGCTGGCCGTGGACCGGCACGTGGCCGACTCGGTGCGGTTGCAGTTGACCAAACCCGGGGTGACCGCGTGAGCCCCGGGATCGCACTGTTCAGCTCGGTGATCCTGCTGGCGCTGAACGGGTTCTTCGTGGCCGCCGAGTTCGCCCTGGTGGCCAGCAAGCGCTACCGCCTGGAACAGGCGGCGGCGAACGGTGGTCGGGCGGCCCGGGCCGCGCTCGACGGCGTCCGCGAACTGTCGCTGATGCTGGCCGGCGCGCAACTGGGCATCACGCTGTGCACCCTGGGTCTCGGCGCGCTGGCCGAACCGGCGATCGAGCACCTGCTCAGCCCCCTGCTGCACGCGGTGGGCCTACCGGACGCGGCCAGTCACCTGATCGCCCTGGTCTTCGCCCTCGGAGTGGTGACCTTCCTGCACCTGGTCGTGGGGGAGATGGCGCCGAAGTCGTGGGCGATCACCGACGCGGAGCGCTCGGCGACGCTGCTCGCGTTGCCGTTCCGCGCCTTCGCCCGGGTCTCCCGGCCGGTGCTCTCCGCGCTGAACGCCCTGGCCAACGCGATCCTGCGACTGGTCGGCGTCAACCAGCAGGACCAGCTCGCCCAGGTGCACGGCCCGGACGAGCTACGGATCCTGCTGGAGCAGTCCCGTGAGCACGGGCTGCTCGGCGCCGAGCAGCACCAGTTGCTGACCAGCATGCTGGAGTTGCAGGGCACGTCGGTGGCGCAGGTGATGGAACCGTTCGCCACCATGGTCACCGTCCGCCGGGAAGACCCGGCCGCGCGGATCGAGGAGGTCAGCCGGGACAGCGGTCGATCCCGGCTGGCGGTGCTGGACGAGGCGGGCGACGTGTGCGGTCTCGTGCACGTCCGGGAGGCGGTACGGGTGGTCACCACCGGCCGGGTCGCCACCGCCGGGGAGTTGATGACGCCCGCGTTCACCCTGCCCGCGACGTCCTCGGTCACCGAGGCGGTGGCGGCGATGCGGGCCCGGCAGTCGCAGCTCGCGCTGGTGCGTAACGGCGGTGGCCCGGCCCGGCCGATCGGCTTCGTGGCCCTGGAGGACCTCCTGGAGGAGGTCATCGGGGAGTTCGACGACGAGACCGACACGGTTCCGCGCGGGCGTCGGCTGCGCTGACCTGCCGACCCGGCCGCGCTGACGACGTGCGGCCGGGTCAGCGCTCGGTCTGGTGGCGCTGCTCGACGCGGGCGGGCTTGAGCCGACCCCGACCGGGTAGGCGCGCCTGGTGGGGCCGGCGGAGCCCCGTCCCGGGAGGGGGCGCGCGGTGCGGTTGACCGGGGTGTCACCGGAGTCCGGTGGGACCGGGCTGTCCGTGCGGACCACGCTTCCCAATCCGAGTACCCGCCCGGGCCTGCGCCTGCCCGGGCGGGTGACCCTCGCGGCCGGCCCGGAGGACGTGCTGGTGCGGCACATCCGGCTCGGCCTCGTCACCACGGTCGAGCCGGATGACCCGAACGCGGCCCGACGTCTCGTGCAGTTCCACCACCTGCCGATCGCCGGCCGGTTCGTGGTGCCGGCCGGTCGGCGGCGGGCGGTCGACTTCGCGTTTCCGCTGCCGTGGGAGACCCCGGTGACCACCTTCGGTGGGGTGCCGCTGCTGAGCCTGCGGATGGGCCTGCGGACCGAGGTGTCGCTCGATCCCGACCTGGACCAGGGGGCCATGGTGCCGGTCTTCGTGCATCCGATCCCCACCCAGCAGCACGTGCTGGCGGCGCTGGACACGTTGGGCTTCATGATCCGTCAGTCCGGGTTGCAGGAGGGCGGGTTGCCGGGGGTGGAGCACACTCTGCCGCTGCACCAGCGTTGGGGCTACTGGGTGGGGCCGCTCTACGCCGGCCCGATCACCGAGCTGGAGGTGATCTTCGTGACCAACTCGGCGGGCCTGGAGGCGATCCTCTGGATGGATCGTCGGCTGGCGCTGGCCGGGATCACCCACCAGAGCATCAGCCGGTTCCGGATCTGGCACGAGGACGCCGACCGGCGGGACTGGGTGGCCACCGTGGACGGCTGGATCCGCCAGGCGATCAACCGGCACGCCGCCGCGGCCGCGCACGCCGACTGGTCCGCGCAGATCACGGGGTCGGCCCACGTCAGCCGCCATCCCGACGAGCCGATCCGACCGGGTTACGGCCTGGGCGGCACCGCCGGCGGCGCCGGCGTAGGAGGAGGCGGCTCCGGCGGCGACGGCACCTAGCCCCCGCCCCGCCCCGCGCGCCCCCGCCCTCTCACCCCCGCGATCTTGCACATCCTGCGTGAACAAATATGGTTAAAGCACGCATCCCGACCACCGAAAGTGCAAGATCGCGGCGGCGCCAGGTGCGGAGGGCGAGTTTGTGTGCGCCCAGGCCGCAGGGCCGGACGGCTCGCGTCGATCATGGAGGTGTGGTGGGATTAACATCCCCGTATTGCACCTTTTGTGAGGCACCACAACTCCATGATCGACCCGCGAAAGCGGTGACGCGCGGAAGCGTCGGGCACGTGCGGAAGCGGCCGCGGCGGGGTTAGCCGGCGCTGGCGGTGGCCAGCTTGAGGCTGAAGGCCAGGAACAGGGCTGCCACGGCGGTGGTGCCGCCGGCCGCCAGGCGGCGGCGCTGGCGGAACTGGGCGGCCAGGAAGGTGCCCGCGAAGATCAACGCGGTCAGGTAGAGCGCGCTGGTCACCTGCGCGATCAGCCCGAGCAGCAGGAACGACAACGCCGGCCAGGCGTAACCCGGGTCGACGAACTGGATGAAGAACGAGATGAAGAACAGGATCGCCTTCGGGTTCAGCAGGCTGATCACCAGCGCCTTGCGGAACGGGCTGCGCATCGCCGCCGGCTCCGCGGCGTCGATGAGCCGCGGCGTGCTCGGGTCGTTGCGGTCGCGCCAGCGCCGCGCGGCGCCGAGCAGCATGGTCACCCCGACATAACCGAGGTACGCGGCACCGGCGTACTTGATCACCATGAACAGCGGCGGGTACGCCTTGAGCAGCGACGCCACCCCGGCGGCGGAGAGGAACATCAGCACCCCGTCGCCGACGAACACGCCACCGGCGGCCCGGTAGCCGACCGCGACGCCCCGCTTGGCCGCGGTGGAGAGCACGAAGAGTGAGTTCGGCCCGGGCAGCAGGATGATGGCCACGGTGCCCAGCACGTACGTCCAGATGTCGGTGATCCCCAGCACGCCCGCCATCATCACGCCACCGGCGCCGTCCGCAGAAGTCTTTCCCGCAGCCTGGCCTGTGCGTTCGGCCACTCGTCGACGGTCATCGCGTACTGGACGGTGTCCCGCCAGGAGCCGTCCGGGCGTTGTCGGTGCATCCGCAGCACCCCTTCCCGGGTCGCGCCGAGCCGTTCGATGGCCGCCTGGGAGCGGACGTTGCGGATGTCGGTGTGCCAGGTGACCCGTACCGCGCCCAGGTCGTCGAAGGCCCGGCTGAGCAGCAGCAACTTCGCCTCGGTGTTGATCCCGGTGCGCCACCAGGGCCGGCCGAGGAAGGTGTGCCCGATCGCCACCGCCCGCCGCTCCGGGTCGATCTCGTAGTAGGAGGTGCTGCCCACCACCGCCCCGGTCGCCGCGCACCGCTGCACCCAGGCCACCCGCTCGCCCCGGTGCTGGGCGGCCAGGGCGGTGCCGATCACCTCGGCGGTTTCGGCGGGGGTGGTGGGCGGCGTGACGCCGAGGTGCCGCCACACCTCCGGGTCCGCGGTGGCGGTGTGCAACTCGTCGGCGTGCGCCACCTCCAGCGGCTCCAGCCGAACGTGCTCGCCGTGCAGCGGCACCGGGTCGTGCCAGGGTGTGCGGGCCGTCCGCAGGTACGCCGGCAGCGGCGCGGTGACCCCGGCGTCCGGCTCGGGTGCCCCGGCGGTCAGTCGCAGCGGCAGCACGCCGGCCCAGTGCGGCAGGTGCAGGTCGGCCTCGTCCTCGCGGACCCCGCCGGTGCGGGCCCGGACGGACACCTCGCGCAGTGGCAGCGCCAGCACGGCGGTCTCGGCCAGCTCGCGACGGCTGGGTGGACGGGTGGCGGTGCTGCGTCCCGCGCCGACCTTCTCGACCAGCGCGGTGAGCATGGCGAGCTTCTCCCGCTCGTCGGTGACCAGGCGGGCGGTGCCGTGCGCGACGACCGAGCGGTAGTTGGCGCTGTGGTGGAACTGGGAGCGGGCGTAGACCAGGCCGTCGAGCACTGTCACCGCGACGCAGACCGGCAGGCCGTCGTCGCCCCGGGCGGCGAGCAACGGGCGACTGCCGGTGGAGCCGTGCAGGTAGAGCGTGTCGCCGATGCGGACGTGCAGGGTGGGCAGCACCCGTGGCTGGCCGTCGACGACGAAGCTGAGCGCGCAGTCGTACGCCTCGTCGAGCACGGCGTGGGCGGCGGCCTGGTCGTAGCTCATCTTGTCGCGGGAGCGGTGGGGTGTGGTCCGGGCGGTGGGTGGATACATGCGCTCGCCCCTTTGTTCTAGTACAATCTCTTATTTGTGTCAGCACACTATCAGCTCACCGGTACGACAGCCGTCGAGATTTCGGCCAGCATCGAGTCGGGCATCCGCACCGGCGCCCTGTCCCCGGGGGCCGCCCTGCCGCCCGTGCGGGCACTCGCCGCCGAGCTGGGGGTCAGCCCGGCCACCGTCGCCCGCGCCTACCAGGAACTACGCCAGCGCGGCCTGCTCGCCACCGCCGGCCGGCACGG
>NZ_JAKKFF010000187.1 GCF_022229015.1 Micromonospora foliorum
GGCGGGGGTCGGCGGGGCGGGCGGTGGCGCGTCCAGCCCGAGGGCGCGGGCGACCGTGTCGAACCGGCCGCCCAGCGCCAGGGTCGCGGAGGTGGCGACGACGGTGCGTTCGTCGTACAGGTGGGTGGCGAGGGTGCCGGCCACCGACAGCGGGGCGACCACCAGTGCCCGGCGGCTGCCGCTGTCGTTCTT
Source organism: Micromonospora foliorum (assembly GCF_022229015.1). GTDB lineage: Bacteria > Actinomycetota > Actinomycetes > Mycobacteriales > Micromonosporaceae > Micromonospora > Micromonospora foliorum. The sequence goes on from NZ_JAKKFF010000187.1 coordinate 193, forward strand.
CTCCACCCAGGCCACGTCGTGGTCGCCCTCCTCCAGCAGCCGCTGCGCGGTGGTGGAGAGCTCGTCCAGCGCGGCCTTGGCCTGCTGCTTGCGGACCGGGTCGGGGTCGTCGGCCTTGACGTCGCCGATCGCGTCCAGGGCGGAGCGGGTCGCCGCGTCGAGCAGCGTGCACGCCTCCCGCAGCGGCGTCGGCAGCCCCGCCGTTATCCGCCCGGCCGGCGCCTCCGCCAGCCCGACCGCGAGGGCGTCGCCGGCGGCGGTGAGCGCCTCGGCGGTCTCCGGGCGCAGCAGCGTACGGGCGCGCCGGGCGGTCCGGTCGATCAGCTCCGGCACCAACTCCGCCTGGGCCGCCGAGGAGACCCGGTCGGCCAACTCGTGCGCCTCGTCGACGATGAGCAGCTTGTGCGGCGGCACGATGTGTCGGTCGGCGAGCATGTCGACCGCGAGCAGGCTGTGGTTGGTCACCACGATGTCGGCCTCCCGGGCGCGGGCCCGTGACGCCTCGGCGAAGCACTCCTGCCCGAACGGGCAACGGGTCGCGCCGACGCACTCGCGGGCCGGCATCGACACCAGCCGCCAGGCCTGGTCGTCGACGCCCGGGTCCAGTTCGTCGCGGTCGCCGGTGGCGGTCTTCTCGGCCCAGTCCCGCAGCCGCTCGACCTGCTTACCCAACCGGCCGGCCTCACCGAGCCACTTCGTCCCGCCACCGGGACGCGCCGCGGGAGCGTCGAAGAGGGTGTCCTCCGGCTCCTCCTCGGTGGAGTTGTCCAGTCGGGCGAGGCAGAGGTAGTGGTGGCGGCCCTTGAGCACGGCGAAGGTGGGCCGACGGCCGAGCACCGGCTCCACCGCGTCGGCGAGCCGGGGCAGGTCGTGGTCGACCAGCTGGGACTGCAACGCCAGGGTGGCGGTGGAGACCACTACCGGGCCGTCCACAGTGAGCGCCGGCGCGAGGTAGGCCAGCGACTTGCCGGTGCCGGTGCCCGCCTGCACGAGCAGATGCTCGCCGCCGGCCACGCACTCCTCGATCGCCGTGGTCATCTGTAGCTGGCCGGGGCGCTCCGCGCCGCCGGGAACCGCACCCACCGCCGCCGCCAGCAGCTCGGTGCCACTGGGCCGGGCACCCCGCCGCCGGCCCTTGGCACGGGCCGACGGGGTGGCGGAACCGGTGGCGGTGCGGGGCGGAGTCACCGTGCGACGGTACCCGGCGCCGCCGACACCGACCGCGCCCATCCGCCGCGTGGCGCGATGCCGAGCAAGCCGGCGTCGCGGGCGACCCCGTCCGGTTACGGCCGCGCTACGACGCGTTGGGCTGTATCGGTTAGGGTGCGAATCATGCCGAGCGACATGGTCCGCGTGATCTACCGCAAGTACGACGGCAGCGCCCACCGCGACTACCCGGCCCGCCGGCTCACCGAGGACGACCTCGGCATCTGGCTCGGCGTGCCAGAGGGCACCGAGTCGGTCTACCACGGCCGGCCCTCGGTGGAGAAGATCCCGTTCGTGCTGCTAGTGCCACATCGTGCCTGGTGGACGGCCATGTTCAACCCCCCGCCCCGCACCAGCGAGGTCTACTGCGACATCACCACCCCGGCCCGCTGGGAGTCCGACGACACCGTCCACCTGATCGACCTTGACCTGGACGTCGTCCGACGGCGGGCCACCGGCCTGGTGGAGCTGCTGGACGAGGACGAGTTCGCCGAGCACCGGGCCCGGTTCGGCTACCCGGACGACGTGGTGGCCGAGGCCGAGGCCGCGGCACAGCGGCTGTTCGGCGCCCTGGGCGACGGCACCGAGCCGTTCGCCACCGCGTACCGCAAGTGGTTGGCCCTGGTGGTCTGACGCCGCCCGCCCGGTCGGGCCGGCTCACCAGCGTGGTGGCCAGCCGTCGTCGGTGTCGAGCGGCGGCAGGTCGGTCAGCTTCTCCGGGTTGAGCTGGTTGTAGATGGCGGTGATCCGGCCCTGGTCCACCGCGAACGCGGTGACCAGGCGGATCGGCCGCCCGTCGCTGTGCCTCGTCTCCAACTGGAGACCGAGCGCGCCGTCGACGAGCACGAGCCGCGCCAGCACCCGGTCGGCGTACCGGCCGGTCCGGCCGAACAGGCCGAGCGTGAGGCGACCCACGGCATCCGCGCCGAGCACCGGTCGACGGGCCGCGGGGAAGTGCCCGCCCGAGTCGCCGACGAAGACCACGTCCGGAGCGAGCACCTGGAGGAGCTGGTCCAGGTCGCCGGACTCGGTGGCGGCGACGAACGCCTTGAGCACCCGGCGCTGCTCGGCCGGGCCGGCGGTGTGACGGGGTACGTCCGGCGCGGTGATCGCCCGTCGGGCCCGGGAGGCGAGCTGTCGGGCGGCCACCTCGGTGGTGCCGAGCACCCCCGCGACCCGGGCGAACGGCAGCGCGAACACGTCGTGCAGCACGAGGGCGACCCGTTGCTCGGGCGCGAGCCGCTCCAGCACCACCAGCAGCGCCGTGCCGACCTGGTCGGTGCGGACCGCCCGTTCCGCCGGGTCGGGCGCGTAGCCGTCGGCCGGCGGCCGGCCGCCCAACGGGCTCACCAGCGGCTCCGGCAGCCACTGCCCCGGGTACGCCTCCCGGCGGACCCGGGCCGAGCGGAGCACGTCCAGGCAGATCCGGGCGCAGGCCGTGGTGAGCCACGCGGACAGGTCACGGATCTCGGCGCGGGCCGCCGGGTCGGCCAGCGCCCCGGCGTAGCGCAGCCAGGTCTCCTGCACCGCGTCCTCCGCCTCACTGCGGCTGCCCAGCATCCGGTGGGCCACCGCGAGCAGTCGGCCCCGTTCGGCCTCGAACTCCGTCGCCAGTTCCCGCACGACCCACCACCCCTTCCGGTCGGCGTCCCGGCCTACATCCTCCCGCCGAGCGGGGGCGCCGGCTGCCCCGCAACGGCTTGGCGGCCCGACGCTTCCGGCGGCGGAGGTCGCGGGCGCCGGTCGGCGGGCCGAGGCCCGGAGGCGGCTCTCGGCGGGCGGAAAGGCGGTGGGTGGGCGATGATCCGTGCATGAGCGCACCCCAGCAAGGGCGGATCGTGGCACCGGACGGCGGCTCCGTGCGGGACCTGCTGCGGGTCACCGCGCCGGTGGATCTCGGCGCGATCGACCCGCGGTCCATGCCCGGCCTGCCGGAGGCGGCGGGCCGCAGCGAGCACCGTAAGACCTGGGCGCGGGAGCAGGTGGAGCTGGTCGGCGAGGAGCTGGGCCGGCAGCAGGAGATGCTCTTCGCGATGGCCAAGACCGGGTCGGAGCGGCCGGCGCACCGGGTGCTGCTGGTGCTCCAGGCCATGGACTGCGGCGGCAAGGACGGCACGATCAAGCGGGTGGCCGGCGCGATGAACCCGCTGGGCCTGCACATCCGCTCGTTCGGGCCGCCGACCAGCGAGGAGTTGCGACACGACTTCCTCTGGCGGATCCGCCGTGAGCTGCCGCCGCCCGGGTACGTGGGGATGTTCAACCGTTCGCACTACGAGGACGTGTTGATCGCCCGGGTCGGCTCCCTGGTGCCGGAGACGACCTGGCGAGCCCGCTATGACGAAATCAACTCCTTCGAGCAGGAGCTGACCGAGGGCGGCGTCACCCTGATCAAGGTGATGCTGCACATCTCGTACGCCGAGCAGGGCGAGCGCCTGCTGGACCGGCTCACCGACCCGCGCAAGCACTGGAAGTACAACCCCTCCGACATCGAGTCGCGCGGGCACTGGGACGACTACCAGGCCGCGTACGCCGAGGCCCTGAGTCGGTGCGGCACGGACGCCGCGCCCTGGTTCGTGGTGCCGGCGGACCGCAAGTGGTACCGCGACTGGGCGGTGGCCCACCTGCTGCGTGAGACGTTCGACACGCTCGATCTGGGGTATCCGGCTGCCGATTTCGACGTGGCGCGGGAGCGGAAGCGCCTGCTGGCTGGGGGAGCGGGTACGGGTGGGGCGGCCGAGATGAACGGCAGGTGAACGAGCGGTGAATGGTGCCTGGCCAGGGGTGGGCCGGCGAATTCCCGGTTCAGCCGTTTCCTAGCATTCACCGAGCGGGCGCTCTCGGGCGCCGCCACCCTTCCACCGACGCGACGAGGTCTGTGCTGTGAAGTTTTCCTTCCGCCCCACCGAGGGCGCCTTCTACGAGCTCTTCACCAGGGCCGCGCAGAACCTGGTCCGGGGCACCGCGCTGCTCAACGAACTGGCTCTGCCCGGCGTGGACGTGCAGTCCGTCAGCGAGCGGCTGACCGAGGTCGAGCACGACAGCGACCAGATCACCCACGAGCTCTACAAGAAGATCAACTCGACGTTCATCACCCCGTTCGACCGGGAGGACATCTACCGGCTCGGCTCGCTGCTGGACGACGTGATGGACCACCTGGAAGCGGTCGGCGACCTGCTCTACCTCTACGGGCTGACCGAGCTTCCGGCGCTGCCCCGCGAGCTGCACGAGATGGTCAACGTGCTCGACCAGCAGGCCAAGCTGACCGCCGACGCGATGCCCCGGCTCAAGTCGATGAAGGACCTCGAGGACTACTGGATCGAGTGCAACCGGCTGGAGAACGAGGGCGACCGGATCAACCGGCAGCTGCTCGTCCGGCTCTTCTCCGGTGAGTACGACGCGTTGACGGTGCTGAAGATGAAGGAGGTCGCCGACGAGTTGGAGGCCGCCTGCGACGCCTTCGAGCACGTGGCCAACACCGTCGAGACCATCGCCGTCAAGGAGTCCTGAGCCGGTGTCCCCTGAACTCATCGCCGTGCTGGCGGTGATCGCGGTGGCCCTGGCGTTCGACTACACCAACGGCTTCCACGACGCCGCCAACGCGATCGCCACAAGCGTCTCCACCCGGGCGCTGACACCCCGGATCGCCCTCGGGCTCGCCGCGGTCGGCAACTTCGTCGGCGCCCACTTCGGCGCGGGCGTGGCCAAGACCGTCGGCGACGGTCTGGTCACCCTCCCCACCGGGGTGAACAGCCTGGGGGTGGTCTTCGCCGGGGTGCTCGGGGCGATCGCCTGGAACCTGATCACCTGGTACTTCGGTCTGCCCTCGTCGTCCTCGCACGCGCTCTTCGGCGGCCTGGTCGGCGCGACCCTGCTCTCCACCGGCGGCATCGTGCAGTGGGGCAACATCGGCGAGAAGGTGCTGCTGCCGATGGTGCTGTCGCCGATCGTCGGCCTCACCCTCGGTTACCTGCTGATGCTGGCCATCCTGTGGCTGTTCCGGAAGGGGCAGCCGGGCAAGCTCAACCGGGGCTTCCGCTGGGCGCAGACCGCCTCGGCCGCCGCCATGTCGGTCGGCCACGGCATGCAGGACGCCGCCAAGACCATGGGCATCGTGGTGCTGGCGCTCTACACCGGTGGTTTCCAGGAGAGCAAGACGCACATCCCGGGGTGGGTGTTCTGGACCTCGGCGACGATGCTGGCCCTCGGCACGTACGCCGGCGGTTGGCGGATCATCCGGACCCTCGGTCGCAAGATCATCGACCTGGGGCCGCCGGAGGGCTTCGCCGCCGAGACCGTCGCCAGCGCGGTGCTCTATTTCAACGCCCTGGTGCTGAAGGCGCCGATCTCCACCACCCACACCATCACCTCGGCGATCATGGGTGTGGGCGCGACCAAGCGACTCTCCGCGGTTCGCTGGAACGTGGCCGGCAACATCGTGCTCGCCTGGATCATCACGTTCCCGGCCGCCGCGCTGATCGCGTGCGTCACGTACCTGCTGGTCCGGCCGCTCTTCGGCTGAGATTCCGCAAAGGGCCCCCGGTCACGGTCTCGCCGTGGCAGGGGGCCCTTCCGCTGTTCAGACGTAGCGCACGCCGATCTGCTCGCGGACCGTGTCCAGCAGGGTCATCACCTCGAGGGTCGTGGCGTGCGGCACCGCCGGGCTCTCGGTCAGCCCGGCGGCCAGGCAGCGCTGCACCTCGATCGCCTCGTACTGGTAGCCGTTGCCGGCCCCGTCGGCGACGATCGTCTCCGGCTCCGCGCCGGCCCGGTGCAGGGTCACCGAGCCCGGCCGGAAGAACGGCTCCGGCAGGTCGATCCGGCCGGTGCTGCCGGTGATCGAGGCGGTCTGCCCGCTCAACCCGACCATGCCGCAGCTCAGCGTCGCCAGCGCGCCGCTGTCGTAGCCGAACAGCATGCCGGTGTTCTCGTCCGTACCCTCCGGGCCGAGCTGCGCCCAGGACCGGACGTGCTGCGGCACCCCGAGCAGCAGGTGGGCCAGACTGATCGGGTAGATCCCCAGGTCGAGCAGGGCACCCCCGCCCAGCGCCGCGTTGCGCATCCGATGCTCCGGCGGGAACGGCCCGGCCACCCCGAAGTCGGCCCGGACGCCGGTCACCGCGCCGATCGCCCCGTCCGCGATCAGCTCGACCACCCGCAGGATCATCGGGTTCAGCCGCATCCACATGGCCTCCATCAGGAAGACCCCGGCGGCGCGGGCAGTCTCCACCAACTCGGTGCTGGTGGCCAGGTCGAGGGTGAACGGCTTCTCCAACAGCACCGCCCGGCCGGCGGTGAGGCAGGTCATCGCCGCCTCGTAGTGCGCGGAATGCGGGGTCGCCACGTAGATCGCGTCCACCTCCGGGTCGGCGGCCAACTCCACCCAGGAGCCGTAGGCGCGCTTCGCGCCGTACGTGTCGGCGAAGCGCCGCGCGCTCTCCGCGGCGCGGGAACCGACCGCGACCAACTCGGCGTCCGGCACCAGCCGGAGGTCTTCGGCGAAACGGCTGGCGATGTGGCCGGTGGCCAGGATGCCCCAACGAGTCATGCCGGAACGCTAGCCGAGCCGGGTGAACCGCCCGCTGCCCGGCCGCCGGCTGTCTCATCCGCCGGGGCCCGGTGCGCTCCTGGCCGTCCCGCCGCCCCGCAGTCCTGCCGTCCCGCCGCTCCTTTCCGCTTTGCCGTCCCGCCGCTTCGCCCTTCTTTTCCGCCCTGCCGTCCGCGCCGCCTCGCCTCCGCCGTCCCCCGGCACCCCGCCGACCACCCTCACCTACGTCCTTTGCTCTGCTTCAACGGACGCACCAGTGACCGGGCATTTCTGTTGCGTGGGTTGAAGCAGAGCAAAGGGGGCGTGTGGGGGTCGGCGCCGGCCAGCGCCGGCGAGCCAGCGCCGGCTGGCCGGGGAACTAGGCTCGCGGGCATGACGATCGACAGTGACGGCTTCGCCGCCCCGGCCGCCCTGGTCGAGCACGCCCGCCGGTTCCAGGCCGAGGGTGGCACCCCGGCGACGCCGCGGGTCGCGGCCACCGTGTTGCTGCTGCGTCCGACCGACGCCGACTTCGAGGTGTACGTCATCCGCCGGGTCGCCGCGATGACCTTCGGCGGGATGTACGCCTTCCCCGGAGGCGGGGTGGACCGCTCCGACTCGGAGGCACACCTGGACTGGGCCGGCCCGACGCCGGGCCAGTGGGCGGACCGGCTCGGCGTGGCCCCGCAGGCCGCGCAGGCGGTGGTCTGCGCCGCCGCGCGGGAGGTCTTCGAGGAGGCCGGCGTGCTGCTCGCCGGCCCGGACCGGGAGACCGTGGTGGGCGACGTCAGCGGCGACGACTGGGAGGCGGCCCGGCAGGACCTGGAGGGGCGCCGGCTGGGCTTCGCGGCGCTGCTCGCCGACCGTCAGCTCACGCTGCGATCCGACCTGCTGCTGCCCTGGAGCCGGTGGATCACTCCCGAGTTCGAGCCGCGGCGCTTCGACACGTACTTCTTCGTCGCCCTGTTGCCGGCGGGCCAGCGGACCCGCGACGTCTCCGGCGAGGCCGACCACACCCTGTGGATCCGTCCGGCGGACGCCCTGGCCCGCGCGCGGGCCGGCGAGCTGACCATGCTGCCACCGACCCTCGTCACGCTTGCCCAGGTGGCGGCGGCCGGCGACCTGGCCGGGGTGGCGCGGGCGGCGGCCGATCGGGACGCCGCCAGCCCGATCACCCCACGCCTGGACCTGCCCCCGAACGGCGAACCCCGTTTCGTCCTGGGCTGACCCCACCCACTCGCCAACGCCCGCCCCGCCGAGATCGCGCCGCCACTAGCCGCCCGCCCTCGCCGCAAGATCGTGCTCGATCCAGGAAGTAGTGGTGTGGTCGCGCGGAGGAGGCCACTACTTCCAGGATCCAGCGCGATCTTGGGGGTGGGGCGGGCCGCGAACCGCGTCCGGACACGCAGAAGGGGCGCCGGTCAGGTCGACCGACGCCCCAGGCGGACCGGGAGCCAGCGGCTCAGCCGAAGCGGCCGGTGATGTAGTCCTCGGTCTTCTTCACGCTCGGGTTGCTGAAGATCTTCTGGGTGTTGTCGTACTCGATCAGCCGGCCCGGGTCGCCGGTCTTCTCGATCGAGAAGAAGGCGGTCCGGTCCGACACCCGCGCGGCCTGCTGCATGTTGTGCGTCACGATGATGATCGTGAACTTGTCCTTGAGCTGGAACATCAGGTCCTCGATCGCCAGCGTGGAGATCGGGTCCAGGGCGGAGCACGGCTCGTCCATCAGGACGACCTGCGGCTCGACCGCGATGGTCCGGGCGATGCAGAGCCGCTGCTGCTGACCGCCGGAGAGGCCCGCGCCGGGCTTGCCCAGGCGGTCCTTGACCTCGCCCCACAGGTTCGCGGCGCGCAGGGCCTTCTCGGCCGCGTCCTCCAGGATCGACTTCTTGCGGACCCCGTTGAGCTTCAGCCCGGCCACCACGTTCTCGAAGATGCTCATGGTGGGGAACGGGTTCGGCCGCTGGAAGACCATGCCGATGGTGCGCCGGACCGCGGTGACGTCCACGTCCCGGTGGTAGATGTCCTGGTCGTCGATGGTGAGGCTGCCCTCGACCCGGGCACCGGGCAGCACCTCGTGCATCCGGTTGATCGACCGCAGGAACGTCGACTTGCCGCAACCGGACGGCCCGATGAGAGCGGTGACCGTCTTCGGCTCGACCGTCAGGTTGATGTTCTCGATCGCCTTGAAGCCGCCGTAGTACGCGGTGACGTTCGAGGCGGAGACGCGCTTGGCCATGGTGGTACCTCCGGGGTTCATCGGCTGAGCCTGTTGCGACGGGCCAGCAGCTTCGCCGCGATCGTCAGGATGAGCACGAGGGCGACCAGGGTGAGTGCCGCGGTCCACGCCCGTGCCGGGGCGTACTTCGACGCGTCACCGGCCTGCTGGTAGACGAAGAGGGACAGCGACGACTGGTTGTTCTCGAAGGGGTTGGTGTTGATCGCGGCGCCACCGCCGGCGACCAGCAGCACCGGCGCGGTCTCGCCGGCCGCGCGGGCGATGGCGAGCATGACGCCGGTGACGATGCCGGGCAGCGCCGTCGGCAGCACGACCCGCAGGATCGTCTTCCACTTGGGTACGCCGAGCGCGTACGCGCCCTCGCGCAGGGGCGCCGGAACGAGGCGGAGCATCTCCTCGGTGGACCGGACGATGGTGGGCAGCATGAGCACGCTCAGCGCGAGCGCGGCGGCGAAGCCGGAGAAGCTGGGCCGACCGTCGTTGAACCACGGCGACACGATCAGCACCCAGAACGCCAGCACGAAGAGGCCGGAGACGATCGACGGGATGCCGGTCATCACGTCCACGAAGAACCGGATCGCGAAGGCGAACTTGCCCCGTCCGTACTCGACGATGTAGATCGCGCAGAGGACGCCGAGCGGAACGGTGATCAGGGTGGCGATGCCGACCTGCTCCAGCGTGCCGACGATCGCGTGGTACGCGCCGCCGTTGGCGTCCCGGGCCCCGATGTTGTTCATCGAGGTCTGGAAGAAGTTGACGTCCAACCGGTCGGCGCCCTTGCTGACCAGCGTCCAGACCACCGACACGAGCGGCAGCACGGCCAGCACGAAGGCGGAGTGGATCAGCGCGCTCCAGGTGCGGTTGCGGGCCGAACGGCGTCCCTCGACCACGTTGGCGGCGGCGAAGAGCCCGACCAGGTAGAGGATCGCGCCGAGGACGACCACGAGGACCGGGCCGCCGATGCCGGTGCCGTAGACGACCACGGCGGAGAGCGCAAGGGCCGCCACGGCGATGGCCGGGGCGGCGTACCAGGGCAGCCGCTTGGCCCGCAGCGAGTCGGGCTGGGCCGGCGGCCGGGTGCGGTGGGAGGTGACGGTTGTGGTCATGCGGCCGACTCCGTGAACTCCCGGCGGCGGTAGATGATCGCCCGCGCCGTGATGTTGACGATCAGCGTGATGGTGAACAGCACCAGACCGGAGGCGATGAGCGCGCCCCGGCCGGTCTCGTTCGCCTCGCCGAACGCGTTGGCGATGTTGGCGGCGATGGTGTTGCCGCCGTTCTGGATCAGGTTGAACGAGATGCCGAAGGTGATGCCGAGGGTCAGCGCCAGGGCGATGGTCTCGCCGAGCGCCCGGCCGAGGCCGAGCATCATCGCGGCGATGATGCCGGGGCGGCCGTAGGGGAGCACCGCGGTGCGGAGCATCTCCCAGCGGGTGGCGCCCAGGGCGAGGGCGGCCTCCTCGTTCGCGGTCGGCGTCTGGAGGAACACCTCGCGGGAGAGCGAGGTGATGATCGGCAACACCATGATCGCGAGCACCAGGGCGCCCAGCATGACGGAGGCGCCGAAGGGGCCGTCGCCGCCGAAGAGCGGGATCCAGCCGAAGTGCTGGTTGAGCCAGACGGAGAAGTCCCGGACCGGGCTGCTGAAGACGTCCCGCCCCCAGAGGCCGAAGACCACGCTCGGGACGGCGGCCAGCAGGTCGACCAGGAAGCCGAGCGCGGTGCCCAGCCGGCGCGGCGCGTAGTGCGACAGGTAGAGCGCGATGCCGAGCGCCACCGGCACCGCGATGAGCAGCGCGAGCGCTGAGCTGAGCACGGTGCCGAAGGCGAGCGCGCCGATGCCGAACTTCGGCTGGGTGTCGTTGGGGGACCAGCCCTCGTAGGACCAGAAGTTCTCGGTGTTGGCGCGTAGGGCCGGCACCGCCTTGGCGACCAGGAAGATCGCGATGGCGGCGATGATGACCAGAACGGCGGTGCCGGCGGCCAGGGTGAGACCGCGGAAGGCCCGCTCGGCGCCGAACTTACGGCTGCGCGGCAGCGCGCCGCCGCCGCCCAGCCCGGTGCCGCCCGGGGAACGGGTGGTGACTGGTGCCTCGGCCACACGCGCCGAGGCACCGGCGGGCCACTCGTGACTCTGGGTCACGCGCGTCCCGCCGGTGCCGGCGTCGGCCGAGCGGTGAGGGGTTTCACCCATCTGCTCGCTCGATTCGGTTGCGGAGGTGTGGAATCGGGTCAGGAGAGGTTCTTGACCGCGGTCTCGACCTTGGTGCGGACCGTCTCCGGCAGCGGGGCGTAGCCCAGCTCGGTGAGAGAGGCCTGGCCCTCGGCGCTGGCGGCGTGGCCCAGCAGGCCCTTGACCAGCTTCAGCTTGTCGGCCGCGAGGCCCTTGCTGCAGACGATCTCGTACGTCGCCAGGACGATCGGGTAGGCCCCGGCCTCCTTGGTGTTGTAGTCGATCTTCAGCTTGAGGTCGTCGCCCTGGCCCTCGACAGCAGCGCCGGCGATGGTCTTGCCGGCCGCCTCGGCGGTCAGCGCGGCGAACTCGCCGTTGCCGTTGCCGATCTTCGACATCTTCAGACCGGCGTTCTCGGCGAACGACCACTCCATGTAGCCGATGGAGCCGTCCGCGCCCTTGACCCGGCTGGCCACGCCGTCCGAGCCCTTGGCGCCGGTGCCGCCCGGGGCCTTCCAGGCCTTGGCGTTGCCCAGGGTCCAGTCGGTCTCGGCGGTCTTCGAGAGGTACTTGGTGAAGTTGTCGGTGGTGCCCGACTCGTCCGAACGGTGGACGGTCTGGATCGTGGTCGCCGGGAGCTTGGCGTCCGGGTTGTCGGCCTTGATCGTGGCGTCGTCCCACTTGGTGACCTTGCCGGCGAAGATCTTCGCCAGGGTGGCCGGCTTGAGCTGGAGGTTGTCCACGCCGCTGACGTTGTAGGCGACGGCCACGGGGCCGATCACCATCGGCAGGTGGATGGCCTTGCCACCGACGCACTTGGCGTCGGCCTGCGGCTGCTCCTCCGGCTTGAGCGCGGAGTCGGAACCGGCGAAGTCGGCGGTCCCGGCGATGAACGCCTGGATGCCGGCGCCCGAGCCGGAAGCCTCGTAGTTGATTGTGGTGCCCTGGCACTTCTGCTGGTACGCCTTGATCCACTCGGCCATGGCGTTCTTCTGTGCCGACGAGCCCTGGGCGTTCAGCGTGCCGGTAGCGCAGTCGACCGCGGCGGCCGAGCCCGAAGCGCTCGCGCCGGAGGCGGGCTCGTTGTTGTCCGAGCCGCATGCACTGAGGCCGAGCGTCGCGGCAAGAGCGAGGCAGGCAATAGTGCCGTACCGCTGGAGCTTCACCTGAGGGGTTTCCCTTCGCGTCTGACTTGGCGCCCCGATCCCGGGGCCCCGAGGACCGGCACTGACCGGCTGACACGAAAGTTAGAAGTGCCAGGTAGCCGGTTCGCCGGTCGCAAGTGAACGCAAGGTGAACACGTACGGCCCCCGAGGTGACCGCTTGCTGAGGGTGAGTTGTCCGTTAAGTGAACCCGGGTACACCTGTCGGAAGTATGGGTATATTTCCGGTTCGTCGTTATGCCGCCGACGCCCGGCCGTTACCCACCGGTGACCCGGTCGGGGCGACGGCCGCCTGTCAGCCCAGGTGGTAGTTGATGTGCGCGGACCAGCGGGCGAAGCCCAGCCGTTCGTAGAGCGCGACGGCCCCGGTGTTCGAGTCGTCCACGTAGAGCATCACCCGGTCCAGGCCGCGCCGGTCCCGCAGGTGTGCCAGCCCGGCGGTGGTCAGGGCCCGGCCGAGCCCGCCGCCGTGCGCGGTCGGCTCCACCCCCAGGACGTACACCTCGCCGATCCGGGCCGACCCCGGCCGCTCGTGCACCTTGGTCCAGTGGAAACCGAGCAACCGGCCGGTCGCGGTCTCCTCGGCGAGCAAGAAACCCGCCGGGTCGAACCACGGCTCGGCCAGGCGGACCCGCAGGTCGTCCGACGTCCACCGGCCCTGCTCGGGGTGCTCGGCAAAGGCCCGCGCGTTGAGGGCCAGCCAGGCCGCGTCGTCCGCCCCGGGGCGGAACGCGCGCAGCGCCACCCCGTCGGGCAGGCGCGGCTCACCCAGCGGGGCGGCCAACGGCCGGCGTAACTGCCAGAGCACCCGGGCGCGGGTGAAGCCGAGGTCGACGGCGAGCGCGGCGGCCGAGGGGTGGTCGCCGTGCGCCCACGCCCGCAGTGGCCCGGTGGCCGAGGCGAGTACGCCCCGGGCGAGCGCCCGCCCGGTGCCCCGTCGCCGGTACGCGGGGTGCACCACCAGCTCGACCCCGATCCCGCCGACGGGGTCGGTGGTGTCCAGGTGCGCGTACCCGGTGAGGGTGCCGTCGTCGGCGCGGGCGATCAGGTGCACGGCGGGGGCGTCGGGGTCGCGCAGCCGAAGCAGGACGTGTTCGTCGAGCGGGTCCGCTCCGTCCGTGTCACCCGCGGCGCTGGCGAGGGCCAGCACCTCGGCGATCTCCGCCGTTGCCAGTCGGTCGCTCCGGGTCACCTGGTCGCTGGTCGGCTCCGCGCTGCTCATTCCGCCACCGTATCCGTTGCGTGTCGTGACGCCCGGACCGTCGCCGTAAAGCCGAGGCTCACGTCGGATCGGCGGGGAGTGCCTCCAGCTCGAACCGGGCGGTCAGGTCGGGCAGGATCCGGCGCAGCGCCTCCACCGTGCCCTCTCGGTCCCCACCGGCGTCGTGCAGCAGCACCACCGAGCCCGGTTCGGCCTGACTCAGCACCGTCGCGGTGATCTTGCTGGCACCGGGCAGCTCCCAGTCCGACGGATCCACCGACCAGTGCAGCGGGGTCATGCCGAGCTGCCGCGCCACCGACACCACCGGGTACGTCCAGGCCCCGCCCGGCTGTCGGTACCAGACGATCGGGGCGTTCGGCACCGCCGCCCGGATCGCCGCGTTGGTGCGCAGGAGGTCGGCGCGGATGGCGTCGGCCGACCGGGCGCCCAGGCCGACGTCGTGGGCCCAGGAGTGGTTGCACAGGGTGTGCCCGGCGTCCACGATCGACTGGACCAGTTCGGGGTGGTTCTGCGCGTTCTCGCCGACCACGCAGAACGTGGCGCGTACGTCGTATTCGCGCAGGATGGCGAGGACCCGCGGGGTGTAGCGCGGGTCCGGCCCGTCGTCGAAGGTCAGCGCAAGCCGCGGGGTGCCGGTGGTGACGTGCGCGCCGAACAGGTTGTCGCCGCCGGCGTCCCGTCCGGATCCGTCCCGTCCGGATCCGTCCTGGCCGGCTTCGGCCGGGCCGGTCTCGGTCGGGCTGGCGCTGGCGCCCGGGGCTCCGTCCGGTTCGCCAACGCTTGGTTGGTCGGCGTAGTGCGGCCCGTCGGCGCTCGTGGTGACACCTGTGGAGTGTCGGGGCGACTGGTCGGGGACGAGGCTGCGGCCCAGCACGTACGCGGAGCCGAGCAGCCCCGCCACCACAAGCGTCACGATCCCCGCGGCCCGCGCGGTGGAGCTGCCCCGCGTCACGACTTCCGCCCGGCTCGCCGGTCACGCCGGCCCGTCGCCCCCGTGGTCAGTACGCGCACCGTCGCCCCTTTCTCCGACAAACCCGGCAGTCAGAATAGAACCGCCAAGCTGCGCAAAAAGGGCATATGGGAAATCAGACGGAACGGGTCCGCAGGTCAGACCGGCAGGGGCGCGTGCTCCGCCTCGGGAAGCGACCGCGACGGCGGAACGACGAACTTGTAGCCGACCTGGCGTACGGTGCCGATCATCGACTCGTACTCCGAGCCGAGCTTGGCGCGCAGTCGCCGGACGTGCACGTCCACCGTGCGGGTGCCGCCGAAGTAGTCGTAGCCCCAGACCTCGCGCAGGAGCTGGTCCCGGGTGAACACCCGACCCGGGTGCTGGGCCAGGAACTTCAGCAGCTCGAACTCCTTGTAGGTGAGGTCGAGCGGGCGGCCCTTGAGCTTGGCCGCGTAGGTGTCCGGGTCGATGGTCAGCTCGCCGGCCCGGATCGAGCCACCCGCGCCAGCGGTCGCGTTGCTGAGCCGGCCGACCGCCAGCCGCAGACGTGCCTCGACCTCGGCGGGGCCGGCCGAGGCGAGGATGACGTCGTCGACGCCCCAGTCGGCGTTGAGCGCGATCAGACCGGCCTCGGTCACCACCGCGACCAGCGGCACGCCGAGCCCGGTGGCGTGCAACATCCGACAGGTCGCCCGCGCCTCGCTCAACTCCGATCGGGCGTCCACCATCACCGCGTCCGGGCTGGGGCCCGCGACCAGGGTGCGAACGTCGCGCGGCGCCGTGCGGACCGAGTGCGGTAGCAGGTCGAGTGCCGGCAGCACAGCCGACGGTTCTCCTGCGCGTGCGGTCACCAGCAGCAGGATCTCCACGATCACCTCCGTCCCGGCGGCGCGAGGCCGCACGCGACCAGTCGCACTCATCAAGGAGTGCGCTGAGAAATTGCGTGGTCCCGGCGTCGCTGACGGGCGGGTAACGCGTTGAGCGTAACCGATCGCCTCGGCCGCGCCGTCAGGCCATTTCCCGTATGTCTATCTTGCCCCTGATCGTGGCACGGATTTTAACGTCGCTGAAACCCTTGACCACCGCGTCGGCCGGTCGGTCTGGCACGATCGGGTCGTGTTTCCCTCCACCTCGCCCGAGGCCGGCCGCGAATCGTGGCCCGCTGGGCCCCAACCGGGCCCGGCCGCCGCACCGACCCGCGGCCAGCCGCCCGCGCCGCGTACCGGCCCGGCCACCACCGA
>NZ_JAKKFF010000188.1 GCF_022229015.1 Micromonospora foliorum
CCGACGGCCGGCTACGCCTCGCCGGCATCCTCGACGCCGAAGCCGCCGCCGCGTTGCGCGCCGCGATCGACCCGCTCACCACGCCCACCGGGCCCGACGACACCCGCACCCCGGGCCAACGCCGCCACGACGCCCTGGCCGACGTGTGCCGGCTCGCCCTTCGTACCGGTGAGCTACCCGAGAACGGCGGCGGTCCCGCCCAGGTCGTCGTCACCACCGGCTACGACGGGCTGACCCGCCAGTTGGGCACCGGCGCTCTCGACATCGGCCCGCACCTCACCCCCGAGGCCGTGCGCCGGCTCGCCTGCGACGCGGCGATCCTGCCCGCAGTGCTCGGCGGCAACGGTCAACCGCTCGACGTCGGCCGGCAACGCCGCCTCATCAGCGGTCCGCTGCGACGCGCACTCGTGCTGCGCGACCGGGGTTGCGCGTTTCCCGGCTGCGACCGCCCACCGCGTTGGTGCGACGGCCACCACATCCGGCACTGGGCCGAGGGCGGCACCACCAGCCTCGACAACGCCGTGCTGCTCTGCAGGCATCACCACCGACATGTCCACCGCAGCGACTGGAGCGTCCGACTCGGCGGCGACGGCCACCCCGAATTCGTGCCACCCGCCTGGCTCGACCCCGAACAGGTCCCGCGCCGCAACCACTACCACCTCCGTAGACAGCCGGCAGGCGGAGCTGCCCCCAGCCCGATCGCGGGGCGTGCGTCATGTGACGCGGAGGGCGGCGGCGAGCTGGGCCAGGCCGGCCGGTGCGTCGGCGGACCGCCACACGACCGCGACCAGCTTCCGTACCGCCGGCCGGTCGTGCACCTCACTGCGGGCGGTGCGCTCCGCGTCGAGGACCGCCCGGCCCGCGCGGTACACGTCGCCGGCCAGGGCGTACCCACGGGCCACATCGAGGAGGTACGCGGCCCGGTGCTCGGGCGGCAGGCACCGCCACTCGTCGCCGGCCGCCAGCCGCTCGTGCCGGGCGGTCGCCGTGATGACGTCGCCGATGGCAGTGTCGGCAACCACCCGGGCCGCTTCGACCGCCGCCTGACCGAAACCCCCGACACCGAAGACCGCACCGCCACAGCCAGCACCACCCGAGCCAGCACCACCGTCGCCGTCGCCCCGACCGGCGTCTCGGGCGATCTCCGCGGCCTGGTCGAGCGCCTCGCGCGCGAGGCGTTCGTCTCCCCCGCCCGCGGCGGCGAGGGCGGCTTGAAGGAGCAGCGTCCCGCGCAACGCTCTGGCCGGGGACCCATCGTGCGTGCCGATGCGGTCCGCGGCGACGAGCGCGGCGTCCAGGGCGGAGCGCCGTCGACCACGAGACCGCAGGGCCTGACTCAGTGACACGGTCGCGATGCCGGCCACCTGTGGGTCGTGGGTCGCCGAGGCGACGGTCATTCCACGGTCGGCGGCCAGCCAGGCCAACTCCCCCTGGTCGACCTTGACCAGCACCAACGCGATGAGTCCGTACACCGACACCAGCAGCACGTCCCCCGCGCCGGGGCGAGCGGCGTGCGCTTCGCGGACGGCGTCGAGCAGACCGGGCAGCAGGGCCAGCAGCGCCGGATAACGGGCGTGCCGATAGCTCTGCTCGGCGTGCTCCAGCCGGGCCCGCAACTCATCCACCAGCGGCGGCCGGTCCGCACCCGGTAGGTGGTAGCGGGCCAGCGCCGTCCGCACCGCGTCCACCCCGGCCGCGACCGGAGTCGGCCGCACGGGCCGGGCCGCCAGCAGAACCTCCACGTCGATGCGCAGCGTCTCGGCGACCTCCCGGAGGTTGGACACCCGCTCCAACCGACGTACCCCACGCTCGACCTTGTCCACCCAACTCTTCGACTTGCCGAGCCGGTCGGCGAACTGCTGCTGCGTCATGTTCCGCCGTACCCGCCACAGCGCGACCCGGCGGCCCACCGGCAGCTCGTTCACCGCCGGCCCGTCGCGCTCACCGCAGGACCCCAACCACAAACAGCACGAGTACGACCACAGCGATCGCGATGCCGTAGGCGTACTGCCGCCCGGTGAGCGGCGCCCGCGTCGGCCGGGCCGGACCGGGCACCCGATCCCCGTCCGGCTGCGGTGGCCGCGCCCCGGCAACGGGGTACGCGGGCGGCAGCGGCCCATCCGGCAAACGCTCGTCCAACTGTGCCTCCTCGCGGCGCGACGAAGATGGTCGGTGGGTGGTGTGTGGTGATCGGTGGGCGATGGAGGATGCAGGTCAGGAGGCGGGTCGCGTGGGGAAGCCGTTCCGTGTTCCCCGCTCGGCCACTCGGGACACTCCGCTGCTGACGAGAGGATCCCTGTCGCCATTCAACTTAGAAGGCACTGCCTTCACAGTCAACAGAGCCTGCACGGTGTGTCACTCATGGTGCGAAGATCGGTGCGCTGACGAGAGGTGGCACCACCATGCCGCAGGCACCGCTTTACGAGCAGATCATCGCTGACGTATCGGCTTCGATCCGGGCGGGCACATTGCAGCCAGGCGACAAGCTGCCGTCCATCGCCGAGATGCGCGAGCAGTACCAGTCAAGCGCCTGGCCAGTGCGTTACGCACTCCGGATTCTGGAGGAGCGAGGCTGGATCGTCACCCGCCAGGGCAAGGGTTCGTTTGTGGCACCGAATCCGCCTGCCTGACGCCGTTCGGACTCTCGCCCGGCCTAGAGCCACTCGGGTTTCAGGAAACCGCCGCATCCAAGTCGCCTCTACACCGCGCTTTCCTTGAACCCGTGTGGATCTTGACGGCAGTCCGGGCCACGGCACCGCCCCCGAGACCGGAACCCGGGCTCGGGGTGCCCACCGCCGTCATGGTCACGCTCGAACCTGGTTGTAGTGGCATCGCCGACGCGCCGATGCCACTACAACCAGGATTTTGCGCGATCTTGCAGCCCGCGGATCGTCGGGGCAGGGCAGGCGAGGTGCTTGGCCGCGCGCAAGCGGACCACGGCCGGACGACGGGAGCGGCGGTCAGCGGCCCAGTGTGGTCAGACGCTCGGCGTGGTCAGCGTCAGGGTCGGGAAGTACGTGCGGTATCGCGCCCCATCGCGGGTCAGCAGGTTGTATCGGCACACAGCCGCATGTGCACCGATGTAGAAGTCGGCCAGCGGTGACCGCTTCACGCCGCCCAGCCTCCGATATCGCGCGTACGCCTTGCCGGCGAGGAAGCCCGCCAGGTAAGGCAACTCCTCGCGCAGGAAATCCCCCGCCGGCAACGCCTCGTCCAATTCTTCGATGCGGTCGAAACGGACCGACACCTCGGCGTACACGATGGGGTTGATCACCAGGTTGCCCGCGTCGCGAGCCTCGGCGAGGGCGGTCCCGGACCACTCCGCCCACTTGGGGTCATCGGTGAGGATGTCCAGCAGCACATTGGTGTCGACCAGGGTCGTCGTCGCATCCGGTGAGCGGGCAGGCAGGGCGCGGAGCCGGTCACTCACCGCGCAGCATCTCCATCAACTCTTCGGTGGACATGTGCTCGGTCTCCTTGGCGCTCCCCCGACCTCGCATGTGGCGCACGAGGCGCTCCCCACGGGTGTCGGCACCGTGCACGCGAACGATGCGCAGGGCCCCACCATCCTCGACCACATCGACCTCGTCGCCCTCATGCAGGTTGTACCGAGCCCGCAGCGCCGCCGGGATCGTCACCTGCCCTTTGCTGTTCAACCGCATGCTCTGAACCTCCGTCACGTAATACCAACGATACGCGACACGCCTCGACACGCGGTCTGAGTGATGTCACTGCGGGGAGCAGCGGGTGGGGGGCTTGGCCGCGCGCGAACGGATCTCGCGCAGTAGGTTGGCGGGGTGACTGGACGGTTCCCGATCGAAGACGTCTCCCCCGTCGTCTCCTGCGGGCGATACCCGGCCAAGGCGGTGGTCGACGAGCCGGTTCCGGTGTCGGCGCGCGCCTACCGGGAGGGGCACGACGCGCTGGGCTGCAACGTGGTGTGGGCCGGCCCGGACGGCGCGACCCGGCCGTTCACCCGGATGCGCCCCGGCGAGCCCGGCCAGGACCGCTGGCACGCCACCATCGCACCGGACGCCGTCGGCTCGTGGACCTTCTCCGTAGAGGCGTTCCAGGACCCGTACCTGACCTGGCAGAACGCGGTGACCAAGAAGATCGCCGCCGGGCAGGGGCCGGAGGACCTCGCCAACGACCTGGCCGAGGGCGCGCGGGTGCTCGCCGCCGCCCGGGGCCTCGTCCCGACCGCCGACCGGCCCCGGGTGGCCGACGCGCTCACCGCGCTTGTCGACACCGACCTGCCGCTGGCCCAGCGGGTCGACCCGGCGCTGGCCCTGGCCGACCTGCTCTGGGAGCACCCGGTACGGGAGCTGGTCACCGTCGGTGACACGTACTCGATCTGGGTTGACCGCAAGCGGGCGCTCTACTCGGCCTGGTACGAGTTCTTCCCCCGCTCCGAAGGAGCGGTGGGCGACCGGTCCGGCACCTTCGCGACCGCCACCGAGCGCCTGCCGGGGGTCGCCGCGATGGGCTTCGACGTGCTCTACCTGCCGCCGATCCACCCGATCGGCCGGGTCAACCGCAAGGGCCGCAACAACGCGCTCACCGCCGGGCCGACCGACGTGGGCTCGCCGTGGGCGATCGGCGCCGCCGAGGGCGGCCACGACACGATCCACCCCGATCTGGGTACGCCGGCAGACTTCCGGGCCTTCATCCAGGCGGCGGCGGCGCAGGGCCTGGAGGTGGCGATGGACCTGGCGTTGCAGTGCGCGCCGGACCACCCCTGGGTCACCGAGCACCCGGAGTGGTTCACCACCCGGGCCGACGGCAGCATCGCGTACGCGGAGAACCCACCGAAGAAATACCAGGACATCTACCCGGTCAACTTCGACAACGACCCGGAGGGCATCCGGGCCGAGGTGCTGCGGGTGGTGCTGCACTGGGTCGGCGAGGGCATCCGGATCTTCCGGGTGGACAACCCGCACACCAAGCCGTTCGACTTCTGGCACTGGCTGATCGCCGAGGTGAAGGCGGTCGACCCGGACGTGCTGTTCCTGGCCGAGGCGTTCACCCGGCCCGCCATCATGCACGGCCTCGGCAAGATCGGCTTCACGCAGTCGTACACCTATTTCACCTGGCGCACGACGGCCGCCGAGATGCGGGAGTACTGCGAGGAGCTGATCGAGGCGGCCGACTACATGCGGCCGAACTTCTGGCCGAACACCCCGGACATCCTGCACGAGTCGTTGCAGCACGGCGGCCCGCCGATGTTCAAGATCCGGGCGGTGCTGGCCGCGCTGCTCTCCCCCTCCTGGGGCCTGTACGCCGGTTACGAGCTGTTCGAGCACGTGGCCCGGCCGGGCGCCGAGGAGTACCTGGACAACGAGAAGTACGAGCTGCGACCCCGGGACTGGGCCGGCGCCGAGGCGCAGGGCCGCTCGCTGGCGCCGTTCCTGGCCACCCTCAACCGGGTACGCCACGACAACCCGGCCCTGCACCAGCTCCGCAACCTGCGCTTCCACGAGATCGACAACCCGGCGCTGCTCTGCTGGTCCAAGCACGACCCGGAGACCGGCAACACGGTCATCGTGATCTGCTCGTTCGACCCGCGCGCCGTGCAGTGGGGCAACACCACCCTCGACATGCCGGCGCTCGGCTTCGACTGGCACGAGCGGTTCACGGTGCACGACGAGCTGACCGGCACCAGCTACGACTGGGGTCAGCGCAACGCGGTCCGGCTCGACCCGTACCTGCAACCCGCGCACGTGTTGACCGTGCGCCGCCCGACCCCGCCGACCGCGCCGCAGCCGGCGGGCGCCGAGCCCGCCGACCTCACCGTCGCCGAGGTGCCGGACGACCTTTCCGGCGGCACCGCGCCGACGACGCCGGCCACGACGACGCCAGCCACGACGACCCCGGCGACCCCGGCCACGACGATCCCGGCCACGACGACGCCGGCCACGGTGGCGTCGCGCCTGGCTGCCCGTTCGTCTGCCGCCCGCTCATCCCGTTCCGCGCCGACCGTTCCCGCCCCGAAGGACGCCCGATGGACCAGCTGATCTCCGGCGCGACGCACGACCCGCACGCGCTGCTCGGCGCGCACCCCGCCGACTCCTCGACGACGATCCGCACGATGCGCCGGGGCGCCGGCGACGTCACGCTGCTCGTCGGCGACGAGCGGCACCCCATGAAGCGGGTGCACGACGTGGGCGTCTTCGAGGCGCAGGTCGACGGCACCGTGCTCGACTACCGGGTCGAGGTCGACGGCACCACGCACGACGACCCGTACCGCTACCCGCCGACCCTCGGCGAGCTGGACCTGCACCTGATCCGCGAGGGCCGGCACGAGCGACTGTGGGAGGCGCTCGGCGCCCGGGTCCTCGACGAGGGCGTGGCGTTCAGCGTCTGGGCGCCCAACGCCCGTGGGGTGCGGGTGGTCGGCGACTTCACCGGCTGGGGCCCCGACGACGGCTGGCCGATGCGCTCGCTCGGCTCCAGCGGGGTGTGGGAGCTGTTCGTCCCCAACGCCCGGGCCGGGGCCCGCTACAAGTACCGGGTGCTGGGCGCCGACGGTCAGTGGCGGGACAAGGCCGACCCCCTCGCGGCGTACGCCGAGGTGCCGCCGGCCACCGCCTCGGTGGTGCACCACTCGACGTACCGGTGGAACGACGCGGACTGGCTGGCCCGGCGGGCCGAACGGCAGCCGCACCAGGAGCCGATGAGCGTCTACGAGGTGCACCTCGGCTCGTGGCGGCCCGGCCTGGGCTACCGCGAGCTGGCCGAACAACTCACCGCGTACGTCACCGAGCTGGGCTTCACGCACGTGGAGTTCCTGCCGGTGATGGAACACCCGTTCGGCGGTTCCTGGGGCTACCAGGTGACCGGCTACTACGCGCCGACCTCCCGGTTCGGCGACCCGGACGAGTTCCGCCACCTCGTCGACCAGCTGCACGCCGCCGGCATCGGCGTACTCCTGGACTGGGTGCCCGCGCACTTCCCCAAGGACGAGTGGGCCCTCGCGCGGTTCGACGGCACCCCGCTCTACGAGCACCCCGACCCGCGGCGCGGCGAGCACCCCGACTGGGGCACGTACGTCTTCGACTTCGGCCGCAACGAGGTGCGCAACTTCCTGGTCGCCAACGCGCTCTACTGGTGCGACCAGTTCCACGTCGACGGGCTGCGGGTCGACGCGGTCGCCTCGATGCTCTACCTGGACTACTCCCGCAACCACGGCGAGTGGGCCCCGAACAAGTACGGCGGTCGGGAGAACCTGGAGGCCATCGCGTTCATGCAGGAGGTGAACGCGACCGTCTACAAGCACCACGCCGGCGTCGTCATGATCGCCGAGGAGTCCACCGCCTGGCCGGGCGTCACCCGCTCCACCGCCGATGGCGGTCTGGGCTTCGGTTTCAAGTGGAACATGGGCTGGATGCACGACACCCTGCTCTACACCTCGAAGGACCCGATCTACCGCCAGCACCACCACCACCAGCTCACCTTCTCCCTGGCGTACGCCTGGAGCGAGAACTACGTGCTGCCGATCAGCCACGACGAGGTCGTGCACGGCAAGGGCTCACTGGCCGGCAAGATGCCCGGCGACACCTGGCAGCGACTGGCGAACGTGCGGGCGCTGCTGGCGTACATGTGGGCGCACCCCGGTAAGCAACTGCTCTTCATGGGCTCCGAGCTGGCCGACGACCGGGAGTGGAGCGAGGAACGCGGCCTCGACTGGTACCTGCTGCACGACCCGGCCCGCGCCGGCGTGCAACGGCTCGTCGCCGACCTCAATCGGGTCTACCGGGACACCCCGGCGCTCTGGGCACAGGACACCGAACCGGCCGGCTTCCGCTGGATCGCCGGCGACGACGTCGCCAACAACACCGTCTCGTTCGTCCGGATCGCCCCGGACGGCTCGACGCTTGTCTGCGTGGCGAACTTCTCCGCCCAGCCCCTGCACGACTACCGGATCGGGTTGCCGGCCGGCGGGACGTGGCAGGAGGTGCTCAACACCGACGCGCACCACTACGGCGGGTCGGGGGTGGGCAACCTGGGCGCGGTGCGGGCCGAGGACGTGCCGTGGCACGGGATGGTGGCGTCGGCGGCCCTCCAGGTGCCGCCGCTGGGCGCCGTCTGGCTCCGCCGGGACTGACGAGGCCGGCCGGTCAGACCAGGCCGGCGTCGCGCAGCAACTGCCACAGGCCGGCGCCGTCCGGGGCGGACAGCCACTTCTGCCCCACCGGCCCCGACGACGGCCGGCCGGCCGGGGCGGGCAGGCTACCGGCCAGCACCGACTGGGTCGGGGAGAGTCGGCGGATCGCCACCCCGGCGACGTTCTCTGGGTGGGCGGCGGCGAACTCCCGGTAGATCTCCTGGTCGTGCTGACCGTCGTCGCCGACCAGCAGCCAGCGCACGTCGGGGAACTCCCGGGCCAGTCGGGCCAGGGTGACCCGCTTGTGTTCCATACCGCTGCGGAACCAGCGGTCGGCGGTCGGGCCCCAGTCGGTGAGCAGCAGCGGCCCGGCCGGGTAGAGGTGCCGGGACAGGAAGCGGGTCAACGTGGGCGCCACGTTCCACGCGCCGGTGGAGAGGTAGAAGACCGGCGCGCCGGGGTGCGCGGTGACCAGCCGCTCGTAGAGCACCGCCATGCCGGGCACGGCCGCGCGGGCGTGCTCGTCGAGCACGAACGTGTTCCAGGCGGCGAGCAGCGGTCGGGGCAGCGCGGTCACCATCACCGTGTCGTCGATGTCGGAGAGGATGCCGAACCTGACGTCCGGGTCGAGGATGCGCACCGGGGCGTCCACCGGCTCGGCGTCCGGGACGCTGAGCCGGACCGTACCCCAACCGGGCGGCAGGTCGGCCTCGACCAGCGTGTCGACGAAGCCGCTGCGGTCGGCCCGCGTCTCGTGGCACACCCCGCCGGCCTCGATGGTCACGGTGACGTGCTTGGCGGGCAGGGTGGTGAAGCTGCGCCAGCCGCGGACCTTGTCCAGCCGACCCCGCTGGCGGGTGTCCGGACGACCCAGCAGCACCCGGCACATCACCCGCACCCAACCCGGCGCGCCGTAGCCGGTGTACGCGACGATGTTGACCCGCCAGCCGGTGCGCCGCAGCCGACGCTCGACGAGCTGGTGCACGGCGTCCTCGATCCGCGCAGCCCGGTGCAGGTTCGGAACGGCCAGTTGGCCGGCGGGAGTGGGTGGCACGCGCCAACCCTGCCACACGTCGACAGCCACGGCCACGCGAGCCGACCGGGCTGCGCCTATCCAGCCTGACCCCGGCTACGCCGATCCACCTCGGCGGCCCGGCCGAACGTGAAACACTCCGGTCGGGACGACGACGGGGGCGTTGGTCGTGTCGCATCCAGAGCAGCACGGCGGGCGATGGCGCCCGCGACTCGACCGGCCGGCGCTCGTGGCGCTGCTGTTCGGGCTCGCCGGTGTCGTCTACCGGCTGGTCCTGACGTTGTTCACCGTGCCGGTGTCGAACAGCGACGAGGCGACCTTCGGCCTCGCCGCGCTGCACATCGGGCAGGGCCGGGAACACCCGGTCTTCCTCTACGGCCAGCACTACATGGGGATGTTGGAGTCGTACCTGGCCGCTCCCCTGGTGGCGGTGTTCGGGCCGAGTTGGCCGGTGCTGCGGCTGCCGATGCTCGCGCTGTACGCGGTCTTCCTCTACCTGATCCACCGGCTGACCCGCCGGCTCTGCACGCCGTGGTTCGCCGCCTTCGTGGTGGGCCTGCTCGCGCTCGGACCGGAGCGGGTGGTGCGCGACCAGCTCACCGTCGTCGGTGGGCGGCCGGAGGTGAAGCCGGCGGTGCTGCTGATGCTGCTGATCACCGTGGGGTTGGCCGCCGGCACGGTCCACCGCCGACGGCTCGCGATCGGCCTGTTCGGGCTGCTCGTCGGGCTGTCCGTCTGGTCGGACTGGCTGATCCTGCCGTACCTCGCGGTGGCCGGGCTGGCCCTGGTCTGGGCGGTACGGCGCGAGTTGTTGGGCTGGTCCGGCCTGCTGCTGGTGGCGGGGGTGGTCGTCGGCGTGGCCCCGATGATCGTCGACAACCTGCGGGCCGGGCCCGGTGAGGACTCGCTGTCGGTGTTCCGGGCGGTCAGCACGAAGACCGGACCGCAGCCGCCGTGGTCCGACCGGATCCGGGGCGGCCTGCTGGAGGGGGTGCCGCTGGCGCACGGGCTCTGCCCGGTGGACGGCTGCGGACGCTGGCAACAGTGGTTCGGCGTGCTGTACCCGGTGCTGCTGGTGGCCGGCGCGGCCCTCGCGCTGCTCGCGTACCGTCGCGCGGCCCGGGCGCCGCGCGGGGAGCGGGCCGGACGGG
>NZ_JAKKFF010000189.1 GCF_022229015.1 Micromonospora foliorum
TGCTCGCCTCTGCGGTGCTGCTCGCCTCTGCGGTGCTGCTCGCGGGTTCGGTCGGGCTCGCGGCTTCGGTCGGGCTCGGGGCTTCGGTCGGGCTCGCGGCTGTGGTGGTGCTCTGTGCTTCGGTGGTGCTCGCGGCCTTGGCGCTGCTCGCGGGTCTGGTGGGGTTTGCGGCCTTGCTGGAGTTTGCGGCGCGCTTGCGGGGCGCCGGCGTGGCCGGGGTCACCTCGGTGGGCGTCTCGGTTGCCTTCCGGGGAGCCGCCTTGCGAACGGGGGTGGTCCGGGCCTTCGGCGGTGTCGGTGCGGCACCTGTTTCCGGGCCTGGCTGGTCGACGCCCGGCTGTTCTGGTGGCTCCGCACCCGCGTCGGTGGTCGGCTCCGTCGGTGGGCGCCGGGGCTGTGGAGGCAGGGGACGGTCCGGCTCCGGTGGTTGGAAGAGCACCGCCGGGGCGGGCTTGCCCCGTCGAGGGCGCTGGCTGACCGGAGCGGCTGCCGGCGGGGCCGCCGTATCTGCGGGCTCCACCGTCTCGGTGGGCTCGTCGGCCACGATCGGCGGCCGGAAGGTGGCCCGTGGGGAGCGCCGACGCGCTCGTTCAGCAGGCTCTCGACGGGTCGACTCGCTGGGCGGCTGCTCCTGCATATCGATGGAGCGTAGTCCCGATCACGCCGGCGCACAGCGTTGAAACACGGGCGCGGGCGGGCCCTGGTGTGCGTACCCCGGAAGTCGTTTTGCTCCCGGTGGGTGGCGACCTGTATCCTCGGGCGCGGTGGTCTGAGGATCACCAGGGAGACTTCGCCTAGTCTGGTCTATGGCGCCGCACTGCTAATGCGGTTGGGGTCTTAAAGCCCCTCCCGGGTTCGAATCCCGGAGTCTCCGCGCGAAAGCCGGGTGTGTACACTGGCTGAGCACAAGCGCCCGTAGCTCAATGGATAGAGCATCTGACTACGGATCAGAAGGTTAGGGGTTCGAGTCCCTTCGGGCGCACAAGATCATCAGGCGTCTGACCTGCGGAAACGCGGTCAGGCGCTTTTTGTTGATCGTCACGGTTGGACAGTGGGTGTCGCGTGGGTGTCATGTGGGCGCCGTCACTTTCCGTAGTCATGCTTGGGTCGCATGGGTGTTGACCTGCGCTTTTGTGGCGGGGTCACTGGTGCTTGACGGGCGGTGTGCTTGTTTTTTGGGCGGGGTGTGGGGCGGTTGCCCCGGCCGCTCTTCCTGATCTTTTCGCGGGTGCGGCGGGCTGCGGCGAGGACCAGTCGGGCGGTGGCTTCGGCGCATTTACGCTGGGCATATGGCAGGACGCTGGTGTAGGTGTCAGCGGTGGTGACGATGCTTGCGTGGCCGAGTAGGTCTTGCACGGTTTTGAGGTCGGCGCCGGCTTCGTGGGCGAGGGACGCGGCGCCGTGGCGCAGGTCGTGCAGACGGATCGGTGGGATATCGGCTCGCTTGACGAGTTGGGTGAAGTGCCGCGTGGCGTATCCGGGGTGTAGCGGCCTGCCGTCGGGGCGGATGAACACGTAACCGCTGTCATAACAGGCTCTGCCCGCCGCCTCGCGAGCGGCCTGTTGCTGACGCTGACGTCGTAGGTGCTCGCGAAGCACGGCCACGGTGTGTTTATCGAGAGCGACGGCGCGCGTGCTGGCGGCCGTTTTGGGTTCTCCTTCGATGACCTGGTAGCCGACAACGGTGCGGCTGCGGAAGATGAACAGCACGCCGTGGTCGAGGTCGATGTCGGACCAGCGCAGGCCGCATGCCTCGCCGCGACGTAGGCCGCGCAGCGCGATGAGCCACCACAGGGCGAAGAGCCGGTCGGTGGTGACCGCGTCGAGGAACGCGGCGAGATGAGGCGCGGTCCAGACGGCGACCGCTGGCCGTCGACCGGTCGCCCTCCATTCCGCGACCCGTGCCGGTGTCCACACCTTGGCGTGCGGCTTGCGGTAGGACGGGAGTTCGAGGTGCCGGATCGGGTTGGCGTCGAGCAGGCCCTCCCTGACAGCGAGGTTGAGTGCCGCGCGAAGAGTGGTCCGCAGATGCTGCAGGCATGAGGGCGACTGTGGCTGGCCGCGTCCGTTGGTGGTCTGTGCGATGTCGTCGAAGCCGCCGCGGATTCGGCGGATGTTGAGGTCGGCCAGGGTGATCCTGCCCATGTGGGGAATGAGGAACTGTTCGACGTCCCGTGCGTACTGGGCCCTGGTGGTGTCCTTGATCTTGGTGCGGGTGGACAGCCAATATCGCAGCCACCGTTCGAGGGTCCATCCCTGCGCGGTGCGTTCTTCGCCGGTCTGGCTCAGCCAATCGTTGCGCGCCTGGGTGGCGGCAGTCTTGGACCGGAAGCCACCTCGACGGGCCCGTGTCGGCCTGCCGAACGCGTCGGTCGCGGAGCAGGCGAAGTACCAAGTGCCATGGCCGCGTTCCGGCAGGCGTGCGCAGTTGGCTTCGAGCCGCTTCTTGGTTTCATTGTGTCGGCAGCCACACCGCTTGTAGATAGTTCCCGAACTGGCCACGATTCTTCCTTTTTCTTGTGCGCTAAGGAGGTATTTGTGAGGACTAGTCACATTCTTCGTGGTGGTGTTGGGGGGTAGACGGACAGCCAGTCCGTCGCGCGGTGCGGAGCTGGCGGCGACCCCGATCACCAGTACTTGCGGCCGTCCCCAGAGCCAGCCATTATGGACGGACGACGAACAACTCCATCGCTCCCACGCGTCTTCAGACACCCCCATTGGGGAGGGGTCTGTTTAGCGAAGGGTGGAAGCATGGAGAGTGGTTCCCTGATCCGGCTGTTGTGCCTGGTCATCGCCGTCTTGTCGGGCGGCTTGACCGCGACGATTACCAGTTGGATCTCCTGGGCCATCGAGCCGAGCATCGGCCAGGCTTTGCTGTCGGGTGGGGTCGCGTTCGGCGGCTGCTGCGCCCTCGTCCTCACCGCGATCCGGTTCCTGTCCGGCCGCGACGCGTGACGCCCCCGGTATCCGGGCGATCCCTGGCGGGGGCTGGGGTCGTCCGGAGCCGACAACCAAGCAACGCTCGGCCGCCCGGCAAACTTCGTAGGTCGTCCCGAAGCGGTTTCTTGCTCGATGCCGGTGATGAACTGTGCCTATTGGTCGGGACGGGTACCTCGCCCCACGCGCTGACCTGGAGCACCGCGTCGGGGACTTGCTGCGGCGCCTCTGCGGCAGGTTGTGCCCGATGCCACCGCCCACCGTCCGATGCTCATAGCGGCCGGTGAACCGCTTCGGGTATCTGGTGACCATGGGTCCGGTGCTGCATGCTGGTGCCGTAGCGGTAGCACGATGCAACGGGGGAGGCGGCATGGTTCAGCTCCGGCTCGTATCTACCTCCGAACCTCAGCGTATGAGGCTGCCCCTTGCCGACGTCGTGTGCGCGTTGCTTGCCAGCGGCCCGGTGACGCGTGCGCCGGTCGATCCAGCATGGCCGCTGCACCGTGCCTTGCTTGAGCTGCGCGAGAGGGCCTTGGCGACCGGGTTAGCCGATCCGCTGAACGGGGCGCTGACCCGGCCGGACCCGCACGTCGGCGTCCGCGTCGTTGGAGCGGATCAGGCGCTGCGCTCGCTCAGGGTTGAAGGCTTGGTCGTGCCGGTCGGGTCCGGGGCGTCGGCGGGGTGGGAGCTGACCGCCGAGGCCGCGATGGCTGCCAGGCATGGTGGCCTTCGCACCTGTCTGGCTAATCCAGACCTACTGTTTTGGGCTGCTCAACGCTGGAAAGCGTCGCTGTGCGCTGTCGAGAAGGCCCGGTCCAGGGCATCTCGGTCATCGGGATCCACCACAGCTTCGGGTTCGAGTCGTCGCCAGGCTGCGCCATCTCGGTTGCGGTAGAAAACGTTCACGCGCATCCGGCCACGATGTCGCCCGGCGCCCAGCGGCACAGCCTCGACGCGGTAGCAACGGGCTCTTCCATCGCGGCCGGGCAGCCCCGAACCCTCCCACTCGCGGGGCCCGCCGTCGCGGGGCCCGCACAGCCGCCAGTCGATCGTCTTGCACTCCTGTAGCCGGCGAAGCGCGTCAATGGCGGATGCGGGCCTCGATGACGGCGCCTGCGCGGCCATCGACCGGACTGCCCTACGCACCTGCGGATTGACGTGCGGAGGAAACTCGGCGAGGCCGTCCGGGAACGCCCGCCGGTTGCGCCCCAACGCCTCCTCCATCTGGAGGGGGTCCATCCGATCGTAGGGGAACGGTCCTCGCAGCATCTCGAGCAGTGTCACGCCAAGGCTGTAGACGTCCGACCGCGCGTCCAGTACCCCCGACGCGTACTCCGGCGGCCGGTAAAGCAAGGTCCCGCCGTGCGCGCTGCAGGTCGGATCACCGTCCGACAGAGGAGCGGCGGACCCAAGGTCGCTGAGGTACGCCGTCTTGCGGTCCTGATCGAGCAGGATGTTGCCCGGCTTGACGTCGCGGTGCAGAAACTTGTGCTGGATGTGGAGGTGATCGAGCGCGTCCAAGACCTGTCCCGCGAGCAGCAGCGCCCGACGAACCCCGAAGCGGTGGCCCTCCTTCAGCGCGTCGTGGACACTCCCGCCGGGCTGGTAGTCCATGACGAGCGTCAACCCAAAGTTGATCTCGGGGTCCGGCTGGGCGTCGCGGATTCTGACGACATGATCGTGCTGAACCCGGTCGAGCAGCCTCGGCTCCTGATAGGCGACGGCGTCCTCGAGGCCGAGAAGGTCGATGGTCTTCTGCACCAGCATCCGCTGCAGCGGCTCATGCCAGACGAGCCGGACTTCGCCGACTGCACCCCCGGGCAGAGTCCGGAGAAACGAGTACGACGGCTGATCGAGCCGATCGCCGTGAAGCACCTCAGGCCCCCGCCCTCACCGCGGCGGCAGCGAGCGCGGCCAGATTGCGGCCATCGCCCCAGTAGCGGCCACTGCGCGTGACTAGACCCTCGCCGAGCTCCGTCAGCTTCCCGCGCCCAGTCAACGAGAACACGCCCTTGACCGCCTGGTGCGAGATGTACCGGCACGGAATGTCGGCCTTTGCGCACTCCAACCGCAGCAGCGTCTCCATGGCCAGCCGGTCCGTCCACCCGGTGTGCGTGTCCATGTGACTCGAGACGGCTCGCAGGATTACCACCTCAGACCCGCCGGCGTCGCGCAGCGCGCGAGCGGCGTCCTTCCCGAACTCGACCAACCGCTCAGGCTCGGAGAGGCCGTCTCGGAAAGCCAGCCGCTCGGGTTTGCCGTCCAGGATGCCCCCGTCATCGGCGACCACGAGGTACGCGTACGACGACGTGCACGCGACACCGAGCGTAACCATGCTCCACGCCCTCCCGACCTACAGCGGTCCGTCCCCACGCCTACCAGGTAGGTCTGGCACGTGTCGTTTCCCGGCCGGCACCGGGGCCGCAGGCGCGTACCGGACGGATGGTGGAGCGGCCCGACTGCAGGAGGCTTGGGTCGCCAAGGTGCCGCCCGAGCGTCGAAAGGCAGGGCTACCTGGTAGGAGGTCCCCCGACCGACACGCCAAAAAGGTACCGGACGCGCCCCAGTATTAGAAGTTGACATTGTGGACCGAGCACGCACGCCTACCCGAGCTGACCGAATAGGACACTCGTCGAGCACACACCGAGGCGCTGTCGTGCGGACCCCCGCCTAGCTGGCAGGGGTGGACGATGCGGTGGTGGTGCGGGTGAGCATGCCCATAGCGGCGAAGGCGCAGCATCCGGCGACAGCGACGAGTAGCGGTGTCCAGGCGGTGGTGGTGTGCAGGAGGGTGGCGGCGGCGAGGGGCGCGGCGGCTTTGGCGATGGTGACGGGGGCCGTGAGTCGGCCGGCGATGGTGGCGTAGGCGGTGGTGCCGTACCGGTCGGTGAGTAGGGCGGGGGTCGCGAGGCTGGTGATGCCGAAGCCGAGTCCGAAGCCGATGACGGTGATGGCCGCGCCGGTGCGGGTGCCGGCGAGCAGCGGCATGGCGAGCACCGCGGCGGCCTGGGTGGCGAAGACCGCGGCGACGATGGTGGTGACGCGCAGGTGTCGGCGGGCGGCGGTGAGGACGAGTCGTCCGGTGACGGACAGGACGCCGAGCAGCCCGGTCAGGGTGGCGGCGACGGTGGCGGGGTGGCCGCGGCTGGTGAGGTAGCCGATGAGGTGCACGGTCATGGTGCTGGTGGCCGCGCCGTGAGCGATCAGGGTCGCGGCGAGGATCCAGAACCCGGTGTCGCGCATCGCGGCCCGGGCCACAGCGCGCCGCTGGGCATGCCCTGACCGCTCGGTGCCGGCGGGCGCCGTCGTCGTTGCCAGTCGGGGCCGGCGGATGGTGAGGGCGTGCAGCGGCACGGTGACCGCGCCGTGGATGGCGGCGAGGACGAGCAGGGCGCCGCGCCAGCCGAGGTGGGCGGCCAGGATACCGGTGAGGGGCATGAAGATGGTGCTGGCGAACCCGGCGACGATCGTGACGACCAGCAGGGCGGTGGCGCGCCGCTGGGGGGTGAACCAGGCGACGATGACGGCGAACGCGGGTTCGTAGAGGACCATCGCGCCGGTGATCCCGATGCCGATCATCACCGCGTACAGCTGTTCGATGGTGTGGACCTGGGACCAGGCGATCAGCAGGGCGGTGGCGGTGATCGAGCCGGCGGTCATCAGCGCGCGTCCGCCGTGGTGGTCGAGCCACCGTCCGACGGGGATCGCCGCGAGGGCGCCAGCAAGGACACTCGCGGTGAGCGCGCCGGTGACGGCGGTGGTGGAGGCGCCGAGGGTGGCGGCCATCGGGGTGAGCAGGACGGCGTAGGCGTAGTAGAGGGTGCCGTAGCCGATGGTGGAGGTGACGGCGAGGGCGGCGACGATCCGCCACCCGTGGTGCCCGCCAACAACAGGGTCGGCGGGCACCGTGACGGTGGTGGGCATCAGCTGGCGCAGCAGCCGCCGGTCTGCGTGTCGGCGGGTGCGGCGTCGAGGGTGAGCAGGCTCAACGGTGCGGCGAGCAGCCCGCCGGAGATGCCGGTGGCCAGGCCCCGTCCGGAGCTCTGGGCGGCCGGTGCCGGCCCGCAGCAGCTGTCGGCGGTGGCGGACTCGTCCGGGTTGCTGTTGCACACCCCGGTCTCGGGGAGGTCGAGTTGGACGTCGCGGGCGGCTGCCCAGTCGCCGGCGAGGGCGGCGACGACGGAGCGGACCTGCTCGTAACCGGTGGCCATCAGGAACGTTGGCGCCCGCCCGTAGGACTTCATCCCGACGGCGTAGTAGCCCGCCTCGGGGTGGGTGAGCGCGTCCACGCCGTGTGGGGGCACGGTGCCGCAGGAGTGCTCGTTGGGGTCGATCAGCGGGGCCAGGGCGCGGGTGGCGCCCAGGACCGGGTCAAGGTCGAGGCGCAGTTCGGCGGCGATGGAGTGGTCGGGGCGGAAGCCGGTTGCCGCGACGATCCGGTCCACGGTGACGGACTCTTCGCCGCCGTCGGCGTGGCGCACGACCACGCTGACCCGACCGTCGGTGGGGGTGAGGGCGTGCACGGCGAAACCGGTGAGCAGGCGGATCCGGCCGGCGTCGACGTGCGCGCGTAGCCGGGAGCCCAGGGCACCGCGTGCGGGTAGAGCATCGGCGTCCCCGCCGCCGTAGGTGCGCGACGGTGAGGCGGTGCGGATCGCCCAGGTCACCTCGGTGCCCGGCGTGGACTCGGCCAACTCGGCCAGGGACAGCAGCGTGTTCGCGGCAGAGTGGCCGGCCCCGACGACGAGGGTGTGCCGGCCGGCGAACCGGTCCCGGGCCGCGCCGAGAACATCGGGCAACGCGTGCTCTAGGAACGCAGCGACACTGCTCTCACCGCGGGCGGGCAACCCGGACGCGCCCAGGACATTGGGGGTGTCCCACGTGCCGGAAGCGTCGATGACGGCACGGGCGTGGATCTCCTGGCCGTCGGCGAGGCGGACGAGGAATGGCGTGGTGTCGCGGCCGGCGGTGCGCAGCCGGTCGAGGCCGAGGCGGCTGATCGCCTCGACGCGGGCGCCGTAGCGCAGGTGCGGCTTGAGCTGCGGCACCTCCGCCAGGGGCTGGAGGTAGTCGTCGGCCAACTCGGCGCCGGTGGGCAGGTCCTCAAGGTCGGGGGCGACCCACCCGGCGTCGTCGAGGAGTCGGCGGGCGGCGGGGTCGATGTTGTAGCGCCAGGGGGAGAAGACCCGGACATGTCCCCACTGCCGTACGGCGGCGGCGGGGGTGTCGCCGGCTTCTAGGACGAGGAACGGTAGGTCACGCTCGTGTAGGTGCGCGGCGGCGGCCAGGCCGACCGGTCCGGTGCCGATCACCACGACGGGCAGGTCATGCAGGGCGTTCATCAGGTATCTCCTCTGTGTCGAGGGTTGTCGAATCAGACAGGTAGACGGCGGCGGTGCGGCGGGGTCGAGGGTTGGTCAGGTGATGACGGGGCTGCGGCGCTCCAGCAGGATCACGTCGCGCCACCGGCCGTGGTGGCGGGCGACCCGTTCGCGTACGCCGATGACCCGGAAACCGGCGCGCTCGTGCAGGCGGAGGCTGGCGGTGTTCTCGCCGAAGACACCGGACTGGATGGTCCAGACGCCGGCGGCTTCGGTGGAGGCGATCAGGGCGTCGAGCAGGAGGCGGGCGACGCCGCGGCCGCGGGCGGTGGGGTCGACGTAGATGGAGTGCTCGACCACGCCGGCGTAGACCGCGCGGGCGGAGGTGGGCGAGACGGCGACCCACCCGATCACCGTGGTGTCGCCGTCGACGGCGACGAGGCGGTGCGCGGGTAGTTTGCCGGCGTCAAACTGCGCCCACGTCGGCGCCGTGGTCTCGAAGCTGGCGTCGCCGCCGTCGAGGCCGGCCTGGTAGATCGCGAGCACCCGTGCGGCGTCGCCGGCCGTCATGGGGCGAACGGTGACCTCAGCCATCAGCACGCTCCGTTCGGGTGGGGGGCGGGTCGGCCCATGACGACGTCGGCGGCGGAGGGGAAGCAGTCGACGCAGGCGTCGTTGATCCGGTAGTGCCGGGCGGTGCCGACCGCCTCGACGAGGACGAACCGCACCTCGGTGAGGATCTTCAGATGCTGCGAGACGGTGGACTGGGCCAGGCCGATCGCGGCGACGATCTCGCCGACGCTCATCGGTCGGGCGTGACGGGCGAGGTACTCGACGATCTGAACCCGGGTCGGGTCCGCGAGGGCCCGGAACCACGACGCGTACTGCTGCGCGGTGCTCCGGTCGAGCAACTCGTCCACAACCCCACCCCTTCTATCGTTTATCGCCGATCGGCGATGAAAGTGTAGCGGGCGCCGAAGCGGCCAGGTGAACGGTGGCGACAACGAGGCGGGCGATCGCCTTCAGGGTGTGCGGGTCTACGCGGTCCGGGGTGTCGGCGGGGCTGTGGTAGCCGGCCATGCCGGCGCCGATGCCCACCGCCGCGAGGCCGGCGGCGGCGTAGCGGCGGTTGTCGGAGGCGACTGGCCCGGCGGCGAGCGGAAGGCCGGTGTGCCGCCCGGCCTGGTCGAGCAGCGCGAGCAGCGCGGGGGCCGGCCCGCCGGCCTCGACCGCGGCGGCTTGGTCGAGCAGCCCCGCGCCGTCGATGTTGATGACCAGCGGCCGAACGTCGCCGGACTGCAGCTGTTGGCTGTGGTGGGCCGAGCCCAGCGCACCGACCTCCTCGGCGTCGAGCAGCGCGACCGCTACCCCGACCCCCGCAGGGCGGGCGGCGGCAAGGATGCGGGCGGCTTCCAGGACCACCGCGACGCCGCTGGCGTTGTCGGACGCCCCGGGCTGACGCAGGCCGGGATGGTCGCCGACGCCGTCGTAGTGCGCGGTCAGCAACACCTCGATCCCACCCGGCTCAGCCGCCGGGAACCTCGCGTGGATGTTGGCGCCGGTCACGTCGCGGCGGCGCAGTGGGGTGTTCGCGCTCCACCAACCCGCACTGGTGGCGGCGGCCAGGACGGCGCGGTGGGTGCCGGCGTCGAGGGTCAGGATGGGCAGCGGTCCCGGGTCCGGTCCGGCGAGGACCGTGTACTGCCAGCCGTCGGCGTCGACAGCCCGGCTCACCAGCAGACCCGCGGCGCCCGAGGCGTCGCGGGCGGCGTCGAGAGGGTTCCCGCCCGCAGGCACCACCAGCCACCGGCCGGTCGGGTCGTTGCTGCCGGCCACACCCAACGGGCCGCGCCTGACCTCAGACGTGTCGGCTGAGGTGGAGTGGACCGCGACCTCGCGGCCGAAGGTCAGCCGCGTCGAGGTCTCACCCTCACCCCAGACGACCGCCGGCGCCGCGTACAGCTCGGGCACGTTGCGGACCGGGAAGTCATCAGTGTCGACCGCCGCGCCGAGGTCGGCGAGGTGCGCGACGAGCCAGGCGCGGGCGGCGGCGCCGCCGGCCGTGCCGACCCGCCGGCCGGTGAATTCAGCCGAGGCGAGAGCAGTGACCGTGGCGGCCATCCGCTCTGCCGACACCAGGGGAAGTAGCGCGTCAAGGTGGGCGACCGACTCCGATCCGGCGGTCATCCGCAGCACCCCTGACCCGTCGTGACGGCTTCGGTCTTCGCCTCGGTGCCGCAGCAGGAGCCGGCCGCTTCGGCGGCCTGCTGGCTGCCGCAGCACGGCCCCGCCGTCGGCAACTGCCCAGCGGGCGGGAGGATCGAGCCGACCGCCTGCGCGGGGCTGCCGCAGCAGGAACCGGAGCCGCTCACGGCCAGGGCGGCGACCGGATCACCGGCGAACCCGCCCGCCGTCGCGGGGCTGATCTGGGTGTTCTCGCTCATCACACAACCTTTCGGTTACCGGGCGCCGATCAGGGCGTAGGCGGTGTCACGGACCTGGTCGAAGCGCCGCTGCGCCCGCTGCGCCGCGGTGGACACCCGCGCGCAGGAGTCACAGAACCGCGCCCCCGCCTGGGCTTTCGCCGTACGTCGTGCTGTGCCGAACATGACGACTCCCTTCCCACGACGCCTGTCTCGACGTCTGTCGAATCAGAGAGTTGCACGCTGCTTAGACACCTGTCAACCTAGAGGCATGTCAAAGCAAGCCGGGTCGCTTCCCGTCATCGACCTCACCGCCGACACGCCGTGCTGCCCGCCGCTGGCGCAGAGCCCGGTGCCGGCGCAGACCGCCGCGGTGCTCGCGCTGGCGTTCAAGGCGCTCGGCGACCCGGTGCGGCTGCAGCTGATGTCGATGATCGCCTCCGCGAAGAGCGGGGAGGCGTGCGTCTGCGACCTGACCCCGGCGTTCGACCTGACCGGGCCGACGATCTCGCACCACCTCAAGACGCTGCGCGAGGCCGGCCTCGTCGACGCCGAACGCCGCGGCACCTGGGTGTACTACCGGGCCCGGCCGGCCATCCTGCGTCAGCTCGCCGGACTGCTCAGCGTCGAACCGGCCGCCGTGGCCTGAGGCCTGCGCGGCGACCCGGGGCGGGTAGGCGCTCGGCCAGGGCGGTGGCGACGTGGGTGGCGTCGCGGCCGACGCCGCGCAGGGTGTTCGACGCGAACGAGCGTTGGAACTCCAGCCCCAGGTAGGTCAGCGTGGGGTGGGTGGTGGAGATCCCGCCGACGTGTTCGGGCGTGCCGTCAGCGGTGAGGGCGCCGAGCGTGGCGAGGTATCCGAGGTTCGGCCGGTAGCCGGTCGCGAAGATCACCGCGTCGACCGGCTCGCACGTGCCGTCGGGCCATCTGACGCCCTCGGGGGTGAAGGCGGTGACCATGTCCCGGCGGTCGAGCAGGCCGCGGGCGATGGCGTCGCGGTAGACGCCGGTGTCGAGCACCGCGGCATGACGGATCAGGCGGGTGAGCACCGCGCGCGGGAGGCGGTCAGCCCCGGTGACATCCAGCCAGTGGTGCAGGTCCCGGCCGCGGATGCGCTGCGGCACGAACTGGATCGGCGCCCGGGTCGCCAGGGTGACCCGTGCGGTCGGCGCCAACTCGTGGGCGACCTGGACGGCGGAGTTCCCGGCGCCGACCACGATGACCCGCTTGCCGGCGTACGTCTCGGGCCGCCGGTATTGCGCGACGTGGCGCACCTCGCCGGTGTAGTCGCCGAGACCGGGCAGCGCCGGCAGGTGCGGGTTGCCGAACGAGCCGCTGGCCGCGATGATCCCCGCCGCCGCGATCTCGTCGCCGCTGTCGGTGCTCACCAGATAGCCGCCGCCGGGGCGTTGACGCACGGCGGCGACCCGTACGCCGGTACGGATCTCGGCGTCGATCCCGCTGGCGTAGCGACGCAGGTAGGCGACGACCTCGTCACGCGTCGGGTACCGCTGCGGATCGCCCCCGTCGAACGCCAGGCCTGCCAGGGCGCTGAAGCGGGCCGGGGAGAACAGGGTGAGGCTGTCGTAGTAGTCCGGCCACGAACCCACCGCCTCGGCGCCTGCCTCCAGCACGAGGGGGCGCAGGCCAGCGGTCAGGGCGGCGTGGGCGGCGGCGAGGCCGGACTGGCCGCCGCCGACGATGATCACAGGATCTCCAGAGGTGGTCACGCCAATATCGTATCGTCATTTCGTTGAATGACAATATGACTGCGGTGCGGGAAGGTGTCAGGCATGGATGAGCCTTCGCCCTCGCAGGTGACCCCGCGCGCGACGGCGCCGCCCGGCGGCCCGAGCGGGTTGGCGCCGGACACCCAGGAGTTCCTCAAGGCGCTGGGCAGTCCCACCCGCCAACGGATCATGATGCTGTTCG
Organism: Micromonospora foliorum; assembly: GCF_022229015.1. Taxonomy (GTDB): domain Bacteria; phylum Actinomycetota; class Actinomycetes; order Mycobacteriales; family Micromonosporaceae; genus Micromonospora; species Micromonospora foliorum. The sequence continues at coordinate 12,614 of NZ_JAKKFF010000189.1, forward strand.
CCCAAGGTGCCGAGCTGTCCGTCGGGCACGTCGCCAAGCGCATCGGGATCAGCCAGGCGACCGCGTCGCAGCAGCTGACCCTGCTGCGACGGGGGCGGGTCGTTGCCTCGCGGCGCGACGGCAAGACGGTCTACTACCGGGCCGACCGCGACGGCGCGCAGGCAGCGCTGGCCGAACTGCAGTCCTACCTCAAGACCTGCTGCTGAACCGACCTCGTCCCGAGGGCGGCAGACTGCCCGGCGACGTCAAGCACCGCGGCACCTGGGTGTACTACCGCGCCAGGGGGCCATCTTGCGCCAACTTGCCGCTCTGCTCACCGTCGACGGCACCAGGCGTGACCGCAGCTTGGGTCCGTTCACGACGACGGCGATCCGGGGACAGCCGTATTTGCCAGCAACGGTGCGGATCAGGCGGCGGCTCGCCCGGATCATGCGACCGGCCATCAAAGCGGTCATTCGGCCGTGGCGTGGCGCCACACCTTGATCGAGGAGAGCACCAGCAACGCGGCGAGGCCGGGGATGAGGATGGCGTCGGGAACGACGCCGAGCAGCAGCCCGCCCAGGATGGCGCCGGCGATCGACCCGCTGGCGAAGGCGCCAGCGAGGCGGGCATGACGGCGCAGAACAACGAAGCTGCCGTCGCGGCTGTAGCGGGCGAACGCGACGAGCATGGTCGGCAGGGACACCGCCAAGGACAGGCTTCCGGCGATCTTGATGTCGGTGCCGAACAGCAGCACGATCGTCGGAATCAGCAGTTCCCCACCGGCGACGCCCATGATCGCGGCGACGACGCCGATGAAGAAGCCGGCGACCACGCCGGCCGCGATGACCGCCACCGGGGTCAGCGTGAGCTGCCCGAGCGTGCCGACATGATTGCCGATCAGCGCCGCGGCGATGAGCACCAAGAGCGCGGCCAGGACGCGGTAGAGCGTCGATGAGCGCATTCGGGTGGCCCAGGACGCGCCAACCCACGCGCCGAACAGGCTGCCGGCCAGCAGATTGAGCACCACGCTCCAGTGCGGGGCCAGCGCGGACAGGGGCACTGCGGCGAGGCGGGCGGGCAGGGCGGTGAGGACCACCACCAGGCTGAGCGCCTTGTTGAGGATCACGGCCTGGAGCGCGGCGAACCCGAACAGCGTGATCAGCAGGGGTAGCCGGAACTCGGCGCCGCCGAGACCGATCATGCCGCCGAGTACCCCGACGGCGGCGCCGGCTGCGACAGCCAGCAGCAACGAGGAGCGACCCACGAGGTGGCGGGCGGCGGGCGGTGTCAGCACCGCTCGAACCCTACGAGGCCGCGGTGAAACCCAATAGAGCTGAGCGACTACCGGCCACCTCGAAGCAGGTCATCGGGTGGACGGCCCAGGCGACGGGTCAACGCCCAGCAGCGTCAAGTTCTCCCGCCCTGAACTGCGAAGGCGCACCCAGGAGCACCTCCCTCACTCCCGTTTGACATTCAGGTGATCACTCAGTAATCATTGAGTCAATGACTACTGAGTTGGCTTCCTTGCAGGGGCGCGCCCGGATCCACGCCGCGCTCGGCGACCCGGCGCGCCTGGCGATCGTGGACGCGCTCACCCTCGGCGACGCCTCCCCGGGAGAGATCGCCCAGGACCTTCAGATGCCGACCAACCTGGTCGCCCACCACGTCAAGGTGCTCACCGAAGCTGGCTTGGTCGGGCGCGGCCGGTCCGAGGGCGATCGGCGTCGCACCTACCTGCGGCTGCGGCCCGAGGCCCTCGTCGCGCTGAACCCGGCGCCGTTGACCGGGGTGCGGCGGGTGGTGTTCGTGTGCACCCGCAACTCCGCCCGCTCGCAACTGGCCGCCGCCCTCTGGTCGGATCGCACCCACACCGCAGCGGCGTCCGCGGGCACGAAACCCGCCCAGCGGGTCCACCCGCGTGCCGTCGCCGTCGCCCACCGGCACGGGCTGGCACTGAACCCGACCGGCACCTTTCACATCGCCGACATCGTCCGCGACGACGACCTGGTCATCGCCGTCTGCGACAACGCCCACGAGGAACTCACCGGCCCGGTCCGGCCTCGGCTGCACTGGTCGGTGCCCGACCCGGTCCGGGCCGACACCGACGACGCGTTCGAGGCCGCGTTCGCCGACCTCGCCGCCCGCGTCGAGCGCGTCGCCCCCGTCATCACCCCCGCCATGGATCCGGGAGGACACCGTGACTGACACCAGCCCCCACCCGCTTCAGGAAATCTCCGTCGACCAGCAGGTCGCCCTGCGCACCGCGGCCACACGCCTCGCCGCCGAATTCGCCGGCATCTACGGCGCCGAGACCATCGAGGCGTTCCTGCAGTCCAGCTACGACCAGTTCGCCACCGCCGGCAGCATCCCCAACTACCTGCCCCTGCTCGCCGAGCGGTTCGCCCGCCAGCGCCTGCGCGCCCTCGCCCGGGTCGAGGGTCACCACCGCGACGGCCGCCCGGTGGTGCTGTTCCTCTGCACCCACAACGCCGGCCGCTCCCAGATGGCGTTGGGCTTCTTCACCCACCTCGCCGGCGACAACGCCGTGGCGTGGTCCGGGGGGAGCGAGCCCGGCATCGAGGTCAACCCCGCCGCGATCGCGGCGATGACCGAACGCGGCATCGACATCACCGACGAGTTCCCCAAGCCCTGGACCGACGAGGTGATCCGCGCCGCCGACGTCGTGATCACCATGGGCTGCGGCGACGCCTGCCCGGTCTTTCCCGGCACCCGCTACGAGAACTGGGACCTCGACGACCCCGCCGACCAGAGCCTGACCGACGTCCGGCCGATCCGCGACGAGATCGAACGCCGCGTCCGCCGCCTGCTCGACGACCTGAACGTCACCGCCACCCGATAGACCCGCCGGCCCGACATCGGCTCGCACCGTCAGCGCACTAGGAGAGAACCAACTGATGACCATCGCACTCTGGCGGCGCCTGCTGGCCGAGTTTCTCGGGACCGCCCTGCTGGTCACCGCCGTGGTGGGCTCCGGCATCATGGCCACCACTCTGTCCCCGCACGACGTCGGGTTGCAGTTACTGGAGAACTCGATCGCCACCGCGTTCGCCCTCGGCGCGCTGATCCTGATCTTCGGCCCGGTCTCCGGCGCGCACTTCAACCCGGTGGTCTCCGCGGCCGACTGGTTCCTCGGCCGCCGCGCCGGCACCGGCCTCACCGTCCGCGACCTCGGCGGCTACGTGGGCGCCCAGGTCGCCGGGGCGATCGCCGGGTCGGTGCTGGCGAATCTGATGTTCGACCTGGCCGCCGTGACCTGGTCGGGCAAGGACCGTGCCGCCGGCAACCTGTGGCTCGGCGAGGTCGTCGCCACCACCGGCCTGATCCTGCTCGTCTTCGCCCTGGCACGCTCTGGCCGCGCCGCCGTGGCCCCGGCCGCCGTGGGCGCCTACATCGGAGCCGCGTACTGGTTCACCTCGTCCACGTCGTTCGCCAATCCGGCCGTGACGATCGGACGGGCGTTCACCGACACGTTCGCCGGCATCGCCCCCGTCTCGCTGCCCGGCTTCGTCATCGCCCAGATCGTCGGCCTCGCCGTCGGCATCGGCCTGCTGGCCGTGCTCTACCCCGACGCCGGGCAGGCCGCCGACCAGGTGGTCGTGCCCACCGACGAGCGCAACCCGGCCGCCGACCAGCGCTCATGACCGCAGCCCCGCGCACCCGAACCGCACTGCCAGAAAGGCTCCTGATGTCCGACAAGCCCAGCGTCCTGTTTGTCTGCGTGCACAACGCCGGCCGGTCCCAGATGGCCGCCGGTTGGCTGCGCCACCTCGCCGGTGACACCGTCGAGGTCCGCTCCGCCGGCTCCGCCCCCGCCGACACCGTCAATCCCGCCGCCGTGCAGGCCATGCGGGAAGTCGGCATCGACATCACCGACCAGACCCCGAAACTGCTGGAGTACGCGACCGCGGAGTCGTCCGACGTCATCGTGACGATGGGGTGTGGGGACGCCTGCCCGGTCTTCCCCGGCAAGCGCTACGAGGACTGGAAGCTCGACGACCCCGCCGGCAAGGGCGTCGAGTCCGTGCGCCCGATCCGCGACGACATCCGCACCCGGGTGGAGAAGCTCCTCACCGAGCTGCGCCCGAGCGCCTGACGCCACCCTCACCGCCGCCCGCCGGCCCAACAACCGGCGGGCGGTCCACCCCTGTGAGCAGGAGCCCTTCGTGTCCGACCCGCACCCGCTGATCATCATCGGCTCCGGGCCCGCCGGCTACACCGCCGCCATCTATGCCGCCCGCGCCAACCTCACACCCCTGCTCATCGAAGGCGCCCAGTCCGGTGGCTCTCTGATGACCACCACCGAGGTGGAGAACTTTCCCGGCTTCGCCGACGGCATCACCGGCCCGGAGCTGATGGACAACCTGCGCAAGCAGGCCGACCGCTTCGGCGCCCAGTTCGTCACCGACGACGTCACCCGCGTCGACCTCACCGGCGACGTCAAGACCGTGTGGGTCGGCGAGCAGAGCTACCAGGCGCGGGCGGTCATCCTCGCCACCGGGTCCGCGTGGCGGCCCCTCGGCGTGCCCGGCGAGACCGAACTGCTCGGCCACGGCGTCTCCTCCTGCGCCACCTGCGACGGGTTCTTCTTCCGCGACCAGGACATCGCCGTCATCGGCGGCGGTGACTCCGCGATGGAGGAAGCCACCTTCCTCACCCGCTTCGCCCGCAGCGTCACCATCATCCACCGCCGCGACACCTTCCGTGCCAGCCGCATCATGGCCGACCGCGCCCTGACCAACGACAAGATCACCGTCGAGTGGAACACTTTGGTCGAGGAGATCCTCGGCCGCGACGGCGTCGTCGCCGGCGTTCGCGTCCGTGACGCCCACAGCGGCGCCGAGCGGGTCCTGGACGTCACCGGAGTGTTCGTCGCCATCGGCCACGACCCCCGCAGTGACCTGTTCCGCGGCCAGATCAACCTGGACCCCGACGGGTACGTCACCGTCGCGGCCCCCAGCACCCGCACCAACCTGCCCGGCGTCTTCGCCGCCGGAGACCTCGTCGACCACACCTACCGCCAGGCCATCACCGCCGCCGGCACCGGCTGCGCCGCCGCCCTCGACGCCGAGCGCCACCTCGCCACCCTGCCCTAACCAGCACCGGCCGCCACCCTCGCCAGAACACAGGTGGCGGGTTCCTGCAGGGGTTATCCGGCGAGTCGGGCGGTGATGTCGGCGACCGTGGCCTTGGCCGTGCGCCCCGCGCCCACCAGCGTCGCCGACGCCGACCCGGTCCAGTCGCCGTACCCCAACAGATACAGACGGGGCTCGTCCACCGACCTCGTACCGTCGGTGGGCGCCACACCCTGCCGCCACCCGGGCAGCAGCGGCGCGAGGTGGGCGAGCTCCGGGCGGAACCCGGTGCACCAGATGACCGCGTCACACGGCTGTCCGGTGCCGTCGGCCCACCACACGCCGTGCGCGTCCAGGCGGGCGAACATCGTGCGGGCATGCAGCACGCCGCGCTCACGGGCGTCGCGGACGCTGGGCACCATCACGATGTCCCCCAGGTCACTCACCCCACCCGCGGCGCCGGCGGCTGTGCGGGTGGCCACATCGAACAGCACCCGCCCGTCGACGTCGTCCGGCATGAACCGTGGCGGGCGCCGGGTGACCCAGGTGACCTCGGCGACCCGCGACACATCGGCCAGGATCTGCGCCCCTGAGTTGCCCCCACCGACGATGACGACCCGCTGCCCGCGGAACTCCAGCGGCGAGGCGTAGTCCACGGTGTGCAACTGCCGGCCACCGAACTCCTCCCGACCGGGGACGTCCGGCAGGTACGGGCACTGCCACGTCCCGGTCGCGGAGATGACGTACCGGGCCGACCAGGTGCCGGCGTCGGTCTGCACCGCCAAGCGCTCACCCGCCGGCCGCACCTCCCGCACCCGGACCGGGCGACGCACCGCGAGGTCGTAGCGCTGCTCGTAGGTTCGCAGGTAATCCACGACGTGCCCGGCGCTCGGGAACTCCTCACCGTCCTGACTTGGCATCCCCCACCCCGGCAGCGGGCTGTACGGCGCCGGAGAGAACAACCGCAACGAGTCCCAACCATGCCGCCACGCGCCACCCGGCTGCGACTGGGCGTCGAGGATGACGTAATCCAGGCCAGCACGGCGCAGGTAGTAGCCCGCCGCCAGGCCCGCCTGCCCACCCCCGACGACCACCACATCACACGATCCGGGCACCCCAACACCTCCTCCGCCACCCAGATCATCATGCCGAGACGACCCGAACGGATGCGGGAAGCCCCCAACCGAGAACCTCACCGTGATCAAGGCCTCGTTACACCGCTCTAGCCGCGGTGTTGCTGCAACGATGCAGAACGTGGGAACTGCGGAAACGATGACGCCTGCCATCTCGCCACTTGCGGGCGAACCGATCAAGCGTGCCGACGCCGAGCGGCTCGCCGCAGTGCTGAAGGCATTCGCCGACCCGGCCCGGCTACGACTGCTCAGCCTGATCCAGTCGTCTCCCGAGGGCGAGGCGTCCGTCAGCGACCTCACCGCGCCGCTCGGGCTCTCCCAGCCGACTGTGAGTCATCACCTGCGGATCCTCACCGAGGCCGGCCTGCTCGAGCGCGACAAGCGCGGAGTCTGGGCGTACTACCGGCTGATGCCGTCCGCGATCGCCGCGATCGCTGAGCTGCTGACGCCGCCCCGCAAACGCGCGACGAAGAAGACCCGCTGAACGTCGCCGTCGAAGACGGCGACCACGTCGGCTGACCGGCCTGAACCCGACACACCGTCATCGACCCACGGCAGGGCGTTCGCCGCACGTGCACATCGAGACTTCAAACCCTGCGGCTGTCACCGGCTACCACAGCCTCGGCCGGACAACGGCCTCCCCACCCCAGGCGCCCCGGGCTGTGTCACGACACGCGGCGGACCTCATCCGGCCCGAACCGCGAAACGAAGAGCCGGCCGAGGTCCTGCCAGTCCTGGACCGAAGCCCGTTCATCGGCGTGCAGCTCAAGACACTCGTCAACGGTCCAGTCCTCGTAGGTGACATACGGCTCGCACCACCGCCCGCTGCGCCACGCCGCGCGGGTGCCCTGGTGCCCTTCGGACCTGCTCATGCCGATCCAGAACAGATTCCCCGGATCGCTCCGGGGGCCAGCGAGACTCGAAAACTGTGTCGCCGGTGCCCACCTGCGCCAGGCGTGGTTGAACCCAAGCTCCAGATTCAGTTTGGCGCTGGACACCGCTTCCACGCCCTGCGCGAGCACACCTAGCGCCATCCCCTCGACCACATGCTTCACCTGCTGGTCCTTCGTCGGCATGCGCCGATGCTACGACGCGCCGCCAAAGGCACCCTTCCCCGCGACGACCGCCAACGGACCCCGGACGGCAGGCGACGGCGATACTCGCCTGTCGCCACGCCGCCCGGAACTCCACCGACGACACGTCTCAGCGGGATCCGCGCGCCCGTCCGGTCCGCCGGCCTGCCGAGGACCGAAGCGTGGCGCCTCCTGGGGCCGAGGACGGCTTCCACCGAGGGCGGCAGGCAGGCGCCCCGGTCGGCCGCGCCTCGGCGGGGCGTTCCTGCGGTGGCTTCGGATGGTGGCTGAGCTGGCGCCGGATCTCCTCCCCAGGTTTGGCAGCGTCAAGGACCAGACGCGCGGTGGCTTCCGCGGCCTCACGCTGAGACTCGGGCAGGACGCTGGTGTAGATGTCCGCGGTCAGTTGGATGGTGGCGTGCCCGAGCTGGTCCTGCACCGCTTTGAGGTCGGCGCCGGCCTCCCGCGCCAGGGTCGCCGCCCCGTGGCGCAGGTCGTGCAGCCGAATCGGCGGCAGCCCAGCCCGATCGACCAACAGCCGCATCCGCTGGGTGAGATAGCCCGGGTGGATCGGCATCCCGTCGGGTCCGGTGAACACGTAACCGCTGTCATGCCACACCTTCCCGGCCGTGGCCCGCAGGTCGCGCCGCTGGGTTTGCCGCTCGCGGTGCTGACGCAACACCCGCACCGTGTGCTGGTCCATGGCCACGCTGCGGCGGCTGGTCGCGGACTTCGGTGGCCCCTCGTGCACGTCGTAGCCGGCGGTGGTGCGCTGCCGCACCACCGACAACTGGCCCGCGTGCAGGTCGACCTCGCTCCACCGCAGGCCGGCGGCCTCACCGCGGCGCAGACCCCGCAGGGCGATCAGCCACCACAGGGCGAACAAGCCGTCGTCGCGGACATAGTCCAGGAAAGCGGCCAGTTGTGTGGGTGTCCACACCGCGACGGTGGGCCGCTCACCAGTGGCCCTCCATTCGGCGACGCGGGCCTCGGTCCACACCTGGGCCTGTGGACGAGGGCGCGAAGGTAGCTCCAGGTGGCGGGCCGGATTGGTGACGAGCAGGCCCTCGCGCACCGCGCCGGTCAGCGCCGCCCGCAGCGTCGTGTGGATGTGCTGCAACGTGCAGGCGCTCTGCAGTTGCCCGGACCGGTTGCGGGTGGCCGCGATCTGGGCGAACGCCGCGGCGAGCTGCCGTGAGCTCAGGTCACCGAGGATCAGCTGGCCGATGTGCGGGATGAGGAACCGCTCGACGTCGTGGCTGTAGTGCATTCGCGTCGTCGGCCGGATCCGGGTCCTCGTCGACAGCCAGTACCGCAACCAGCGGGTGACCGTCCAGGACCGGCCGGCCTGCTCCTCCCGGGACAACGCCAGCAACTCGTCGCGCGCTGTGCGCGCCGCCGCCTCCGATGGGTAGCCACCCCGGCGGATCCGCTCGGTCTGCCCGAGCAGATTGCGGGTTGAGCAGTGGAAGTACCAGCTGCCGTGAGCGCGTTGCGTCAGCTGCGGACAGGACGCGCCGCGCCGCCGGCCCGTCTCCGGGTCCACACACCGGCACCGCTTCACGATGACACCCTGACTGTTCATGATCCCCCCTCGACCTGGTAGGGATTCATCGTCGCCATGCCCGAGAGTGCATCGGCCGGCTTTAGCGATATTTATTCGCCATTCGTGGGGTAGGGGCGGTATAGGATTTATGCGGTTTGCATTCCGACATGATCACGTCTCGTCAGTCAGTTGAGTGTCGATCTTTAAGACACGCGGATGATGTCGTAGGAGCGACCGGACCGGCACACTGCGTGCATGTCGACTTCGACCTCGCCCAGACCTATCCAGCTAGAGACGGTGCGACCTGACGACAACGACGCGATCACGCAGGCCTTCGAGCTCGGCTGCCAATTCAAGGCTCGACTCGGTATGCAGATGCGGGGGGCCTATGAGCAAGCGGCCGGGGACGGGCACCTGCTGGTAGTCAAACAAGACGGCAGAGTGATCGGGTTCGCGCTCTACGGAACTGCCTACCAGCGAGTCCGTCTCGCCTATCTGTGCGTGAGCACGGAGCACCGCCGCGGCGGAATCGCCACCATGCTCGTGGAGCACCTCTCGGCGAAGCATCACGATCTGGCCGGCATCAGCGTCAAGTGCCGCCAGGACTACGGGATCGACAAACTGTGGATCGATCTTGGATTTCACAAGAGATCACAGGTGCGGGGGCGAAGCCACACCGGCCACCTTCTCGACGTCTGGTGGCATGACCACGGGCACCCAGATTTGTTCTCCCGGCAGGATCCGCCTCTGCTGCGAGCCGCCCTGGACAACAACATCATCCGTGACCTGGGACCGGCCCAAAGCCGACCAGGCGCCAGCGAATCGCTGTCACTGCTCGCCGACCACCTCACCGACCAACTCGAATTGGTGGTCACCGCCTCGGTCCGCCGTGAGATCTCCGACCTGGATCCCGGCGCGACAAGAGACGCCTGCGAGGAGGTAATGAGCAGATGCACACCTGCGGCGCCTGCCTCACAAGCCGTCAAAGCCGCCCAGAAGTTTCTCCTGGACCGCGTCGACGCGGAGCACAGTCCGTATCCCGCTGGGCGACGCGATGAATACGACCTACGCCACGTCGCCTCGGCCGTGGCGGCGAAGGTCGGCGTCTTCGTCACGCACGACGCTCGACTAATCAGCGTCCTGAGGAAGCCAGCCCGAGCCCTGGGGCTGCGCATCCTCGAGCCCGCCGATGTCGTCGTGCACCTCGACGAACTGACACGAGCCGAGGCATACCAACCCGTTGCGTTGCTCGGCACCGGCTACCAGCTCAAGGCCCTGGGATCGGAGCAAGACCAGGCGGTCGAGCACCTGGCCGCGACGGTCAGCGGCGAAAGCCGCAAGGACTTCCTCCGCCACATTCATGCCCTCGCCGTCGCGCGCACCCAGCGTCGTGCCGTGATCACCCCAGACGGGGACATCGCCGCCCTATATGTGACCGGCCAGCAGGGCTTCGCGCTCACGGTGCCGCTGCTGCGCGTGGCCAACCGGCCCCTGGCCGACACCATGGCTCGTCAACTGTTGCTGATCCTGCGCAACCACTGCCGCGCCAGCAAGCTCGCCGCGATCGTGGTCGATGACCCTCATATGTCACCTGGGACGCAACGCGCACTGCTCGACGACGGCTTCCAGCAAATCAACGGCAGATGGATAGCATTCGTGATCGACACCTGCGGCACGGCAGCCGACGTCGAACGGGACGCCAGCGCGGTAGCGCGCCATCTCGACTTACCCGAGCCAACCCCGTTAAGATCCACTATGCCCGCCGCTGTCGTCGCTCAACTCGAGCGCAACTGGTGGCCAGCGAAAATCATCGACACCGCGCTGCCCACCTACGTCGTGTCGATCCAGCAGCGGTGGTCCAACCAGCTGTTTGGCGTACCCACACCACTATGGCGCGAAGACCTCGGCCTCAGCCGCGAACACGTCTACTACCGCGCCGCCACAGGCGGCCCCGCCGCACCCGCCCGCATCCTGTGGTACATGAGCGGCAACACGCCAGCCGCACCCGGCATCATCGGCTGCTCCCAGCTAGAGCTGGATGTCATCGGCACACCAGCAGACCTGCACGACCGCTTCCAACACCTCGGCGTCTGGGAACTGTCGCAAATCCAAGGCACCGGGGGAAGCCAACGACGCCAAGCCCTGCGCGTCACCAACACCGAGATATTCCCTCACCCCATACCGCTACCGCGGCTGAAGGCCCTCAGCGGACCACGAACGGGCCTGCTCTACCCGCTATCACCACGCAAGATCGAACCTGAATTGTTCGCTCAACTTTACCGGGAAGGCTTCGATCAGGATGCGTGAAGAGCCACCAGCCTTACTGCTGTCCGTTCGGCCGCGGTTCGCCGAAGCAATCCTCTCAGGACAAAAAACAGTCGAGGTGCGTCGCCGCAGGGTCGCCGCCCGTGAGGGCTCTCCTGTGGTTCTGTACGCCAGCTCGCCGGTGATGGCCGTCGTGGGAACCGCGCAGCTTGAACGGTCCGAGACGCTCAGCGTGCAGGACGCCTGGAGCAGCCATGGACACGCGATGGGCATCAACCGACGCGAGTTCGATGACTACCTGGCTGGGACTGAGACAGCCTGCCTGCTCTTCCTGGCCAAGGCATCACCCTTGGGCGCCCCCCTGCCACTAAACGATCTGAGAAGCAGTCGAGCGTTCCATCCACCGCAGAGCTACCGATACGTGGCCGAATCTGACCCGACTGCTATCCGGCAACTCGCGGCCCAGTGGGCGTAAGTTGATCTACCGGGGGGTTACGTAGGAATGCTGAACGGCGAGGACGGCACCCGCGGACGCGGTATCAAGCAGGGGTCACCAAGGTGTTGTTTCCGGGCTTGATGCGACAGGTTAGCAGCGGGTGATCGGTACCCGGCACAGTCGGGGCCGTCGGCAAGTCGCGGCGAGGGAAGGCCGATATGGATCACGCCGACGAGGCGGAGGTTGCAAACCGGACCGAGGCGCTTTCGTGGGCCGCTGCCCGTGTAGGTCCCCTTCCAGCGCCACCGCTTGACACCCGGGCTCAGAGGCTGCCGATCGGTGACCTGCAGTGGGCTGACGCCGAGCGTCTGTTTGTCAGGCTGTTGGATACGGTCCAGCCGCTGCAGTTCGTCAAGCTTTTCGGTGTTCGAGGGCAGGCCCAAGCGGGGATCGATGCCTACGCCCGGCTCCCGATCGACCTGACTCCGGATGGGCAGGGCGGGCGCGACTACATCACCTTGCAGTCCCGCAGGGTTAGGTCGCTGACCCCCGCCAAGATCAGGAAGGCTGTCGATGACCTGTTGCAGGGTGAATGGGCCGATCGGACGGCGACCTTTTACTTCGCCACCTCCTTCGATCTTCAGGACACGAAGTTCGACATCATGATCCGGGAGCAGACCGAACGGTTGGCCGGGCTCAGGATTGCCTTCGTCCCGTGGGGTCTGCAGGAAATCTCCACGCTTCTAAAGGACCAGCCGCGTGTGGTCGATGACTTCTTCGGGCGGGCATGGGTCGGACGCTTCTGCGGCCAGGAGGCAGTCCAGGCCCTCGCCGGAACCCTGACGCGCGCGCTTTCTCCCGAGCCGCACGGCTTGGATCCAGCGGTCGCGGTGACACAGCGCCCTGTGGACCAACGGCGGGTTGCGGTACCACGCCGCGTCGGGCTCGTGCCTGCCCTCGCGGCGTCATTTCAGCCGCGTGGCGGGTTTCATGATGATGTCCGCCCCGGGGAGACAGTTGTCCTAACGGGTCTGGGTGGCGTCGGTAAGACACAACTCGCCGCTGACTTCGTCCGCGCCTACGGCCCAGACTCTGCCGTAGTCGTCTGGGTGACCGCGTCGTCTCGGGATCAGGTACTGGCGACATACACGGAGGCGGCTCGTGAGGTGCTTGGCCCGCAGGACAATGTCGAACTGGCAGCCGAGCGGTTTCTCGCCTGGCTGGCAACCACGCAGGATGGCTGGATTGTCGTTCTCGATGATCTGCAGACGACTGCCGACCTACGCGGTCTCTGGCCGCGAGGACCTGCTGGACGCGTCGCCGTCACGACTAGGCGTCGTGACGCCGCCCTTTCCGGATCCCAGCGACGGATCGTCGACGTAGATGTCTTCAGCGCCGAACAGGCGGTCGATTACTTGCGGTCGGCGCTCCAGCAACGCCATGTACTCGCTGACGACATCGACGGCGTTGTCGACGACCTGCAAAGACTGCCGCTCGCACTTGCCCAGGCCGCGGCGTTCATGCTTGATCGGCAGCTACGGTGCAGCCAGTACCGACACCGATTCGCGGACCGACGCAGGCGCCTGATCGAACTGCTACCCGAACCGGACGCGCTACCGGACGAGCACCGTCACACGGTCGCGACCACTTGGTCACTATCGATGGAGGTCGCAGATCGGCTTCCGCCGGCCGGCGTCGCCCGACCGTTGATGGAGCTGCTCAGTGTTCTGGACCCCGACAGCATCCTGGCCGGCCTCGTGACCGGGCACGCTGCCCGGAATTGGCTTTCCTACGCGGTGCACTCGGATGCCGGTACTGCTGGTGCGCTCACGACGATCGACATCGACACACTTCAGGACGGGCTGCTGACGCTGCACCGGCTGAGCCTGCTTCGCCACGACAGTGACATCGTCCGGGTCCATGCGCTCGTGCAGCGTGTCACCCGCGAGGAACTCGACGTCGACCGTCGTTCGTCGGTGGTCTGGGCGGCTGCTGATCTGCTGCTCGAGTACTGGCTCAACGGCGGGCATAGTTCGGAACTCGCCCTGACGATGCGGGCCAACGTCGACGCGCTGCGGCGCCATGACCACGGCGAGCTCACCGGATCGGTCGTGCACCCGGTACTGATCCTGGCCGGAGTCCGTCAAGGCGAACGCGGAGATCCGCTGGGTGCCGCCGAGTACTTCGACGATCTGCTGGCCTCAGCGATGCAGCATCTGCCGCCCCACCCGAGAATTCTGGAGATCCGCGGTCTTGCCGCCCGTTGGCGGGCAGCAGCCGGAGATCTCGTCAGCGCCATCTCCATTCACGAGGAACTGGTCGACGACTTCGAGCTCCACAAGGGGCCCGACGACCCTGGCACCATCGTGGCCCGCGCCAACCTAGCCATCTGCCGAGCTAACGCCGGTGCCCTGGCCCGAGGCGTCCAAGAGATGAAGGAGATTTTGGTCGACTGTGAGCGGCTTTTTGGGCCGCGAAACATCCACACGCTCGACGCACGGGGGCACCTTGCCGATATGTACGGGGAGGTCGGGGAGTACGAGAAGGCCCGTGCGATGTTCGCCCAACTGGCCGCCGACCGGTTCGAAACGTCCGGCCCGGACCACCGGGACACCCTCACCGCGCAGGGTTCGCACGCTCGCTGGATCATGGAATGCGGTAACCCGCGGGCGGCCATCCCACTTCTGCGACGTGTGCTCAACACGCGCCTGGCCAAGCTCGGCCCCGACGATCCCGACACACTCGCGACTCGAAGCAACCTCGCCCAAGCACTCCGAGCGGCCGGAGAGGCCCGGGAGGCGGCCGAAGAGCTGAATACCGTGCGGGCCGACCACGTGCGGGTGATGGGCTCGGATCATCCGCAAACCTTGACCGCGCGTAATAACCATCTGCTCGGCGTGTCTCTCGAGATGGACGCGGACGAGGCGGCAAACGCCTGGATGGATCTCATCGACGACAGTGAGCGTGTTCTCGGCCAATATGCTCCGACAACGTTAAACAGCATGCACAACTTCGGCGAGTGGCTCGCATACGCCGGTTACCCGGATGAAGCCGTCGGGTGGCTGCAGAACACACTTACCGGACGGACCATCGCCCTCGGTGCGGAACATCCACACACGAAGGCCACCCACGAGTTCCTCGACCAACTGCGAGGCGCGACAGGCGGGACCGTCCGGGCATAGGCCGGTCCGTCCGGTGCGAGAGCCGGTGCGCCCGATCTCTAGCCTGCCGTTATGGCAGACGAGGAAGCGCGGCCGGAGTTCGAGCAGTGGTACGACCGGGTGCTCGATGTCGGCCCAGTCGGCAACCAGGCATTCTTCGGTCGGGACGTTCTGGCGGGCCTGGTGCGTGGAATTCGGGACTTCCGACAGCACCGGCAGCAACGGTGGAAGCATTACCACGGGCCTGGAGCGACGCTGCTGGGCTGCGCGATGTGGATGGACGACCCGGATCTGCTCGACGAACTCGCCAAACTGCAGGCCGCCTGCGTGGTGGTTAGCAAGCAGTCCCGGGACAAGAAGGTGCAGCCGCAGGACCTGCCCTACAAGCTGCGCCGTCTGGCCGACCTCAACGCCCGCACACCCGGACTCCCAGTGCGCTATTTCCCCTCGCTGGAGCAACTGACCACCCTGGTCGACGGCGAGCCCCCGGTGATCGGGCCCGGGTGGTCGCTGTCGCCGGGCGACGAGACGATCCCGACCGTGCGGACGATCGGCTTCCGCAAGGGTGCGGGTGCCAACGGGTCCATGCCGCCAATCCTCCACGCCAAGCTGGCGCTGCTCGGCCGCCTCTGGGATCACGACGAGGACGACTTCGGGCCGGCCGACGTCACCGCGTTTACGCCGAAGCGACTCTGGATCGGGTCGGCAAACTTCACGGCGTCGTCGCGGCGCAGCCTTGAGTTCGGCTTCTGGACGGAGGACCCGGTGCTTCTGCGCGGCGCCGAGGCATTTCTACTGGACCTGATCAGCAGCTCCGAAGGCGTCGACCCGGACGCCGACGTGCACATTCCGGAACGGACGTTGCCGGACTACGACCTTGCGGCCATGGCGGAAGCGGCGGCAGAACTACGGCTCACCGACCTCGGCGACTAACGCCCCGCCCTCGGCCCAGCGCCAGACGGGAGTAGAGCGCACGTGCTATCCAACGGTCGGCGTCACTGCGGTCCTCCGCTGCCGGGGCCGTCTCTACAGCCAGCTCTTTATTATTGTTTGATTTCAGTGCGTATCGCCCCCGGCCAATGACGCGATGCCGGGCGGTTCAGCCGCCTGTCGTACCCCTTCGCTAGATTCTCTCTTGCGCGGCTGGCGTGTGGTGCCAGGCGGCATGGGATGCCGAGGAGGGCCGGTGCGCCTCACGCGGGTGTACGTCAGATTCTTTAAGTCTTTCAACTTCGACTACGAGCGCCGCGCGAACGAGAAGGCCGAGCGCGCAACGTGGGAGGTCCTGCCGGAGGGTTGGTATCCCCATGTGCGCCTGGACGTCGACCCGCAGATCACAGCGATCGTCGGGGCGAACGAGTCGGGTAAGAGCCACCTTCTGGACGCCATCGAGTGCGTCGTGGGCAAGCGCGAGGTTTCGCGTAGCGACTTCTGCCGCTACTCGCAGCTGTTTTCGGTGGAGACCGACGAAGTCCGGATACCCGATGTCGGCGCTGTCTTCACGGTCACCCGGTCGGCGGAGTCGGAGGTGTTGACAACACTAGGCGTGACCAGGGCGGTGGGCGAAGCCTTCCTGTTCATGCGGCCCGGCGAAGGACATCCCTTCATCCTGGCGAGCGAGGCCCTCGTCGAGCTCGACGACCCAGCCGAGGTGAAGGCGCTCGAGGACATCCTGCCGCAAGTGCTGCGATTCTCCACCAGCATCGCTGTCCCCGACAGCGTGCCGATCGCGTCGCTGTGGGGTGGCCGGCTGGGAAGCCTGGCCGACCGCCGCCTCCGCGGGGAGTTCCTAGAAGCGGCCGAGCAAGCCGACGACGATGCCGACGCGTCGGCGTTGGGCCAGCGGTTGTGGTCGTTCTTCCGCCGTCCCTTCCCCACGGCGGCCAGCCCTGAACAGGCACGTCAAGGTGAGGCACGGGCTTTGGCCAGAAAGCTGCTCATCGATGTCGCCCACATCGACGAGAGCATCTTCAAGGAACTCCAGGAGGCCATCAATGAGGGCAAGGAAGGCGAAGTCAGCGGCCTTGAAGGCAAGATCAACGAGAGCTTGGCGCGGCATCTTAATCTGTCGCGCTGGTGGAGCCAGGACAACGACTTCAAGCTCCGCGTCACCACCCGCGAACGCGAGCTGGTGTTCACCATCCGCGACCGCACCGGGGCGGAGTACTCATTCGGCGAACGCAGCCGGGGCCTGACCCACTTCCTCGCCTACTTCGTTCAGCTCCGGGCCCACCGGCCGGCCGAGGACCGCGACGAGATCCTGCTTATGGACGAGCCCGACGCATACCTGTCGAACTCCGGCCAGCAGGACCTTCTGCGCGTGCTCGAGAACTTTGCGATCCCGGACGATCGGCGCCGGACCGATCAGGTCATCTATGTCACTCACTCACCTTTTTTGATCAACAAGAACGCTGCGGATCGGCTGCGGGTCCTCGACAAAGGTGCTCAAGAAGAGGGCACCCGCGTCGTCAGGGACGTCGCCCGCACCCACTACGAGCCCTTGCGCTCCTCACTCGGCAGCTACGTTGCCGAGACAGCCTTCATCGGTGGCAAAAACCTCATCGTCGAAGGGTCCGCCGACCAGGTGATGCTGGCCGGGATGTCCAACGCGCTGCGCGTCCGGCGGCCCGAAGTCGCTCGGATGCTGGACCTCAACGAAGTCACGATCGTTCCCGCCGGCAGTGCCGACAGCGTCCCCTATATCGCCTACCTCGCCCGCGGTCGCGACCCGATCAAACCCCCGTGCGTCGCGCTTCTCGACGGTGACGACGCCGGCCGGAGAGCCGTCGCCAAATTGCGGCGCAGCGAAGCGAACCGCAAGCCGGTCCTCGACGCGAAGTTCGTCGTCTGCCTGGACACCTGGGTCACCAACCGCGCAGCCTCGGCACCCGATGACATCAAGGTGGTCGCGTCTACCAAGTCCGGTGACGTGACCGAGATCGAGGATTTCGTCCCTGTACGCATCGCGATGCATGCCGCGCGGAAATACGCCACTCGACTGCTGGGCCTCAGTGACGACGAGGCCGCCAAGCTGAAGGAAACAGGCATCAAGGCGCGGCTCGACTCAGGCCGCCCGCTGTGGGACTGCCTCAAAGACACCTTCGCCGAGGCTTTCGACGCAAGTATCGACAAGGTTGGCTTCGCTCGTGAAGTCGTCAGTTATCTCAACCACGTCCCACTTGACGGCCGGCGCCCAGCAGAGGTCAAGACGTTGGAGGACAACTTCATCGCACTCCTGAGCGACCTGACCGACCTTCTCGAAGACGCCGCGATCAGCGAGACCCAACGCCGACGCGGGAAGCGCATGGGCCGCATCGTCCGCGGATTCCTCGACGACTATCGCGACGGCGCAAGTCGTACCGTCGCCGACAGCCGCCTGCGCGAGATCGAGAGCAGCCTCGACGACTCCGCCGCCCACGACGACCTCAGAATCAAGATTGCAGCGCTACGGCGAGACTTTTCACTCCGGGCTGACCCGACCAGGACCATCATCGACTTCCCGACCTTCCGGCAACGGCTCGAAGACCTCACTCGCCAGGAGCGCCTCGCGAACCAGGATCCCGACATCGACGTAGGCCCCGGCTATTAAGCGCCTGGCCCGGGAGTTTCGTCCGTAATCCTGCTCCTGCAGGAAGAACTGTTCGCCTGTGAGGGGTGCCGGTCGTATTCTGGCCAGTTCGCCTCACATGGAAGGGCCCGGAGTGCTTGGTAGCCACCGCTCCAACAAAGCGGGGGAAACACGTGTGCGCCGGCGTCGAGTTGAACGTTTCTGTTGTTGAGGCCGATGAGTTCGGACAGGCGCAGACCGGTCTGGACGGCCAGGGTTATCAGGGCGCGGTCTCGGCGGCCTTCCCAGCGGCGGCTGGCGTTCGGGGCGGCGAGCAGAGCGTCGAACTCGTCGGCGGTCAGGAAGGACACCGTGGTGTGCCGGCCGAAGCGCGCCGGACAAACCCGGCGCTGGTCGTATCCCGGAACGCACGGAATGGGCGTGGGAGCCTGTCCGCTCCCGCGCCCTGACCGTTAGCGTGCCCCTCGGCCGGCCGTCACGCGGCCTTCACGAAGGACTGTGCGGCCGATCCGTTGCAGTCCCAGATCTGCAGTCGCGCGCCGTCGGCTGTCGAGCCTTGCGGGGAGTCCAGGCACCTGTTGGAGTTGGGGTTGCGCAACCGGTTACCTTCCTGGACCCAGTTCTGGGCGCCGCTGCCGTTGCAGTCCCAGAGCTGCACTCTCGTGCCGTTGGCCGTACCCGCGCCGGTGACGTCGAGGCACCGGCCCAACGTCCGCAGGGTCTGGCCGTCCCAACTCCACTGCTGGTCCCTTGAAACAGAAGGCCCCTGGCACGTCCACAGCTGCACGGCAGCGCCATTGCCGCCCGTGTCGTTTCCGCCCACGTCCACGCATTTGCCGCCCGGCCCGTTGATCTGCGTCGCGGGTCCGCCTGTGGGAGGCGGCGTCGTGCCCCCGCCGTCCTGGTAGTAGCGCACGTAGTCGATCGATGCGGTGAGCGGGAACTGGCTCTGCACGGGGTTCTGTCCGGGGTACGTGCCGCCCAGCGCCAGGTTGAAGATGACGTGGAACGGCTTGCGGAACTCCTCCAAGGTCGCCGGTGTCGTGTCGATCACGTGCGTTTGCACGCCGTCGATGTACCAGCGGATCTGCGCGGCCGTCCACTCGATGGCATAGACGTGGAAGGCCGCGGCGTTGTTGACGGCGGGGTTCGCGACGTAGTTGGCGTTCTGACCCGCTGTCCACGGGAACACGCCGGTTCGGAGATCCCAGAAGATGTTGTTCGTCACGGTCGCGTTCGCGTTCGCGTGTTCCATGATGTCGACCTCGCCGCAACTGGCCCAGTTGGTGGGCAGGCGGTCGTGGTAGGTCTGCGCTGGGTTGTAGGCGCTGGTGGACGTCTCGTCGCACGAGTCACCGAGCATCCAGAAAGCCGGCCACGAGCCGGCGGCGGTCGGGAGCGCCATGCGCGCCTCGATGCGGCCGTACTGGAAGGACCTCTTCGTGTCCGTCGTCATGCGGCACGACGTCTGGTAGAAGTTGCGGCCGTTGACCGTGATGGGCGTCGTGAGCCAGTTGGCGCGCATTACGAGGTTGCCGCCGGACTGCGTGCAGTTCTCGGGGCGGTACCACTCCCACTCGCCGTTGCCCCAGCCGTCGAAAGTATTGAGGCCGGGGTTGAGGCCGTTGCCGACGTTGTAGTTCCAGTTGGCGCTGCTGGGCGCGCCGGACCCGTTGAACTCGTCGGCCCACACGAGGTTCCATGCGGCGTGTGCGGGCTGCTGCTGGATGACCACGCTGCCGACCAGCGCGGTGACGGCCGCGGTGAGGAGGACCATGAGGCGCCGGCGGCTGCGTGACAGCGCTCGGTCCGCGAAACCTGCATTCCTGATCTTCATGTCGGGGAGCCTCGCCTTTCCATTGGGGATGACGGATCGACGCCATGCCCGGGGCGACCCCGCGGCCGGACACGGCGAGTGGGCGACGGACACTCCCACCCGGGGCCGACCGAGAGTGCTCTTCCTGGATGAAGTAATGCGAGCCACCAGAGTGTGAGAGCGCTCTCACGCTACCCACACGAATCAATCAGTGTCAATGGCAGATGAACGCCGTGTTGCCGGTACATTGCCAGCTGACAGGTGACTCGAGAGATAGCTTCCGATTGCTCGGGATTGTGCGGGTCGCGGTGACACGCGTACGGGGTGGCCACGGCAGTCGCAAGCCGGTGCAGTGTTCCGGCGTGGGCAAGCCGTCGGCCGCGTATCGAACGGCGTGCTCGATCAGGCGCCGGATGGCTACCATGTCGGCGTCGGCGTCACGGGCCTCGGTGATCCCGTCGGTGTAGAGCAGCGTCCGTTACGCCGTCGCCAGGACGGCACGGGCGTGTTCTACGAGTCGTTCGCCACGACCGCCGAGTTGCAAATCAAGGTCACAGCGAAGCTGAGGGAGCTGGAGAGCGCCGGGAATCCGCTGGCCTTCATGCCGCTGCCGCGCCCGATAACGGTGACGTGGCGTTCGGACTTCGAGGCTCGGCGTGGCAACACGCCGAGCCTTCCGCCGGCCGTCGAGGTTCATGTTCTTCCGGCCACCGGGACGAACCGGCCGGCCCGGGTGATGGCCGAGCTGGAACAGCTCCTGCCGGCGCGACTGCACGCCAGCGGTCAGGTCGACACTGCCGACCCACTGACCTCCACTCGCCAGGGCGGTGCCGTGGTCGTCATCGTTCTGGGTCGGAGCAGCCGATGGAACGAAGTCCGCGCTCCGCAACTGTTCGGCATACGCACGGCCGCCGACGGGCAGACCTCGGCGTGGGCGTCACTCCCGGGCGACGGGGTGGGCGCCATTCTCGACCCGGACGCCCTGGCTGATCAGATCGCCGGACTGCTGCGTCTCGTCGAGGTTCTGGAGGTTTTCGAGGGCGACCAGGTGGCCATCGGCGTCGGCGTCAGTACCGAGGGATTGATGTCGGTCGGCCGGGTCAGCGGGCTGCCCCGTCATCAGGCCACCAGCCTGACGCTGCCGAACCATCCGATCCAGGTGCCACCTGACGAGCTCGTCACCCTAGCGGCGCTCGGGCAGGGAGCTGCCGAGGTGGGCCGCACCCTGAGGCGGACTCGTATCGACGCGGTCTCGGCCCGCCGGTAGCCACGGCAGCACGTGTAGGTGATGCCGTTTGCTCGAACGGTGGCGGCCGGGCCCGGCGACGGTTGAGTCCGCGGCGATCGTGGCTGCTCGTCCGACGAGCATCCCCTCCGTCCCGCCGTGCAACAGTGCGTGCCTAGACCCGTTGCGCGGCGTAAGGCGACTTCTGACCGAGGCGGTCGATCTACGATCCGATCGATCGGGCACCCAACGCCGGCTGGCTGACGTCGAGCAACGCCGCGGTAGATCCGTGGCTGCTCGGTGGCTGCTCGGGCGACGGGGGACGGGCGTGGGTTTACCGGGACGGAGCAGGATTTCATCAGCTATCGCGAGCCCTCGCGCTAATCGATGGGTTGCGATGGTAGTCGCACGCAGCGCCCGGACCAGCAAGGACGTGGCTGGGCGGGGTTGGACTAGGGAGGTTGCGGATCGACTCGATTTGGCATAGAGTGCTATCTGGAGAAGGCTAATATCTACTTCGGACTACGGATCAGAAGGTTAGGGGTTCGAGTCCCTTCGGGCGCACAAGATTAAGAGGGCGTGACCTGCGGAAACGCGAGTCACGCTCTCTGCTTTTCCTGTCCCTTTTGAACGTGTGGCTGCTCGTCCGACGAGCATCCCCTCCGTCCCGGCCTGTCCGTGTGGCTCCGACTGTGTCCGATCTGGTTCGAGCGGCGCCGAAAATGGGGGATCACCGATTCCGTCGACGTGGGCTGATTAATCGGCTGTAGAGCGGCTGGCCCGTCGTGCGCCGTGGCTGCCCTTCCCGAAACTTCAGCACGTGTGCCTGGCGTGATGCCTCAGTTGGCCATCCAGGTTCACGGCGCAGCCGTGCGACACAACGGCCGCAGGTCGGTCGTGATTGCCCGATCGGTCGCCGGTCATGCCGGCAGGGCACGCTCGTCTCGACTGCCACGGGCTGCGGCCTCGGCTGGACGAGGGCGGTCGGGCATGGCGTGGATGTGCTCGGGTACGCGGCGGGTTGACACGCGAGAGGAAGGACGACCGATGCGACTCACTGACGAGCAGGTGCGTTCGTTGTATGGCCAGGACGTCCAGGACCAGGCGGGTGCCAAGATCGGTAAGGTCGGCCAGGTGTGGGCCGACGCCGAGGGGTATCCGACGTGGGTCAGCGTGAAGACCGGCGTCATGGGTCATCACGAGTCGATGGCTCCGCTGGTTGACGCGCGGATGCGCGACGGGCGATTGATGGTCGCCCACGACAAGGCGATGGTTAAGAGCGCTCCGACTGTGCAGCCGGACACGGACCAGCCGTTGAACGCGGAACAAACCGCGCAGTTGTTCGCGCACTACCGGATCCAGCAGCAGCCGCCGCGACAGGCTCCGCAGAGCGCTGGCGAGGTGATCCGCTCGGAGGAGCGGCTGCGCGTCGGTACGCAGAGCCAGCCGGCGGGCAAGGCGGTGCTGCGCAAGTACGTGGTGACCGAGGACGTGCACACCTCGGTGCCGGTTGAGCACGACGAGGCCTATGTGCAGCGCGAGCCGATTACCGCGGCGAACGCGGGTAACACTCGGGCCGACATCGGAGAGAGCGAGCAGGAGATGACCCTGCGCGCCGAGCGGCCCGTGGTGGGCAAGGAGCAGGTGCCCGTCGAGCGTGTCCGTCTGGCCAAGGACGAGGTGGTCCAGGACCAGCCGGTCGACGAGCAGGTCCGTCACGAAGAGGTTGAGGCGAACATCCCGGAGCCCAGTCGGCGACGGCGGTAACTGGCTTAGCGCGGCAACGCACTCGCGTTGCCGTGCGAGAGCTCGGTGGGGGCGGGCGGGTCGTGCGGACCCGCCCGCCCTCGCCTCCAGGTTCGGCTGGATTCAGGCTGTGACTGCGTCGGGCCCGCCCAGTGGAGCGTTTCGGCACTCCGTCGAACCGTCTTAGCGGGACCGACGGTGTCGGTAGGCGACGACCGCGAGGGTGGCCGCGGTGGCAGACGGCTACCGCCGCTGCGCTCGCGGTTCCAGTCCTGGGCGCAAGGGCTGGCACACCTGCGCGCGATCGGGAGCGGTGCGACCCGCCAGGGCAGCGAATGAGACTGGTTCCGGGAGGGTGCAGGGCAAGGGGTTACATCGGCTGCGATGTGAGCGAGCGGTCTTCGACACCAAAGCGGTAGTCCTCCAGCATGGTCCCGCAACACGTCGACGACGAGTGGGACGTCTACTGGCATAACCACAGCATCGACGAGAACAACAACATCATCGAAACCTGAGCTGCTCATCCGGGAAGTCGTCCCCCGGACCCCGGCCGGCGCGCCCTCCCGCCGTCCCGCGTGGGGCGGGGTCGGCGAGGCGGCGCACCGGCCGGCCTGTCGTGTTATGCGCGGACGGTCACCGGTGCGCTGGTGGCGCGGCCGTCGGCGTGGCCCGCCTTCACCGCGGTCACGATCACGGTGACCGCCTTGTCGCGCATCCCGGCCGTCAGCGTCAACGTGTTCGTCGTGATGCCGGTCCGCAACCCGCCGACCCGCCACTCGTAGCGGTACGAGTCGGCGGTCGGCGTCCAGGTGCCGGTGGTCGCCTGCACGGTCTGGCCGACCCGTGCCGTACCGGTGATGGTCGGCTTCACCGTGGCCTGCGGCGCCGCGCCCGTGGCGACCGGCACGGTGGCCGTCGACGTCGCCTGCGCCGACGAGTAGCCGGGCCTGGTCGCGGTGACCGTCACGGTCAGCCGCTTGCCCAGCCGGGACGCCGGGATCACGTACGTCGAGCCGGTCGCCCCGCTGATCGCGGTGCCGTCGGCCGCCCACTGGTAGGTGTACGCCGTGGCGGCGGGATTCCACTGCCCGGTCGAGGCGCTGACCGTCGCCCCCACGGCCACCGTGCCGGTGATGGTCGGCGCGGTCACCGACTGGATCTGTGCAGCGGTGATCGAGAAGGCGTCGGCGAGCGACACCGCGTCGCTCCAGTCGTCGGGTCGCACCGACACGGACGCCTTGCCGGCAGCGGCCGACGTCAGGTCCACCTCGGCGGTGAGGGTCCGGTGGTCGGCAGAGACGCTCTGCACCGTCGCGGTCAGCGCCGCGCCGCCCGTCGGGGTGACCGTGACTCGGTCCTCCTGGTGGAAGCCGGAGCCGGTGACGGTGATCGTGCGTACGCCGCCGGCCGCGACCGACGCCGGCGACACCGACGTCACGGTCAGCGGGTCGGGTGCCACGTAGAAGGAGTAGTAGGTCTGCATCGACTCGACGCCGTCCGCCGTCAGGCTCTTGACGTAGAGCGTGTGGTTGCCGGAGTCCGGCGGCGTCCAGGTGATCGTCGCGGTGCCGTCCGCCGCCGCCGCGACAGTGCCCTCGGCACCGGCCGTCTGGTACGCGTACTTCACCGCGCCGGGCTGCCGCGGCTTGAAGGTGAAGGTGCCCGGCGCGATCCTGCCGGAGCCCGACGAGGGGAAGTCGGTGGAGACGACCACCGGGGAGTCGGTGACCGACCAGGAGGTGCCGCCCTCGCCCGTGCGCACGCCGGCCGCGTTCCGGGCGACCACTGTGACGTAGGTGTAGCCGCGCTTGGTGAGCGTGTAGCGGAAGGTCACCGTGCCGTCGGCGGCGGCCGGCACCACCTGCCGGGTGGCGGGGTCGCGGTTGAGGAGGATCTCGTAATCCGCGACGTTCTCCATCTCGGTGCGCGCCGTGAAGGTGGCCGTCGACCCCAGCACGTCGCCGCCGCTGCGGGTCACGTACGGGCTCGCGTCCCAAACCGAGATGGGGAGGAACCGGGGCTCCGACAGGGTGCCGTCGGCGCTGCGGCTCTGCACCAGAAGCGCCTGCGTGTCCATGTTGTCGTTGGTGGCGGTCCAGGTCAGGTCCGCGGTGCCGTCCGCGCCGGCCGGCAGGACGGTCTTCTGGTCGGGCTCGGTCCCGTTGTGGTCGCGTCGCCAGTAGAGGTAGGACTCGACGTCGGGCATCCGCGGGGCCAGGTGAAAGCGGAGGGACGACCCGATGATGACGCCCCGGTTGACGTCGCCGGTGACCCTGGGCGCGTTGTCGACGACGAACGTGTAGGCCCGCTCCGGGTGCGTGGCGCCGTCGCTGGTGACGCTGCGCACGTACATGGTCTGCCGACCGGCCCGGGTCGGGGCGATCATCGGGGCGGCCTTGCCGTCGGCGTCGGCCGCGACCGAGCCGGACGGGCCGTCGCCGTCGATGCGCCAGGCGAACGCCTCGGTGCCCGGGACGTTGGAGGTGAACTCGAACGCTCCGGGTACGCCAACGCCGTAGTCCAGGTTGGTGCTCCACTCCGGGTACGCGGCGGAGAAGACGGAGGGCCGCGTCTCCCGTACCCAGAACTCGTAGAAGGTCTGGTCGGACCAGTTCCCGGCACGGTCGACGGCGTACACGCTCACCGAGTGGTGGCTGGCGCCCTTCGGCGTCCAGGTGACGGTCGCCGGGCCACCGAGGCCGGTCGCCGGCACCGTCGAATAGTCGTCGTCACCACCGGTCTCCCCCGAGGAGAACCGGTAGCGGTAGCTCACGGTGTCGTCGGAGGCCGAGGTGAAGCTGAAGTCGCCGGCTGCGCCGACCGCACCGCCGGCGTTGTCCCAGCTCCCGGACGGGTACGTCGTCGAGACGACGGCCGGTGCCGGGCCGCCGGTGCGGTCCAGCGTGAAGTAGCAGGTGTCGCTCCACGGCGACGTGACCGCTCCGTCGAGGACGCGGACCCGCCACGCGTACGTGACGCCGTCGAGCTGGCGGGCGGGGTCCTCGAGCTGGATGTAGACCCGGTTGTTGCGCTGGTCGACCCCGTCGCGCCACTGCTGCGGCTCGTCCGGCCTGGTGACGTCCCACACCTGGAAGTCGGCCTGCGGCTCGGCGCTCTGGGGCGCGTCGGTCAATGAGCCCTGAAGCACCACGGCGCGGGCGTCGTTGAGAAGGTCCGGGCTCAGGTAGGGCCCGGGTGCCTGGGTGGCGCACGCCTGGCCGGCGGTGGTCAGTGCGGTCGGCCCGCCGGCATCGGCGGCAGCCGGGGTGGCGTTCGCGCCGACCACCGTCCCGCAGCCGATGGCAAGGGCCATGGCGGTTGACAACAAGCGCCGAGAAACGTGCGGGTGGGCACGCATGTCGGTCCTCCCCCGTGATGATGACGGGCAGCATGTTGAGCGCCCGTGGAGGAAGGATCGCACGGTCGGCCGACATCGAGGAGACCCGTCTCTCCGAACAGGACAGTCGGGTGGCGCCGGTGGCCGGACGGCCCAGCCGCCGACTGTCGAGGGTCGGCGACCGATGATGCGGAAGCAGGAAGCCAGGATTCCGGTGGACGACATCCGGTCCCGCCGCAGGTCCGATCTTCGTGACCGAACCTGTGCGGGACCGGATGCCCTCACCTGCACCGTTACCTCTTGCCGCCCGGATGTCGGGGCGATGGGACGATCAGCCGAAGCAGTTGGGCACCGGCGGTGAACTGGGTGTGCAGTTCGTGGGCCGGTTGCCGCTGATGACCGTCTTCTGGTCCACGGTGACCTGGCCGCCGTCGTTGAAGATTCCGCCGGGTGCCAGGGTGGAGATGTTGTCGGTGACCTTGCTTTCGGTGAGAGTGAGCGTGCTGTTGTTGTAGATTCCGCCGCCCCGGGAGCTTGAGCCGATGGCCCGGTTCCGGTCGACGTGGGTGCGGCGCAGCACGACGGTGCCGCTGCCGTTGTAGACGCCACCGCCGTGTTCGATGGTGCTGTTCGTGCTGGCGGTGTTCTCGTTGATCCAGCTGTCCTCGGCCACGAACTGGCCGATCTGGTTGTAGACGCCGCCGCCGCGTTGGCCGGCTTCGTTGTGGTGGACCTTGCCGTGCTTGAGGTGGAAGACGCCGTCGGAGAAGATTCCGCCGCCCTCGCTGCCGGCCCGGTTGTCGTTGACCTCGACGTTCCTGGCCTCGGTGGTGGAGTTGATGCCGCCGCTGATGCCACCGCCACGGAACCCTGCGGTGTTGTTGTCCAGGCGGACGTTCTCGAGCACGGCGACCTGGCTGTTCGACAACCCGCCGCCAGTGCCGCCGATGGGCAGGATGGTGACGACCCCGATCGTGTTGTTGTAGCTCAGCCGAGCGTTCTGCACGGTGAGGTTGCCGTTGTTGAAGATGCCGCCGCCACTGAACACGGCGCTGTTGTTGCTGATGTTGCTGCCGCCGTCCTTCTTCTTGTCCTTGTCCTTGCCGTCCCGGTCCTTGCCGTGGTCGCTCTCGCCGACGATCTTCGTTACGCCGAAGTTGGCGATACCGCCGCCCGGGCCGTTGGTGTGGTTGTAGACCACGTCGGTGTTCTCGATGACGGCCCTGCCGCCGACGTCGATCCGGATGCCGCCGCCGCCGGCGCCGACCCCACCCTCGGCCTGGCCGCCCTTGATGGTGGCGTCGCGCAGCGTCAGGTCGCCGCCGGCTCCGACCTCCAGGATCCGGAACGGGGTGGCGTTGGCCGCGCGGACGATGGTGGATCCGTTGCCGTCGATCACGACCTGCTGGGTGATGATCGGCAGGCCGACCGCACCGAAGGGCACCGGCGGCTGGGGTGCGGACCTCGTGAGTGTGTAGGTGCACCTCTCGGCGAGCCGGAGCTTCGCCCCGGAGCCGGCGTTCGCGCGGACGATCGCCGCGATCAGCTCGTCCGCGTTGCAGGGTACGGACCGGAAGTCGTCGCCCCGGTCGTCCCGACGGTCGTTGTCCTTCTTGTGGTCCTTGCCGTCGCGGCCGCCCGGGTCCTGGCCGCCGTGGTCGTCGCCGCTGCCCCGGCTGCCCTCGGCGAGGACCTGGGTTCCGGCGTTCGACGGGTTGTCGCCGTTCTTCCCGGCGGCTCCGCTCACCCCCGCAGGCGTGAAGGCGGCCAGACCGACGACTCCGGTCAACCCGGCCACCCCAGCGACGAGCCAGCGTGTACGCCGCTTCTTGGGCATATTCGGCTGACCTGCCGCCACTTCGCTCATGTTCGGGTGTAGATAGTTGGACATCGAGCTACCTAGCCCTTCTCCGTGCACCATGTCTCCGCACGTCACAGTCGGTGCAGAAGGCGACAAATCGGTTGTCGCCACCAAGGCGAACGTAGTCGAGCGATCCTCACGTCAAACGGCCTTATGCGAAAAACACCTACATTCGGCGTACGCGTCACTGCGGCACCACCGTGCCCATCTGCCCCGCTTGACGTGGGCCAGATCAGCGACAAGAATTTACAGGAATCGCTGTTAGCGTTAACAATCCGTCCCAGTGCTGCGACGGCATCGTCATGCCGATGTGGCAGCGGTCGCGGCGGCTTGACTCCTCGGTCAGCACTACCACTGCAGGGGAGAAATCTATGCGAACGAGGGCAAGATGGCTCGCGGCGTCAGCCGCACTCGGTGTTGTCCTCGCCGGGGTGCTCACCTCGACCGGTCCGGCGAGCGCGGAATCCAACGGCGGAGTGCGGGTGATGCCTCTCGGCGACTCCATCACCGAGGGCACCCAGGTGCCGGGCGGGTACCGGATCGGCCTCTGGCAGCGCCTCGTCAACGGCCGGTACACGGTGGACTTCGTCGGGTCGCAGTTCAACGGCCCGGCCAGCCTGGGTGACCACGACCACCAGGGACATCCCGGCTGGCGCATCGACCAGATCGACGCGAACATCGTCGGCTGGCTGAACACCCAACGGCCGCAGACCGTCCTGCTGCACATCGGTACCAACGACATCCTGCAGAACTACAACGTGAGCACCGCGCCGAACCGGCTCTCCACCCTGATCGACCGGATCACCACCACGGCTCCCACCGCAGAGGTGTTCGTCGCGCAGATCATCCCGCTCTCCAACAGCAACCAGGAGGCTGCCGCACGCACCTTCAACGCGGCAATCCCCGGCATCGTGCAGAGCAAGGTGAACGCCGGCAAGCGGGTACGCCTGGTCGACATGCACAGCGCCCTGACCACAGCCGACCTGATCGACGGCGTCCACCCCACGTCCGGCGGCTACGACAAGATGGCTGCCCGCTGGTACAGCGCGTTGCAGTCGGTGCCCGGCAGCATCGGCGACCCGGGCAGCGGCGCCGGGCAGACCACGGCGATCGTGGGTGCCCTGTCCGGCCGCTGCGTCGACGTCCCCGGCTCTTCCACCACCAACGGCACCCAGGTGCAGTTGTGGGACTGTCACGGCCGCACCAACCAGCAGTGGACCTACACGACCGGCAGGACGCTGACCGTGTACGGCAACAAGTGCCTCGACGCCGCCGGCTACGGCACGTCTCCGGGTACCCAGGTCACCATCTACGACTGCCACGGCGGAACGAACCAGCAGTGGAACGTCAACGCCAATGGCACCATCACCGGCGTGCAGTCCGGTCTCTGTCTGGACCCCTACAACGTGGGTACGGGCAACGGCACGAAGCTCGTCCTCTGGACCTGCACCGGCCAGACCAACCAGCAGTGGAGCCGCCGATAGCTCGTACGGTCGCGGCGGGTGGTTCGGATCGCAGGTGATCCGACCACCGTTCCTGGTCGGCGCATCCGACCGCCCGCCGGCACCTCCGCCAGGTGAATGGTCGTTCAGATCGGGCGCGATTTTGATCGTTCTACGCATGCTGTCCGTGCAGGAGACAAGTGGGCGTAGGTGCGCCTGCCTGAAACCGGAGGAATCGCATGCTCAGCACGTTTCACTCGCGGGCCCGAGCGGTTGCCGTCGTCGGCATGGCCGGTGTTGTGGCGGCGATCGGCGCGGTGACCCAGCACGCGTCCGCTGCCGAGGTAGCCGCGCCGACTGTTGTGGGCGCCGACGCACGACGGGTCGAGATCCCGCGCATCGCCTCCGCAATCAAACCACCGGCGGGATCGCGCCCCGTTGGTGCGTACGTCGTCACTCGCGGAACGCAGACCTACACATGTGCTGGCGGGGTGTTCACCGGCGCATCGGTGCCGGAGGCCCAGTTGATCGGCACCGGCGGCCGGGTCCATCACTTCAAGGGCCCGAGCTGGCAGTCCGAGCGGGACGGCTCAATGATCACGGCGAAGAAGACCGCGGAGAGCCCACGGGCGGGGACCATTCCCGAGCTGCTGCTGACGGTGGACACCCATACCGGCACCGGCATTCTCGGCAACGTCGCGTACATCAGCCGTCTGCTGACGTCGGGGGGCGTCGCCCCGGCCGGCGCCTGCACCGACGGCGCGACGGCGGCCGTGCCGTACGGCGCTGTCTATGTCTTCTGGGCCTCGAAGCGGTAAGGGCCTCGTCCCGGGCGAAGCCGCCCCTGTCCGTTCATACGGACAGGGGCGGCTTCAGTAGCGCCGACCGCGACGAGGCGACAAGCCGCGTTCGTGGCCGACTGGTGGACGGCATCGACGGGATTCGGTGGGCGGGGGATAGGCTGCGGCCGGCGTCGGAGTGACCTAAGGGGAACGGGTGATAGGCGGAACGGTTCGCGCGGTGGTCGCGATCTGCGGGCATCCGGCGTGAGCGACGGGTTGCGTCCCGGTGACCCGGCACGCCTCGGTGGGTACGAGGTGCTCGACCGGCTCGGCGACGGGGGCATGGGCAGTGTCTTCCTGGCCCGCTCGCCGCAGGGACGGCGGGTGGCGGTCAAGGTCGTCCGTCCGGAACTCTCACACGACGAGGAGTTCCGGGGGCGGTTCCGCAGTGAGGTGAACCGAGCCCGCCAGGTTCCACCGTTCTGCACGGCCGAGGTCCTGGACGCCGACCCGGACCATGACCCGCCGTACCTGGTGGTGGAGTACGTCGAGGGCCCCAGCCTGGCCGAGGTGGTCCGTAACCGCGGGCCGCTGGGGGCGGCGCAGCTGCACAGCATCGCGGTCGGGGTGGCCACCGCCCTCACCGCCATCCACGGCGCCGGAGTGATCCACCGCGACCTGAAGCCGGCGAACGTCCTGGTGGCACCGGGTGGGATCAAGGTCATCGACTTCGGTATCGCCCGCGCGTTCGAGGCGACGAGTCAGCACACCCGGACCAACCAGATGGTCGGGACCGTCTCGTACATGGCTCCGGAGCGGTTCGACACGACGTCCGGCCGTCCGGTGGGCCCGGCCGCGGACATCTTCGCCTGGGGTGCCCTGGTCGCCTACGCCGCGACCGGCCGCAACCCGTTCGGGGGCGACTCCGCTACCGCCACCGCGATGCGGATCCTCACCCAACCGCCGGACCTGACCGGGCTCGGCGGGCCGTTGCGGGAGTTGGTCTCCCGGGCGTTGGAGAAGGATCCCGCTGCCCGGCCCACCGCCCGGGAGTTGCTCGACGGGTTGTTGACCGCCGCGCATGCGGGGGCTGCGGGCGGGCCGGCCCCAGTCCTGGGCGCGACGCCGCCGGCGAGTGTGTCGCCCGCTGCCGGTGACGACCAGGGCGCGCGGTCGATGCCGCCGGGTCTGGCCACGGCCGGTCGCGCGGGTTCACGTCGGCGTGGCTGGCTCACCGCACTGGGGGCGACCGCCGCGGTGATCGCGGTGCTGGTGCCCGCCTACCTGTTCGGCCCGCAACTGCTGCGCGGGCTGGCCAAACCCGACCCGGCCGGGTCGACGCCAACCGGTGGTCCGGCAACGAGCGGGCCGGCGGCCACCGCGTCCACGTCGGCATCGGGTAGGCCGACCGCGTCACCGTCGGCCAGCGTGGACCCGACCCGGGCCATGCTCGCCGGTCAGCGGCGATTCCTGCTGCACGCGGTGGAGATCGACCGTGACCTGTCGCTGCCGTCGCACGGTGAGCTCGAGGTCGGCGACGGAACCGGCAAGGATGCGCTCTTCGTGCTCGAACCGGTCGGTGTCGACTACATGATCAAATCCGTGAACCCGGACATCGCCCACCGACCGTGCCTCGGAGTCAAGATCGACTCAGAGGGGTACAAGTCGCTGGTGGGAGCCGAGTGCCATCCGACCAAGGCAACGTTGTTCGCGATCTCCCGTGATGGCAAGGACGACAAGGGGCGCACCTCCTACGCCATCGTCAACGAGGAGTACGGCCCGGTGCAGTGGAGCCCGACCAAGAAGGAGATCTACGTCGAGTTTCTTGGTGACGCCCCGCTCGACACCACGTTCAGCCTGGTCGACCGAGGCGCGGTCTGACTCGGGCGTACCCCGCCGTCTGAAGCGACGGAAGTAGTCCGAGGGACCGTTGGCGGGTTGTCTCGCGTTCCGGTCCGTTCGGCCAACGCCTTGCTGATCAAGGGCCGCATACAGTACGCGGGCGCGGCGGTGCCGGATGGCAGCTGAGGATCAGACGACGGGGGCGGGAATGAGCAAGGCATCGCAGGAGCAGCCTCCGGCGGTCCGGGTCGGTCGTGGGCTGCCCACGCTGGCCGATCGGTTCGACGCTCGTGCCAACAGCATCGGGCTGTTGCGGATGGCTCTGGCGTTCGCGGTGCTCGTCGCACACTGCTGGCCCCTCGCGCTGGGTCGGCCGATGCTCGGCAGCAGCGAGACGATGCGGCAGGCCGATGTCGGCA
Source organism: Micromonospora foliorum (assembly GCF_022229015.1). Classification (GTDB taxonomy): domain Bacteria; phylum Actinomycetota; class Actinomycetes; order Mycobacteriales; family Micromonosporaceae; genus Micromonospora; species Micromonospora foliorum. The sequence goes on from NZ_JAKKFF010000189.1 coordinate 45,341, forward strand.
AGCTCGCGGTGTACGGCTTCTTCGTGCTCTCCGGCTTCCTCATCACCAGCAGCGCCCTGCGCTTCGGTCCGCTGCGGTACCTCTGGCACCGCGCGCTGCGCATCCTGCCCGCTCTGTGGGTGTGCCTGCTGGTGACCGCGCTGGTGATAGCCCCGGCGATCGCCTACTACGAGCGGGGCACCCTCGACGGCTTCTGGGGTCACCCGCAGGGTCCGTTGCAGTACCTGCGGTCGAACTGGCTGTTCGCCATGGACCAGTGGACGATCTCCGGCATCCTGCGGGACGTGCCCTACGGCCGTGGCATCGAGAGTGGCGGCCCGGTCAACGGCTCACTGTGGACGCTGCGGTACGAGGTGCTCTGCTACTTCATGCTCGCTGCGCTGGCGGCGACCGCGGTGCTGGCCCGGGCTCGCGGTGCCGTGGTGTTGCTGCTGCTCGGGGTGTACGGGGTCGTCGTCGAGGACTTCGTCCGGGGCGACGGGCTCGTCGTCCTGCCGGCCAAGCACGGCGTCCTGGGTCCGTACCCGGTGGTGGGGACCTTCGAGAAGCACCTCGTCATCTACCTGACCTTCGCTTTCCTGCTCGGTGCGGTCGCCAAGCTGTACGCGCACCGGGTGCCGATGACCGGCTGGCTGGCGGCGCTCGCCGCCGTCGGGGTCGCGGTGACCGCGCGGGCCGGCGGCTTCTATGTCCTCGGGGTGCCGCTGCTGGCGTTCCTGCTGCTGTACCTGGCGGTCGGGCTGCCTCGGTGGCTGCACCCGATCGGCCGTAAGCGGGACTACTCGTACGGGGTCTACATCTACGCGTTCCCGGTTCAGCAGGTCGTCGCCCTGCTCATCGGCGTGCGGTACGGCTTCGTCACGTACCTGGCGGTGTCGTCCGCCGGCACCCTGGCCCTCGCGGCACTCTCCTGGCACCTGGTCGAGCGCCCCGCCATGTCGCTGAAGGACGTGGTTGTGCCGCTGGCCCTGCGGCGCGGCGGTGATTCCCCGACCGGCACCGCCCCCGACGCCGAGGGCACGAGGAGGGCTCCCGTGTCGCCCACCGACGCGCCCGCGCTGCCGGTCGTCGCCGCGCCGACGCTCCAGCCGGTCGAGGTTCAGGGCTGACTCGTCGGCACCGCCAGCAATGGGCAAACGTCGATGTTAACGCGCTCGCGGTGCCTCCTCAAGGGCTCGGCTGGGGTCCGCGCCGGGATCTGGGGCGATGCCTGCGGGAAGACGCTGGTAGGTGTTCGGGACCAAGATCTGTGGCCTGTCACCGGCTGATGTTCCCAGCACATTACGTCTTGACGAACGGCATGTTATCGCTCACAGTCGATGCCTAGGGACGACGACACCTTGGCTTTCCGGGCAAGCCCTGCCTCGTCGATCTCGAATCAGGCGTGCGCCACGGCATGCCGGCGTCGTGTTAACGCTAACGTTCTGACGCCTGCGCCTCGGCCACGCGTCGCGGTACGCCCACCTCGGGCAGGCCGTTCGGCTCTTGGTCACTGGAGGAGGATCATGTCTGCCCTCGATAGGTCTCCATCGATCGCAACGCCGTCGCGGCGGCGTTGGTGGTTGCCCCGCATCCTCGCCGCCAGCGCGGCGGCGTTGATGGTCGGTGGCGCTGCCGTAGCGGTGGTGTCGTCTCCCGCCGCTGCGGCGACTGTCGACACGAACGCGTGGTACGTGTTGGTCAACCGCAACAGCGGCAAGGCCCTGGACGTCTACAACCTGGCCACGAATGACGGTGCCCGGATCACCCAGTGGGCCCGCAACAACGGCAACCAGCAGCAGTGGCAGTTCGTCGACTCCGGTGGTGGCTACTACCGGGTGAAGTCGCGGCTGTCCGGCAAGGTGCTGGACGTCTCGGGCTTCTCGACCGCCAACGGTGGCAGCATCGTGCAGTGGAGTGACCTCAACGGCACCAACCAGCAGTTCCGGCTGGCCGACTCGGACAGCGGCTACGTCCGGTTGATCAACCGGAACAGCAACAAGGTGATGGAGGTGCAGGGCGCCTCGACCGCCGACGGCGGAAACATCGTGCAGTACGACGACTGGAACGGCACCAACCAGCAGTGGCAGTTCGTCCGCGTCGACGGAACCACGCCGCCGACGACGACTCCGCCGCCGGGCGGCACGTGCGACCTTCCGTCGACGTACCGGTGGTCCTCCACAGGAGTGTTGGCGAACCCGAAGTCGGGTTGGGTGTCGCTGAAGGACTTCACCGTCGCCCCCTACAACGGCCAGCAGTTGGTCTACGCCACCACGCACGACTTCGGTAGCAGCTGGGGCTCGATGAACTTCAGCCTCTTCTCGAACTACTCGCAGATGGCCTCGGCCACCCAGACCGGGATGAACTCCGGCACCGTCGCGCCGTCGCTGTTCTACTTCGCGCCGAAGAACATCTGGGTGTTGGCCTACCAGTGGGGTGGCACGGCCTTCTCCTACCGGACCTCGACCAACCCCACCAACCCGAACGGCTGGTCCGCAGCGCAGCCGCTGTTCACCGGAAGCATCACCGGCTCCGGTACCGGTCCGATCGATCAGACTCTCATCGGTGACGGTACGAACATGTACCTGTTCTTCGCCGGTGACAACGGCAAGATCTACCGGGCCAGCATGCCGATCGGGAACTTCCCGGGCAACTTCGGCAGCAGCTACACGACCATCATGAGCGACACCACGAACAACCTGTTCGAGGCCCCGCAGGTCTACAAGCTGCAGGGTCTGAACAAGTACCTCATGATCGTCGAGGCGATCGGCTCGACGGGCCGCTACTTCCGTTCGTTCACGGCGACCAGCCTGAACGGTTCGTGGACGCCGCAGGCCGCGTCCCAGAGCAACCCGTTCGCGGGCAAGGTCAACAGCGGCGCGACCTGGACCAACGACATCAGCCACGGTGAGCTGCTGCGCACCAACGCCGACCAGACGATGACCGTCGACGCCTGCAACCTGCAACTGCTCTACCAGGGGCGTTCCCCCAGCTCCGACGGCGTCGACTACGGCCTGCTGCCGTACCGGCCGGGTCTGCTGACCCTGCAGCGCTGACCCGATTTGATTTGATCAAGCTCGACTGACCCAGAACGGGCGGGCTCGGCGTCACGCCGAGCCCGCCCGGCTCATGTCAACGCTGCGATCAGCCCCGGCTCACCGGATCGGCGTGCCGGTGACGCAGGTCAGCACCTGGCCCCGACCACGGGTGGCGCTCGTTGTGGTCGTGGCGAAACCGTGGGTTTCGAGCAGTAGTTCGGTCGCGGTGAGGTTCGCGGTGGCGTGCGCTTCGGTGGGTCGCTCGCCGAAGACGTAGAGGCGTCCTTCCGGCGCCAGCAGGCTTCGCATCCGGGCGATCTGCTGGGCTGCGTCGCCCAACCAGAAGAGGCTGACGTTCACCGCGAAGATCTTGGTGAAGTGGTCAGTCGGAAGGTCGGCCGACTCGAACCCGGAGCGCCGGACCTCGGCTCTGCCGGCGTCGATGTGGCTCAGGTTCCGTTGCGTCGCGAGCCGGACCATCGTCGCGGCGCGGTCGATGGCGACGATCCGGCCGGTCGTGAGTTGGTCGGCGACCAGGGAGACGGCCGCTCCCCGACCGCACCCGATCTCCAGCACCTGGTCGTCGGGTGCGACAGCCATGGTCTGCACCGCCCACCGCTGCCGATGGGCGGCCGTCACCCGTTCGCTCGCCGCGGGCGTCGTGCCAGCGCTGGACGGACCCGGATCGCGGGTCGAAAGAGTGGACCTCACGACGTCACTCGCCGGTGCCTTCTCTGCTCACACCCTGATTCCACCCCCTCGGCGGAGTCGGTGCACCGTGTCCTCGGTCACCGCGCCCGACCAGCGGGTACGACAGCGATCAGTGCGCGGGCGCCGGCGTGACGTCCCCGAGGGCGTCCGTCGAGGCCGGGACGTGCTTCGGAGCGCCAGCGTTCACCATGGCCACCGAGACCAGGGCCGCCGCGACCACGAAGCCGACCGCGACCCAGTACGCGACCGAGTAGCCGTGCATCAGCGCCTCGTTGCGCTCCTGGGCTCGCGCCGCAGGGCCACCGTGCGAGAGCAGGTAGGTGGCGGCCGAGCTGGTCGCGATGGTGTTGAGCAGCGCGGTGCCGATCGACCCGCCGACCTGCTGCGACGAGCTGATCATCGCGGAGGCGACACCGGCGTCCTTGGGTTCGACGCCGTGGGTGGAGATGCTCATCGCGGGCATGAACGCGGTGCCGATGCCGAGCCCGATCACGGCCTCGGCGAACGCGATCTCCAGGAAGCCGCTGTTCGCGTCGAGCAGAGCGAGCAGCACCAGACCGACCGCGGTGACGAGGTAGCCACCGACCATGATCGGCCGGGGGGCGATCCGGTGCGCGAGACGGGCGCCGATCTGCGTGGCCCCGATGGCCTGTGGCACGGCCATCGGCATGAACGCCAGACCGGCCATCACCGGCGACCATCCCTTGACCTGCTGGAAGTAGTAACTGAGCAGGAGGAACATCCCGAACATGCTGACGATCGCAAGGCCCACCGAGAGGTACGCGGCGGCCCGGTTGCGTTCGGTCAGGACGCGCAGTGGCAGCAGCGGGGACGTGACCCGTGCCTGCACCACGACGAAGGTCGCCAGCAGCAGCACCCCGGCGGTGAACGACCCGATGGTCACACCCGCCGACCATCCGCGGCTCTCGGCGACGCCGAACCCGTAGACGAGGCCGACGAGTCCGGAGCTGGCCAGCAGGACGCCGGGAAGGTCGAGCCGGGCGCGGTGCCGCTCGCCGTCGTCGTGCACGGTGCGACTGGCGCCCAGGATCCCGATGACCGCGATCGGCACGAGGACGAACATCGCGAAGCGCCAGTTCAGGTACTGGGTGAGCAGCCCTCCCACGATCAGGCCGACCGCGCCGCCGGCGATCGAGACCGCGCTGAACACGCCGAACGCCTTCGCGCGTTCCCTCGGCTGTGTGAAGGACAGGGAGAGCAACGAGAGCGCGGCCGGCGCGAGCAGGGCCGCGAACACCCCCTGTAGTGCCCGGGCGAGCAGCAGCATCGCGGCGTTGACGGCCAGGCCGCCGATCGCCGAGGCGATCGCGAAGCCGGCCAGCGCGATCAGGAAGGTGCGCTTGCGCCCGACCATGTCACCGATCCGACCACCGACCAGCAGCAGGCCGCCGAAGGCCAGGCCGTACGCGGTCACCACCCACTGCCTGCTCCCGTCCGTGAAGTGCAGCGCCTGTTGCGCCGAGGGGAGCGCGATGTTCATGACCGCCCCGTCGAGCACCACCATCAGTTGAGCGATGGAGATGAACAACAGGGCCTTCCACCGCTGGGACTGCGGGGCGGTGCGACTTGTGGGCATGGTTGTTCCTTAAGGGCGGTTTGCACGGATTCACTCGACCCGGCCAACGCTAACCAAGTTATGGAACGACCGCCAAAGAATGTGCCTGCCGTTACAGCAGCATCTCGGGCTGCACTTCAGTGCGGTTGGACGGTTTGACGGCGAAAGTCGGCAGATTGAGACGCAGTGCGCACCACGCCGGGCAGCCATTGTGAGTGCCGTTACTTTGCCGGTCGTTCCAGAAAAGGCTAGCGTTCCGTCTCACGAAGCCCTGCGGACCCCGCAGCGGCTTACCAGTCGAAGTGGATGTGAGACGAGATGTCTGGACGGTTGGAGTCAAAGGTCCTGGTCGTGACCGGCGGTACGCAGGGCATGGGCCTGGCGTTCGCCCAGCGGGCGGCCACGGAAGGGGCTCGCGTCGTCATCGGCGCCCGGGACAAGGACCGGGGCGAGGAGGTCGCCGCGCAGATCAGGGACGCGGGCGGTAGCGCCCTCTTCGTACCCACCGACGTGACCATCGAGGAGGACATGGCACGGCTCGTCGACGCCGCGGTGACGGAGTACGGACGGTTGGACGGCGCGTTCAACAACGCCGGCGGTGGGCCGATGGCCAGCGTGCGCGAGACCGACAGCGACAACTGGCACCGGTCGCTCGCCCTCAACCTGACGAGCGTCTTCTACGGCCTGAAGTACGAGCTTCCGGCGATCATCGCCTCCGGCGGTGGCGCGATCGTCAACAACGCCTCCGTCTCCGGCGTGAAGGGTGACGGGACCCAGGCCGCCTACAACGCGGCGAAGCACGGCGTCATCGGGCTGACCCGCTCGGCGGCCCTCGACGTGGCGCGCTCCGGTGTGCGGGTCAACGCCCTGGTCACCGGCCTGATCGACACCCCGCTCTGGCAGGGCGTGGTCAGCCAGGCTCCGGAGATCGCGGAGCGCTACCTGTCGGCGCAGCCGACCGGACGGGCCGGCACCTCCGACGAGGTCGCCGCGCTCACCGCGTTCCTGCTCAGCGACGAGGCCACCTTCATCAGCGGCGCGTCCATCGCCATCGACGGCGCCCTCACCGCCTGAGGCGCTGAGGCACTGACGCGCTGAGGCGCTGAGGCACTGAGGCGCTGAGGCCCGGTCCGGGGCGGCGGCTCAAGCCGCCGCCACCCCGGACCAGGCAGTGCGTCAGCCGATCCGATAGGCCCGCTGGATCGTCTGGGTGACCGTGTTGCCGGCGGTGTCGGTGGCGGTCAGTCGTAGCGAGACGAATCCGGCCCGTCGCGGGTGACTGATCACCGCGACGGTCCGGAGCACCGGCAACGCGACCCACGTCCGGCCGTCGTCGAACGACGCGGACACACCGAGCGTGCGGTTGGGGGTGGCCTTCGAGCCGGCCTGCCGGTCCAGCGCCACCGGGATCGTCATGATCCGGCCGGCCCGTGCCGTGTTGGTGTCGTCGAGCACGGGCGTCGGCCGGGCTGTCGTCAGGGGCAACCGCTCCGGCGACGTGGTGTGCGCCGAGGTGAAGGTCCAGGCCACCGAGACCGACGTCGACAGGGTGTCCGGGGCGTCTCGGGTGGCGGTCGCCTCCAGACGGTAGGTGGCCTTCCCGGCGGGCACCGCGAACTCGGCCCACGGGCTGTCCGAGGCGCCGATCTCCCTACCGTCGCGCAGCAGCCGGAACCGTACCGGCCGATCGTCGCGGCTCGCGGGGCGACCGGTCGCGTCGCCGAACAGGGGTACCGACGCGATCGAGATGGTGTCGCCGTCGCGGCCCGCGTACCCCAGTGGTGACAGGGTCGGCGCCTGGGCCACGGTGGGTCCGAAGGGCGCCGCGTTCCAGGTCTGGGTGTACGTCCGCCCCGACGTGAACGTGGACTCCTGCGTCGTCAGGTTGTCTCCCTCGACGAACGTGGACGTCCAGACGATGCCGCCGTCGGTGTTGTAGTACTCGGTGCCCCTGAACGGCAGGTCGACAGGCGTGTTCGACCCGATCGGGCCCGATCCTCCGGGCGCCGACGCGCGGTGGAACCGCACGGCCGTCGCCGTCGTGGACTGGCTCCGGTAGGTCGTTCTGACGGTGGCGAGGTTCTTCGGCGACAGCTTCCCGGTCAGGCCGGTGAACATGTCGCCGTTGCGGACGTACGCCAGGTCGTAGGTGTAGGGGCTGTTCCGGAAGGTGCCGTCCTTGCCCGGTCGGGCGAGCCCGACGCCCAGCGTCGCGGTGAACTCGGGTGCCGCGACGGCGGGCCCGAGCCGGCCGAAGAAGACGTCAGCGAAGGAAACCCCGCTGAGTTGGACGCCCGGGTAGCGCATGCCGTCGTCCCAGTTGGCGCTCACGTTGATCGAGATCGGCGCGGCGTCGTGCTGCGGCACGGTCAACGCGACCGGCTTGGCGTTGCGGGCGTCGACCGCCTCGGTGACCGGGCCACGGACGTCCAGGACCGGCTGTGCGAGCAGGGTCGACACGCCACCCTCGTGGATCGTGCTGTACAGCGCGTAACGACCCTTGGGCAGCCGCAGGACGCCACCGCCCGGTGTCGCGGCGAGGGTGCTGAACTCACCGGTGGTCAGGTTCGCCGCCACGGTCGTGTACTCGGTGGCCGGCTTGCCGTCGCGTCCGGTGTGGTCGAGCCGTACGTCGTAGCTCTCGATCTCACGGTTCAGCACGAAGGGCGTCCGTACCCGCAGGTCACCGGTGCCGGTCGCGGTCAGCGCCCCCTGGTAGACGCCGTCCGGGGCGTCCACCCGGGTGTCCACCGTGATCGTCGCCTCGGCGCGGCCACCGGCCGGCACCACAAGCGTGGCCGGGCTGACGGTGAGCATGCCGGCCGGCGCCGGAGCGATGGCCAGCGTCAGGGTGACCGGCGCGGTGCCCGTGTTGCGGTAGCCGACGACCTGGGTGATCGGGCTGTCGTCGGCGTGCGGCCAGCGCTGCACCGGAAAGTCGATGGCGGCGATGTCGGAGGCGACCGGCTGGGCGACCGCGCGGGCGATGTCCACCCGACCGGCGCCCTGCTCGTAGATGGTGTCCTCGCCGGTCGGCTTGGCCGAGTCCATCAGGGCGGCCTTGAGCTGCGGGCCGGTCCAGTCCGGGTGTTGCCCGGCGAGGATCGCGGCGGTGCCGGCCACGTGCGGGGTCGCCATCGACGTACCCGACATGGTGGCGTAGTCGCCGCCGGGGGCGGCGGCCACGATGTCGACGCCGGGCGCGCTGATCTCGGGCTTGATGTGGTTGTCGCCGACGCGCGGGCCACGGCTGGAGAAGTAGGCGCGCTGGTCGTCGGCGTCCACGGCGGCGACGGCGAGGGCATCGTCGGCGGAGGCCGGCGAGGAGACCGACTTCGGCTTCCCCTCGTTGCCGGCCGCGACCACGAACAGGGTGCCGTACCGGTGGCTCAGCTCCTGGACCGCGGTCTCCAGCGGGTCCAGGCCGGGTGCGTCGTCGCCGCCCACGCTCAGGTTGACCACCCGGGTCCGCGGCGCGAGCCACTGCATGCCGGTGATGATGTCCGAGTCCTGGCATTCGTTGGTGGCGCAGACCTTGCCGACGAGCAGCTTCGCCCCCGGCGCCACCCCGCGGTACCTGCCTCCGGACGCGGCGCCGCTGCCGACGATCGTCGACGCCACGTGGGTGCCGTGGCCGACCGAGTCGCTGGGGTCGTTGCCGCCGGTGAAGTCGCGGACCTCGGTGAGGTGCCCGGCGAAGTCGGGGTGGGTGGCGTCGATCCCGGTGTCCAGCACGCCGACGGTGACGCCGGTGCCGTCGAAACCGGCCTGCCACGCCGCCGGGGCACCGATCTGCGGCACGCTGCGATCGAGGGAGACCGCGCGCTTGCCGTCCAGCCAGAGGTGGGTGACCCCCGGGGTGAGGGTGCGCGCGGACGCCGTACCCCGGGTGAGCGACGCCCAGAGCGTCACCCGGTCGTCCCGGTCCGCCCGGACCGCGAGCGCGTGCGCGGCCGGGAGATCCGCCCGCACCCGCCCGGCGCCTTCGGTGGTCGCGGTCCGCGCCCGCGCCGCCAGGTTCTCGGGGTACGCGACCAGCAGCGGCAACTCGGCCGCCCGGTCGTCGTAGCCGAACTCGCCGAGCGTGGTCAGGTCGAACAGACGTCGATCCAGCCGCCCGTCCCGCACCAGTGGCATCGCGTCCACCGGGATGACGTACTGGTGACCGTCCTCCCGGCTGCTCACGAACCGCATCGCGGCCCGCCCTGGCCCGCGCTGGATCTGCGGGCGACCCGCTGCGTCCAGCGACACCCGGTCGCCGGTGATCAGGGTGAACGTCCCGGCGGTGCCGGGGACCGTGGCCGCCGGCATCTCCTGCGCGTTCGCCGGTGGGGCGGTCAGGCCCGCCGCAACCAGCGCGGTCGCGAGTACGCCGGCTGTCAGGGCGCGTCGTTGCCGTCGTCGCACATCGTCCTCTCCGCCACGGGCGTCTCCCGGGTCGGCACGATGACGCCTGGCCAGGTCGTCAGGTTGATCACCCCGGTGTGACAGAGGCCACAATCTCGCCCCGCGCCGACGCGGCCCGTCCACCCGGGCGAGTTCCATGCGGCGGTGACCAGGGGACGAGGCGTGGGAGGGCACCGGTCGGATGCGTGACGCCGAGGAGTTCGACGCCCTCTACGCGGCCTGTGCGGGTCGGGTCGTGGGTCACGTGTACGCGCTCACCGGCAACCGCGCCGAGGCGGAGGACGCCGTCGCCGAGGCGTTCATGCGGGCCTGGCAGCGGTGGCGGACGGTGCGGGAGACGGACAGTCCGGAGGCGTGGGTCCGCCGGGTGGCCTCCCGGATCGCGGTGAGCAGCTGGCGCAAGGCGTTCAACCGGGTACGCGCACACCGCCGGGCCGCGGTCGACCAGGGTGTGCCCGGACTGAACGAGGACCACGTCGCACTGTTGCAGGCGCTGCAACGGCTGAGTGCCAACGAGCGGCGGGCCGTGGTGCTGCACCACCTCAACGACCTCAGCGTCGCGGAGGTGGCAGCCGAGATGCAGGCCCCGGTCGGAACCGTGAAGACGTACCTCGCCCGTGGTCGGAGAGCGATGGCCGGGTTGCTGACCGATGCGCACCAGGAGGAGACCTCCCATGGCTGATCCGCGCGACGATCTCACCGCGATCGCCGACGAGGTCCGGCGAGTCACCACGCTGCCCGGGGCGCAGACGTTGCGGCACCGTAGCGACCGGCGTCGGCGGCGTCGGGCGGCCGTCGGCGCGGCAGGGCTGGCCGTGGTGGCCGTCGCCGCTGGCACCGCTCTGTCGCAGGTGCGGACCGACGTCGATACACCGGAGGTTGGCCCGGCCACCCAGGTCGCACCGCCAGTGGTCCCGTCCGCGACCGCCTCGGCGGGACCGCAGGAGATCCTCGGCGGCCGGCGGCAGGTCCAGATCGTGCTGCCCGGCATGCGCGGGGCCACGCTGGCGATCGACCGCGACGGCGATCAGGTGCGGGCCACCTCGGAACAGGGCGTCGACGACCGGGCGCTGTGGGTGCTGCGCCCCGAGGGCGACAGGTATCGGATCCTGCTGGCGTCCGGTGTCAACGCGGTCTGCATGACCGTGGTGCACGACGCCGCGCCGGGCAGCGTACGCGGCCGGGCGTGTGATGCCGCCGCCTCGACGCAGCTCTTCCGGATCGAACAGGTGCCCGACGGCAGCTACTCGATCTTCCAGGGGAAGCGTTACGTCCAGGTGGTCGACGGCACCAATGCCCTGGTCCCCGACCTGCCGGAGGGCCTGACCACCACGTACGAGTTCGAGGACCGCGGGCCCGCCCCGCGCTGAGTGTCGAAACCTTTCCGATATCTGGCGCGGGTTCACCGGCAGACCCCACCCGCTTCACGGGCTTGGAGACGCCCTGCGGTGGGGTTGCCGGGTCGACTGAAGCAGCGGGAAGGTGTCGAAAGTTTCGGTAAAATATTGACACCTGGCGATCGAAAAGCCCAAGCTTTACGTGGCTGGCATTCGTGATCATCGATCACGTTTCGTTCCTTCCTTTCCATCACCACTCGGAAGGAGAGCCCCGTGATCATCAGCTCGGGCCGCTCTAGGACCCGATCGGCGGTCGTCGCGCTTGCGGTAGCAGCGCTCACGGTGGCCGGATCGGTATCGGTAGTGACACGAACGACGAACGCTCAAGCCGCCGTAGGCCCGCTGGCCGCGGCAGTGGAGGACGAGGGCGCCGACTGCGCCGTGTCCGGCCTGCCGGACCTGGGCTCGCTGCCGACCAACGCCAAGCTTCCCGACCCCTTCAAGAAGCTGAACGGCACGACCATCAGCTCCAGGTCCGACTGGCGCTGCCGACGGGCGGAGATCAAGGAGCTTGCCGAGAAGTTCGTCTTCGGCGACAAGCCCGCCAAGCCCGCGACCGTCACGGGGACGGTGTCCAACAGCACCATCACCGTCAACGTGTCACACAACGGCAGGAGCTCCAGCTTCTCGGCGCGGGTCGAGCTGCCCGGCGGCACCGGTCCCTTCCCGGCCGTCGTGGTCGTCGGCGGGTTCGGCGCGGACACGGCCACCATCAAGGCCACCGGCGCCGCCGTGATCAGCTACGACCCGTTGGCAGTTGGCCGGGAGGGCACCCCTCGGAACAACAAGCAGGGCGCGTTCTACAGCATCTACGGCTCGTCGAGCAGCACGGGACTGCTCGCCGCCTGGGGCTGGGGCGTCAGCCGCATCATCGACGTTATCGAACAGTCCGACGGCAGAATCCTGAAGGCGGACGCGATGGGCGTCACCGGCTGCTCCCGTTACGGCAAGGGCGCCTTCGCGATCGGTGTGTTCGACCAGCGCATCGCCCTGACCATGCCGATCGAGTCGGGCAGCGCGGGCGTCCCCATCTTCCGGGGCATCCCCGGTGAGGGCGCGCAGAGCCTGAGCAGCGCGTACGGGGAGCAACCCTGGCTGGGCGACGCGTTCGGCTCGTTCACCGGCAGCCCGAACCGGCTCCCGGTGGACACCCACGAGATGGTCGCCATGGTGGCACCGCGTGGGTTGTTCATCATGGACAACCCGCACATCGCCAACCTCGGCCCCCGGTCGGCGAGCGTGGCGGCCCTGGGCGGCGCGGAGGTCTACCGGGCGCTCGGCGCCGGTGACAACATCACCTACTGGTCCGACGTGCAGGACGGCAGCCACTGCGCCAACCGCCCCGAGTGGCGTACCCCGTTGCAGAACAACATCCGGAAGTTCCTGCTGAAGACCGGCAACGAGCCCGGTGCGATCCGGATTTCCAGCAGGGCGCTCGGTCGGTTGGCCGACTGGCGGGACTGGTCGACACCGGTCCTGGCGGACGGCCCGACCACGCCGCCGCCGACCACACCACCCCCGACGACGCCGCCGCCGACTACGCCACCCCCGACGACGCCGCCGCCGACCACACCACCCCCGACGACGCCGCCGCCGGCCGGTGGTGGCTGTGCGGCGACGGTGTCGGTCAACCAGTGGACCGGCGGCTTCGTCGCCACCGTGCGGGTGACCGCCGGCGCCACACCGGTCAACGGCTGGACGGTCGGCATGACGTTGCCGTCTGGCGCCAGCATCACCAGCATCTGGGGCGCCAACCGGAGCGGCAGCACCGGGGCCGTCCAGTTCACAAATGTCGCCTACAACGGCTCCATCGCAGCCGGGCAGTCGACCGAGTTCGGTTACCAGGGCAGCGGCACCGGGACGGGGATGATCCCCACCTGCGCGGCCGCGTGACGTTCAGGCTCGGCGCGGAGATCGCAAGCCTCCGCGCCGGGCCATGTCGCGCGGAGGCGGAGCCCGAGCGTCAGAGCCAGACCACGATCCCGGTCAGGTCGTTGAGGACGGCGGCCACGCCCGCCCGGATGGCCGCAGCGCAGCGGTCCGCGGTGAACGAGTTCGGGTCGTACGTCGAGGACATGCCGAGCCCCTCACCCCGGAACGACGCGCCGTCCCAGTCGACCGCGGTGACGTTGTGGGTGGGCTCGGCCAGTTCCGCGCCGACCACGAGGAACTCCTCGTCCAGGTGGTTCGGGGTGACAAGTGCGAGCCCGTCGATGAGGTCGTTGCCCGCGCTCACGATGAGGTCCGGGCCCATCTCCATCGCCTTGGCGATGCTGGGAACGGCGTCGTGCGCGTTCCCGACGACGATGGTCCTCAGGTCGACGTGCTCGTCGTCGGCCCAATCCTTGACCGCCGTCACGAGGGCCTTGGTCGGGTTGTCCGCGCCGCTTGTCAGCAGGACGACCCGGTAGTCCTTCGGCGGGTGGACGCCGGCCCACGAGCCGGGCAGCGGGGTGATGGTCGCCTCCGGCGCGGGCGTCGTGGCGGGGTCGACGAACCCTGGGCCGAGAGTGCCGATGGCGCTGGGCGCCGGACGGGGCTCGGACCAGTCGTCGCTGGAGTTGCAGGCGGTGACCAGCGCGGCGGTCGCGGCCAGCATGGCAACGGCCCGAAGCGGGGGGCGCAAGGTGATCGTCCTCCGGGTGGTGGCGGAAAGTGCGCGTACTTCTTCGTATTCCTATCTCAGTTCCGGTCACCGGTAATCGGTGGGCGGTCGTTCGGGGCTGTTGTTCTCCGGCGGTTCGTCGGTGTGCGGGTTGGTGTTCACCCACGACATGCAATGTGCACTGGCCAACCGAGGGAGTCGAATGTCAGGCCGCATCCGCCGTACCGTTTTCGTGGCCGCTGTCGGGTTCGCCGCAGCGGTGGTTCCCTTTCTGGGGGCCGAACCGGCGTCCGCGCACGGTTTCTCGTCGACTGTGTACGCGAAAATAGCGGCGGGAGACGAGGGTCACATTCGGACCGGGGTCGAGCTCGAATACGACCTCCTCGTCGTGTCCGCCGCGGATGCCGGCGACGACGACCCGCTCTTCCAGGTGGGAACCGCCGCGTTCGAGGCGGGCGACACCGCTGCCCAGGCCGCCGCCCTGAAGAGTCACGCGTCGGCGGTCCTCGGGTACGTCTCCGACCGGTTCTCGGTGGGTTCCCGGGGTGCGGCCTGCCAGCCGACGCAGGTGGGTGACGCGACGATCGGCGAGCGCGAGGGCGTGCCGTACGCGAACCTGCTGCTCGACTGGACCTGCCCCGAGCGGGTCGACGAGCACGTGGTGCGCAGCGGGCTCTTCCCGGATGACGAGGGCTACGTCAAGGGCACGAAGACGATCGTCACCTACGAGATCGACGGCCGTTCGGGCAGCGCGGCCCTCGACGCCGCCAACCCGTCCTTCTCCACCGCGCAGGCCTGGTACCAGCGGTTCGGCGAGTTCTTCCTCCTGGGCGCCGAGCACCTGCTGACCGGGATCGACCACATTCTGTTCCTGCTGGCGCTCATCGCCGGGTCGCGGCGGCTCCGGGAGATCGTGCTGGCGGCCACCAGCTTCACCCTGGCGCACTCGGTGACGTTCATGCTCGCCGCGCTCGGCCTGGTCGAGGTGCCGGGGGCGATCGTGGAGCCGGTCATCGCGTTGTCGATCGCCGTCGTCGCCGGCTGGCACCTGTGGGGGATCTGGCGGCGCGGTGCGCACGCGGCCGACCTGGAGACGGCGGGGCGCGGGCACTTCAGCCTGGATCGGGCCGGGTGGATCCGCCTCGGTGTGGTGTTCTGCTTCGGCCTCGTGCACGGCCTGGGCTTCGCGGGCGCACTGGGCATCGACGAGGCGTGGTCGTGGACGCTGCTGTGGTCGCTGCTGGTGTTCAACGTCGGCATCGAGGTCGTTCAGTTGACGATTATCGCTGTCGTCTTCCCGCTGCTGTTCGTGCTGCGCCGTCGTGCGCCGAAAGCCGGCCTCTGGGCGACCGGGGCCGTTTCTGCGGGCGTGTCCACTATGGGGTTGATCTGGTTTGTGCAGCGCGTTTCCGGATCATGAGTAGGGCTAAGTAGTTCGTGAAGTGCAGTCTTTCGCAAGATCACGTTCATGGTCGGTTCATCAGGCGGCGAAAGCGTGGAATTGCTTCCCCAGCGTCGGGTGAAGGCACAATCCACTTCTCTATTTGAAAAGGGAACAATGTCGATGACATTGAGCACCTCGACACGGGCCTCCGCGCTCGTGCGGCGGCGCCTGGTCGCCGGGGTCGCAGCCGGGTTCCTCGGAATGGGCGCGGCCCTCGGTAGTGGCCTGATGGCCACCGCGAGCGCGGCCGACTCCACCACGATCACCGGTGTGGTCCTCGGCGTCGGCGCCAACGAGACCCAGCGCATCGTGAGCTGGTACTCCTCCGCCGACACCGCGCAGAAGATCCAGCTCGCCCCGACCGCCGAGATCGTCAACGGCGAGTTCCCGGCCAGCGCGGTCAGCTTCGACGCCGTCGGTGCGGCGAACACCTCCACCACCGGGTTCAACCGGCACGCCACGATCAGCAACCTGCGCGAGAAGACGGCGTACTCGTACCGGGTCGGTGCCGAGGGCAGCTGGTCCCCGGCGTACGCCTTCAAGACGCAGGACTTCGAGGGCGACTACGACTTCCTCTTCTTCGGCGACCCGCAGATCGGCTCCTCCGGTGACCGGCTGAAGGACCAGGCCGGCTGGGAGGACACCCTGAAGGTCGCCACCGCGGCCAACCCGAACGCCGAGCTGCTGGTGTCCGCCGGCGACCACGTCGAGAGCGCCAACGACGAGGGCCAGTGGACCTCGTTCCTGGCCCCCGACCAGCTGCGTCAGATCCCCCTCGTGGCCACCATCGGCAACCACGACGTCGGCGGCAAGTCCTACGAGCAGCACCACTTCACCCCGAACACCGATCGCTCGTCTGCGTACTACAGCGGGGACCAGACGACCCGGTCCGGCGGCGACTACTGGTTCATCCACAAGGATGTGCTGTTCATCGACCTGAACAGCAACAGCTACGTCAACCCGGCGGACGGCTCCGCCGGCGGCGACGCGGCGCACGTCGCGTACGTCACCGACGTCATCAACAAGCACGGCTCCGAGGCCAAGTGGAAGGTGCTGGTCTACCACCACTCCATCTACTCGCCGGCCACCCACGCGACCGACACGGACAACAAGCAGCGGCGGGAGGACTTCACCACCGCGTTCTCCAACCTCGGCGTCGACATGGTGCTGCAGGGCCACGACCACAGCTACTCGCGCAGCTACTCCATCAAGAACGGCCAGAAGGAGAACCCGGCCGAGAAGCCGGGTGCTGCCGACGTGTTCCCCGGCCCGGGCGGCGTCATCTACGTGACGGCCAACTCGGCCTCCGGCTCGAAGTACTACGACATCAAGAAGCCGGATGCCACCGGCACGGGCATCCGTGGCAACGGCCCGGACCCGCTGGACGCGAACAAGTACTGGTACAACTCCGTGCAGAATCAGGAGCACGTCCGCAGCTACGTCAAGGTGCAGGTTCGGGGCGACAAGCTCGTTCTCGCGAACGTGCGCAGCGGCACCTGCGCGGCGCCGAACGCGGCCGTCGAGAAGGGCCTCTCCTGCGTCAACACCCCGGACGGTCAGCCGGTCGGCTCGATCGTCGACAACGTGACCGTGCACCCGTTCCACGGTGACGGCCAGGCCATCCAGGTCAACGTGCCGAACCCGGCTCCGGGCGAGTTCGGCTGGACGATCGACGGCTACAACGGTCTGGTCGACCTGGGTACCGCGCAGGAGCGGGACGGCACCTACTTCCAGGCCAACGGCAAGATCAACCCGATCCTCGTGTCGGACAGCCGCCGCTCGCTCGCCCCGTGGTCGATCTCGGCCAACGTCGGCGACTTCCAGGACGCCGACAAGAAGTTCGCCGGCTCCTTCCTCGGTTGGACCCCGTACGTGCTCGACGGCGGCGCGGGCGCCGAGGCCGGCGCGCCGGTCCTGTCGTCCTTCGACGACCAGGGCAAGGGCCTCTCGGTCTCCAGCGGGCTCGCCGCGGCCGTGCAGGGTCACCCGCGTGGCGGCGCCAAGCTCGGCGCTGACCTGGATCTGAAGATCCCGGACAGCATCGCGAAGGGTAGCTACCGCACCACCCTCACGATCACCGCGCTGAGCAGCTGACCGAACAGTTCCGTCGGCGGGGTAGGCACCTTCGGGTGCCTACCCCGCCACCCATTTGCCATCCGTCCAAGATCACTTCAAGGAACCGACATGCAACCGTCCGTCACGCGCTGGAAGACCACGCCCGCCGCACTCCTCCGTACGACCGCACTGTCCCTGCTCGCCGTCGTCGCGGCCGTCGGTGTCGGTGCCGGTCCCGCCCTGGCCGCGGACGGCAACGTCGCCTGGACGGTCCGGACGGCCTCCAACGGCTACGGCGAGGCCCGGTCCAGCTACAGCTACAACGTCAACCCGGGTGGTGCCGTCGAGGACGCCATGGTCGTGGCCAACCGCGGCCCGGCACCGCTGACCCTCTCCGTGTACGCGGCCGACGGCTTCACCACCGACGCCGGCCAGCTCGACCTGCTCACCAGGGACAAGAAGTCCGTCGCGATCGGCGCCTGGGTGAAGGCGAACGCCAGCAGCGTGGTGATCCAGCCCGGAAAGACCGCCCAGGTCCCCTTCACCGTCAGCGTCCCGGAGAACGCCACGCCCGGTGACTACGTCGGTGGCATCCTCACCACGCTGACCCAGGCCGACCAGGCGGAGGGGATCAACGTCGACCGGCGCCTCGGGATCCGGATCAAGTTGCGGGTTGGCGGCGAGCTGAAGCCGGACCTCGCGATCGAGAACCTGCACGTGGCGTACGCCGGACCGATCAACCCGTTCAGCAAGGGTGACGCCACCATCACCTACAAGGTCCACAACGTCGGCAACGCGGCCCTGTCCGGTAAGCAGGCGGTGACCGTCTCGGGTCCGTTCGGACTGCTGCGGGTGCGGGCCGAGGACGTCGCCGCGCCGCCGGAGCTGCTTCCGGGTGAGAGCTGGGACGTCACGGTGCCCGTCCACGGGGTGGCTCCCACCATCTCGCTGGCCGCGACCGCGACCCTGACACCCCTGCTCACCGACGCCTCGGGCTCCACCACCCCGCTCAAGGCGGTCCACGTCACCGCGCACGGCTGGGCCCTGCCCTGGATGCTGGTACTGGTGCTCGTCGTGCTGATCGCCGTGCTCGTCGGGGCGTCCCTGTACCGGCGCCGCGACCAGGCGCAGCGCAGGGCGCGCGAGGACGCTCGGGTACGCGACGCCGTCGAGCAGGCGCTTCGTGGCCCGGAGCCGCAGACCTCCTGATCTCGGCTTCGGTCAACTCGGCTGGCTTCGGCCGGCGGCGGTTCTCGCCCGCTGGGTCAGGCCGATCGCGAACGCGATCACGGCGACCACCAGCACCGCCGCCGGCACGGATGCCCAGATCGGGGCCGTACGTAGCACCACCGTGCCGAGCACGGCACCGACCACCAGCCCCGCCAGCCGGCCGACGCCACCCACGTCGGCGAACCGGTGCGGGTCGACGACGCGACGCCGGACCAACTCGGTCAGCGAGCCGGTCAGATAGGTGGTCGACGCACCCCGTACGCCGGCGGCCACGGTGATCACGCTCTGGATGCCGCTCGACACGGCCGCCATCGCCAGCAGCACGAGCCCGAAGCCGTACCCCGGACGTGCCGAGCAGGCCAACCAGCCCACCGTGAAGCCGAGCAGCAGCACCGCCTCGGCCGACGTCACCACCGCGGTACGGCGGTTCCAACCCGGTGGGGTGTGGCGCAACGGCACCGTGGCAGCGGCCACGCCCACCGCGTACCCGCCGACCGCCACCACCGCCCCCGCGAGCGAGCGGGTGTCGGCCGTGGCGAGCGCGTGGCCGAAGTGCACCAGGTTGCCGGTGACCACGCTGGCGAAGTAGCCGTTGAGCCTGGTCAGACAGAGCACGTCGAGGCAGCCGGAGGCCGCGGCCAGCGCGACCAGGAGCCAGGCCGTGGCCCGCGGCGACGGAGCGTGCACGATGCCCCTTCCCTCGGTCCTGCGGCCAGCGCGACGCGTCCGGCGCGGTATGCGGACATTCCCGTGCCCGCCCCGGCTACGCCCGGCGAGTCCCGGCGAGCGTGGGCGTTCGTCCTTGTGGGTGAACGACGCTCGGCTCCGGGCCACGCCGGTGTCCGAGCCGGCATGCTGCGACGGTGACGCCGGCACGGAGAGGGAATCCACATGGTTGACGGGGATGTGCCAGAGCGGATGCAGGCCGCGGCCTTGGACGAGTTCGGCGGGCCGGAGGTGATCACCCTGCGGAAGCTGCCGATCCCGGAGGTCGCCGACGACGAGGTGCTGATCAAGGTATTGAGCGCTGGCGTCGGGGTGTGGGACGCGTACGAGCGCGAGGGTGTGCTGGTGCCGGAGGGCTCGGCGCTCCCGATCGTGCCCGGCTCCGACGGCGCCGGAACCGTCATCGCGGCCGGCAGCAAGGTGACCAGCCTGGCGGTGGGCGACCTGGTCTACGTCTCCGCCACCGCTCGGCCGAAGGGCGGCTTCTACGCCGAGTACGCGTCGGTCAAGGCGGAGTACGCGGCGCAGGTGCCCGATGGGGTGCCCGCCGAGCACGCCGGCGCCATGCCCACCGATGCGCTGACCGCGCTGGCCGGGCTCGACGCGCTCAGCCTGTCGTCCGGCGCCTGGCTGCTGATCTTCGGTGCGAGCGGCGGTCAGGGCCACCTGGCCGTGCAGTTGGCGAAGCGGCAGGGGCTCAACGTGATCGCCGTGGCGTCCGGGAGGGACGGCGTCGCGCTGGTGACCCGGCTGGGCGCCGACGTGTCCCTCGACGGCCACGGCGACATGACCGAGGTGCTGGCCCGGATCCGGGACGCGGCACCGGGCGGGGTGAATGCCATCCTGGCGATGGCCGGCGGCGCGACGCTGGACCGGCTCACCGAGTCGTTGGCCGACGGCGGGGTGGTCGCGTTCGCCCACGGGGTGCGGCCGGAGCCGCAGGAACGGCCGGGCGTCACGGTCCGCGCGTACGACGGCGAATCGAGCCCTCGACAGTTGCAGCGCCTCAACGAGCTCATCGAGGCGGGGCCGTTCGTGGTGCACGTCGCGGAGAAGTTCCCGCTGGGCAAGGTGCGGGATGCGCACCAGCGCCTACAGACCTCCTTCGCCGGCAAGCTCCTGCTGACGGTGGCCTGACACGTCAGGGCGTGCGCTGCTGCGGCACGCGTACCGATGCCATGCCGGCCGCCGTCGCGGCCTGGATGCCCAGGTCGGTGTCCTCGAAGACCAGGCAGGACTCCGGGGGTACGCCGAGCTGCTCCGCCGCGAGCAGGAACGCCTCCGGGTCGGGCTTGGCCCGGGTGTAGTCGTCGGCGCAGACCAGCACGTCGAACCGGTCCAGCAGGCCGAGCGCGTCCAGGGAGGCGGTGACCGACGCGCGGGTGCTGCCCGAGACGACGGCGAACGGGACCCGTCGGTGCGCGTCGTGGATGTGCGCCAGCACCTCGGGCACGGCGGCGAGCTGCGGCAGCAACTCCTGGTAGTAGCTCTCCCGGCGCTCGACGACGGCCGCCACCGGCATGGCCAGACCCTGCTGCTCGTTCAGCGCGACGATGATGTCCGCGGTGGGCCGCCCGCCCCAGGCGTAGAAGAGGTCCTCCGGGAACTCGCAGCCCCACTCCTCAAGGGCCCGCTGCCAGGCCAGGTAGTGCAGCGGCATCGAGTCGACGATGGTGCCGTCGCAGTCGAACAGGTACGCGGCGAACGGCCCGGGAGGCAGAGGCAGACTCACCCGGGGAAGGGTACAGCTCACTCGGTCGAAACGGATCGCAACTGTCTGAGCAGGTACGCGCGCTCCGGTTCGGTGCCCACCAGCGTCAACGCGCTGCGGTACGCGGCCGCGGCCTCGTCGTGCCGGCCGAGCCGGCGCAGCAGGTCGGCCCGCGCCGCCGGATAGGGATGGTGGCCGCGCAGGCGCGGATCGTCGGCCAACTCGTCGAGCAGGGCGAGCCCCGCCTCCGGCCCGTCCCGCATGGCCACCGCGGCGGCCCGGTTGAGCGCGACGACCGGTGAGGGCACCAGGCCGAGCAGCACGTCGTAGAGCGCCACCACCTGCGGCCAGTCGGTGCTGGCCACGTCGGCGGCCTCGTCGTGCAGCGCGGCGATGGCGGCCTGCACGGCGTACGGGCCGGGCGCTCGGCCGGTCAGCGCGACCACCACCAGGCCGCGCCCTTCCTCGATCATGGGACGGTCCCAGCGTCCGCGGTCCTGGTCGTCGAGAAGGACCATGGCGCCGTCCGGCCCGGTACGCGCGTCACGTCGGGCGTGGACCAGCAACATCAGGCCGAGCAGCCCGGCGACCTCCCGCTCGGCGGGCAGCAGCCGACGCAGGATCCGACCCAGCCGAATGGCCTCCTCGGCCAGGTCGGTCCGTTGCAGATCCGGGCCGGAGCTGGCCGCGTACCCCTCGGTGAAGACCGAGTAGACGGCCTGGAGCACGGTGGGCAGACGACCGGGCAGCTCGTCGGGGCCCGGTACCCGGAACGGGATGCGTGCGTCGCGGATCTTCCGTTTGGCGCGGACGAGTCGCTGGGCCATGGTGGCGGGCGGCACCAGGAAGGCCCGCGCGACCTCGGTGGTGGTGAGGCCGGCCAGGAACCGGAGGGTGAGTGCGCCGCGATCCTGCGCGGCCAGGGCCGGGTGTGCGCAGGTGAAGAAGAGCGCCAGCCGGTCGTCGGGCAGGTCACGGTCCGCGTCGGCGGGCGGGGCGTGGTCGGCCCGCTCGGCCTCCGCCCGGAGTACGGCGAGCCGGGTCGCCAGCACCCGGTCGCGGCGCAGCCGGTCCACGGCTCGTCGCCGAGCGGTGGTGAGCAGCCAGGCGCCCGGCCGGCTCGGGACGCCGTCGGTCGGCCAGTGCACAAGCGCCGCCTCGATGGCCTCGGAGGCGACCTCCTCGGCCAGGTCGAGGTCGCCGAAGCGGCGCACGAGCGAGGCGAGCAGTCGGCCGCGTTCCTCCCGGAACACCGCCTCCACCGACGACCCGACGGCTGCCCCCTCGCCCGGCATGGTCAGACCTGCACGTCGAGCTCGAAGATCGGACGGACCTGAACCGATCCGGTGCCGATGGCTCCGGGGCTGCGGGCCGCCCAGTCCAGCGCGGCGTCGAGGTCCGGCACGTCGATGACGTCGTACCCGCCGAGCAACTCACGGGTCTCGGCGAACGGCCCGTCGGTGATCGTGCGCTCGCCGTCCGGGCCCACCTGCACTGTCGTGCAGGTGGTCAGGTCCTGCAACGGATGCCCGGAGACCCAGACCCCGGAGTCCTTCATCTCCCGGTCGTAGCGGATCCAGTCCTCGAAGCTGCACCCGTTGTCGACGACCTCCCCGTCGACCATGGGGCTCATGAACAGCAGCATGTACTTCACGTTTCGGCTCCTCTCGGTGCGGCGTGTCGCCGTACAGCATGACGACGATCGCGGACCGCGGTTATCGACACGGCGCGCCAGGTTCTTTGGTGGCCGGCTGCACCGAAGGCACGGAGGCGCTCACGACGGACCCGGCGGTGTCGGCTCGGGTCGTTCGTCGCGTCGGTCCATCCGTCGCTCGAACCAGGTCACCCCGACCAGGAAGGCGGTCAGCAGGGTGAGGGCCGCCAGTGGCGGCAGGGACCGGCCGATCGGCAGCAGGGGAAGCGGCAGCAGCGCGGCGACGACCTGCGTCGGGTACACCGCGTGAACGGTCAGCCGACGGAAGGCCAACCTGCTGAGCAGGTAGAGGGCGGTGCCGCCGTAGAGCGCGGTCGCGGCCTCCCAGCCCAGCCGGCCGGGATGCGCCGACTCCTCGGTGAGCTGGGCGATCACCTCCTCGATGCCGAGCGCGACGTAGATGGCACCGATGATCAGCGGGGAGTGCCCGATGCCGTACGCGTCGCCGGCCACGCTGGCCCGTCGCTCACCCGGCACGTTGCTGACGGCCTGCCGCGCGGCGGGTGCCAGCCGGTCGAAGTAGAGCCACCACAGGCAGACCGTGCTGGTGAGGCCGAGCAGCGCGGCCAGCACGGCGGCACTGACCGGTGCCATCGTCCGTGGCCCTTCGCCGGCGGAGATCAACGACTCGCCCAGCGCGATGATGAGTACCAGGCCGAACCGCTCGGTGAAGTGGTCCACGCTGCCCAGTTGCCACGGCCGGAAGGCGGACGCGATCCGCGCGCCGCCGATGTCCACAAGCAATGCGGCCGTCCAGAGCGCCGTCTGGGCCACGCCGCCGAGCAGCGCGCCGGCGATCAGCGGGAGCCACGCCAGGATCACCGGCACGCTGAAGAAGCGCAGCGTCGAGCGCAGCGGTGGGTTCGTCGCGCTCACCCAGAACAGGATTACGAGCTGCACCGCGCGGCCGACCACGTAGGCCAGGGCGAGGGTGAGCGGCGCGTCGAACAACCCCGGGCTCTGTTGCCAGGCGTCCGGCAGCACCAGCGCGGCCACGAATATCGCCGCCATCGCGACCAGGGTGGCCGCGCGGACCAGGCCGACGTCCGGCCGGACCAGGTTTCCCACCCAGGTGTACGGGCCCCAGGAGTAGAGCAGCAGGAGCAGGAGGAGTAGCCCCTGGGCCAGGGTGAGCGCGCTCGGCGACGCCGCCATGAACGTGATGACCCGGGTGAGGGCGAAGACGAAGACCAGGTCGAAGAAGATCTCGAACATCGTGGTCCGGTGGGTGACCCCCGCCGGCACCGGATGAATGTCGAAAATCCTCCTCATCCTCGCATTCTGCGCCAGATGGGTCGGCGGTTCATCCGGTCTAGTCGCCCGGTGCCGCTCCGAAGAGCAGGAAGAACCGCTCGGCCGCCCCGATGTCGCCGTGCACCTCGATGCCGCCCGCCGAGACCGCCGATCGCAGCGGTGTGCCGCCGAACATCACGTCCCGTAGCGCTCTCACCGTGCCGATGACAGTGACGTCGACCTGGCCGGACCGCCCACGGGCCACGCTGATCCCACTCGGCGTCACCCCCACCTCGAAGGCATCGGTGCCGACCTGCAACCGGAGTCGAGCGGTCATCGGCACGTCGGTCGGTGGCCGGTAGAGGGCCTTGAGCAGCAGCATGAACGCGTCCGTGCTCATCTCGACGTCCGGCTCCGCGGGCAGGCCGGCGCCCCACCGCGACAGCTCGATGAGCGTCGGCTCCAGTTGCTGACCGCGTTCGGTCAGCTCGTACGCGTGCACGCTGGCCGGCGGCCCGAGCTGCACCCGCTGGACGATGCCGGACTGCTCCAGCTCCCGAAGGCGCTGGCTGAGCACGTTCTGGCTGGCCTTCGGCAGGCCGGCCCGCAGATCGCCGAAACGCTTCGGGCCGAACACCAGCTCTCGGACAATCAGCAGTGCCCAGCGCTCGCCGACGATGTCCATCGTGCGCGCCGCCCCGCAGGCGTCCTGGTAAGTCCGCTGAGTCACATCGTCATCGTAGTCGGCGCCCACCGAGCAGTGCTAATGTCGGATCATCTAGTCCTAACTTAGGAGTAAGTAATGGATGCACTGCTCGCCAAGGTGATCGAGCGTCACGGCGGCCTCGACCGCTGGAACACCGCGTCGACCCTCACCACCCGGCTCACCTACGGCGGCCCGTTCTGGGCGTTCAAGGGCCGCCCCGACTTCGACGGCACCGAACTGGTCGAGGCCGACCTGCACCGGGAACGGATCCGCCACGTCCAGGAGGGCACCGGCCGGGTCACCGAGTACGACAGCGACACCGACCGGGTCACCGTCACCGCGGCCGACGGCAGTCTGATCGACGAGCTGACGAACCCCCGGGCGAGCTTTGCCGGCTACACCGGGGAGAGCCAGTGGACGCTCGCCCAGGCGGCCTACTTCCGTGGCTACGCCACCTGGCACTACCTCGTCGAGCCGGTCCTGTTCACCTGGCCGGGCGTCGAGGCGCACGAGGTCGAGCCGTGGACGGAGGGCGGCGAGTCATGGCGCGTCCTGCGCGTCACGTTCCCCGAGAGCGTGCACACCCACAGCGACACCCAGCTGTACTACTTCGACGACGGCGGGCTGCTGCGGCGCATGGACTACCAGCCGGTGGTCAACGGCTCCTCCCCGGTCGCGCACTACGTGAGCGGAGCCACCGAGGTCGACGGGCTGGTCGTGCCGACCCGACGCCGGATCCACATCCGCCAGGAGGACCGCACCCCGGACCTCTCCTGGACGCCGATCACCCTGGACCTGGCGGACGTCCGGATCCGCTGAGAACGCGGCGGTTTTTCACAGCGGATCCGGCGTCACGCCGCCGACCGGACGCCCCGGCCTCAGGTCGAGGCGTCCGTCCGGCGCCGGCTCCGCTCAGCCCGCCGCCGCACCTGCTGGTACGCGCCGGTCAGCCCCATCGCCCGGCGTACCTCGAGCACCGTCTGGCGTACCTCCTGGCGGGTCCGTTCCGTGCCCTCGACGATCAGCCGGTCGACCAGACCCCGGTCGGCTTCGATCTCGGCCCGGCGCTGCCGGATCGGCGCCAGGAACCCCTCCAGCGCGACGACCAGCCGTTCCTTGACCTCCACGTCGCCCACCCGCCCGGCCCGGTAACGCCGCGCCAGGTCGGTCACCTCGTCGCGGTCCGGATTGAAAATCTCGTGGTACGCGAACACCGGGTTGCCCTCCACCGTGCCCGGCACGTCGGCCCGCACCCGGTTCGGGTCGGTGTACATGCCGAGCACCTTGCGACGCACCGTCGCCGCGTCGTCGGAGAGCGCGATCGAGTTGCCCCGGCTCTTGCTCATCTTGGCGGCGCCGTCGGTACCCACCAGGCTCGGCGTGTCCGCCGGGATCAACTCGGGCACCGGGAACACCGGGCCGTACAGGTGATTGAACCGCCGGGCGATCTCCCTGGTCACCTCGACGTGTGCGGCGTTGTCCCGGCCGACCGGGACCACCTCCCCCTTGACGCAGAGGATGTCCGCGGCCTGGAGCACCGGGTAACCCAGCAGCCCGTACGGCATCTCCTCCTTGCCGGCGTCGCGGGCCATGTCCTTGAGCGAGGGCACCCGTTCCAGCCGGGGAACGGTCACCAGGTTCTGCAGGAGGGTGTTGAGGTCGCCGACCTCCGGGATGGCCGACTGGAGGTAGAAGGTGGCCCGGTCCGGGTCGACGCCGGCGGCGAGGATGTCGGTCACCATCTCCCGGGCGTTGCCGGAGACCTGATCGATGTCCTCCCGGCGGTTGCGGGTGGTGAGCATGTGCAGGTCGGCGATGATGAAGAAGCTCTCGTAGCGTTGGTGCAGCCGTACCCGGTTGGCGATGCTGCCGACGTAGTGGCCGAGGTGCAGGCGGCCGGTGGGCCGGTCGCCGGTGAGCATTCGTGCGACGGACATGGTGATGCCTCTCGTTACCGAAGGTGGGTCACGCGTGGGCGCGCGCCGATCAGGGCTGGCTCAGCCCTGATCGGTCAGCGGGATCGACTCAGCGAGTCGCCCGCCATCGCGCGCCGGCGCGAAACCGCAGACCACCGGCACGGAGGACGTTCAGAAGTTGCTCACGGCCATCGCCGGAGCTGGTCGGGATCCCGGGCGCGGCACCGAGGAAGCGGCCGTCGACCAGGTCGACAGCCTCGGATGCGCAGTTGCCCGTCCGGACCACGGCCTCAGATTACCTGCGGTCCGCTGCCGGTGGGGACAGGTAGCTGTCGGCGTAGTAGGTGCCGACCCGCTCCCGGTACTCCTGGTCGACCGAGTCCGGATCGAACGGTGGCGCGTCCTTGATCTCCTGGCGGGTCCGGTCGACGTGCACGACGCGTTCCTGATGATCCACCCGGGCCACCGTCCCGGCCGGCAGCAACACCTTCTGGCCGAAGATCCAGGGCCCGGTGTCCACCACCAGGTGCCCGGCGTCCGCCTCGTCGCTGGTCTCGTCGATGGTGCCGACGCGTCCGTCGCTCGCCTGCACCTGATAGCCAACGAGGTCGACAGGTGTGCCCGGGCCGGGGGCGTCCGGGCCGTCGTGCCCACCCTCCGCACCGTCCGACGGGGTGACCGAGGGCGTGGCCTGGGTGTAGCCGCCGGCCAGGGCGGACGGATCACGCCAGGCCCAGGGATCGAAGATCGACGGTTGCATGGGGTACCTCCGGGGGACGGTCCTCAGCTGTCCTCCTTCGCAGTGCCCATCCCACTGATGCCGGAAACAGCCTGCGCGCTGTACGTCGGTGCCCCGATCCAGGTGTGGCGTGGCAGTGCGATCGCACGAGCCGCCGGGGCGGCGATCGACGGCGCCGGCGTTCGCGCCGCCGGCCTGGTGAACGGGGGCGCTGGCATACTCGGCTGCCATGGTGCTGTCGCGAGGGTGGGCTGTCTTCCTGGTCGGAGTCGGCGTCTGGACCTGGGTGATCTGGCCGAGGTTCGCGGTGGCCATCTGGCAGGACCCACGGTCCTGGGCGTCCGGCACGGTGGCCGAGGGTGCAACCACCAGCTTCCTGTGGGTGCACGCGCTGCTGATCGCCGCATCCCTGGCAATCGGCACCACCGTCGGCGTCCTCGGCGTCCGGGCCTGGCTCGCCGCCCGGCGACGGCAGCCGTCCTGATCGCCGCTGTCGCTCCTGCGGATCAGGCCGGTCGGCGCCCTCCTGCTGGAAGTCACCGAGCCCCGTTGTCGCCGGAACGGCCCTGACCTGGGGAAACCGTCCGGGCGCGCGAATGTGACGCGCGCCGCTACCCGTGGATTTGACGATCAAACCCGCAGACGCGTAACTTTCTCTCTGCCAGCGCGGAACGGGGCAAACGGGACGAAGGTCCTGGGGGCACCGGAACGGGATGGCAACCGGGTCAAGCAGGGGTTCGCTCCTGCGGGACGCGGTCCGGGCGGGGCTTGCCGGATCGGCCGCGAGGCGGATTTGGTGCGGCGAAGCCGACCGGGTAAGGTTCACGACCGGCAGGGAACCGGGCGAGACTGCGGGAAACCGCAGCGGCCGGTCTGCCGAATCCGACGACCTGACGCAGCGGTTCGCTGCTGCGTGAGTGCGCCGGCGCTGACCCGTACGAAGCATGACAGACCGGGACACACGGTTTGACACGGCGAAGACGGTAAGCTAACGTAGTAAAAGTGCCTGGCGCTGAAAGCGCCGGGGACGCGGTACGAAAAGCCCCGTGATGGGTTCCACTGAGGTGGGGCTTTTGATCGGTGTGTGGTTGTTCTTTGAGAACTCAACAGGGTGCTTGTAAAGCCAGTGCCAATTATGATTTATACCCCGGACTGGTCAGTTTTTGCTGGCTGGTTGGGATTCCTTTGGCAACATTTGTTTGTTGTCAGGATGCTGTTCAACTAATTTTTTTGTTGGAGAGTTTGATCCTGGCTCAGGACGAACGCTGGCGGCGTGCTTAACACATGCAAGTCGAGCGGAAAGGCCCTTCGGGGTACTCGAGCGGCGAACGGGTGAGTAACACGTGAGCAACCTGCCCCAAGCTTTGGGATAACCCTCGGAAACGGGGGCTAATACCGAATAGGACTTCTGGCCGCATGGCTGGTGGTGGAAAGTTTTTCGGCTTGGGATGGGCTCGCGGCCTATCAGCTTGTTGGTGGGGTGATGGCCTACCAAGGCGACGACGGGTAGCCGGCCTGAGAGGGCGACCGGCCACACTGGGACTGAGACACGGCCCAGACTCCTACGGGAGGCAGCAGTGGGGAATATTGCACAATGGGCGGAAGCCTGATGCAGCGACGCCGCGTGAGGGATGACGGCCTTCGGGTTGTAAACCTCTTTCAGCAGGGACGAAGCGAGAGTGACGGTACCTGCAGAAGAAGCACCGGCCAACTACGTGCCAGCAGCCGCGGTAAGACGTAGGGTGCGAGCGTTGTCCGGATTTATTGGGCGTAAAGAGCTCGTAGGCGGCTTGTCGCGTCGACCGTGAAAACTTGGGGCTCAACCCCAAGCCTGCGGTCGATACGGGCAGGCTAGAGTTCGGTAGGGGAGACTGGAATTCCTGGTGTAGCGGTGAAATGCGCAGATATCAGGAGGAACACCGGTGGCGAAGGCGGGTCTCTGGGCCGATACTGACGCTGAGGAGCGAAAGCGTGGGGAGCGAACAGGATTAGATACCCTGGTAGTCCACGCTGTAAACGTTGGGCGCTAGGTGTGGGGGGCCTCTCCGGTTCCCTGTGCCGCAGCTAACGCATTAAGCGCCCCGCCTGGGGAGTACGGCCGCAAGGCTAAAACTCAAAGGAATTGACGGGGGCCCGCACAAGCGGCGGAGCATGCGGATTAATTCGATGCAACGCGAAGAACCTTACCTGGGTTTGACATGGCCGCAAAACTCACAGAGATGTGAGGTCCTTCGGGGGCGGTCACAGGTGGTGCATGGCTGTCGTCAGCTCGTGTCGTGAGATGTTGGGTTAAGTCCCGCAACGAGCGCAACCCTCGTTCGATGTTGCCAGCGCGTTATGGCGGGGACTCATCGAAGACTGCCGGGGTCAACTCGGAGGAAGGTGGGGATGACGTCAAGTCATCATGCCCCTTATGTCCAGGGCTTCACGCATGCTACAATGGCCGGTACAATGGGCTGCGATACCGCGAGGTGGAGCGAATCCCAAAAAGCCGGTCTCAGTTCGGATCGGGGTCTGCAACTCGACCCCGTGAAGTCGGAGTCGCTAGTAATCGCAGATCAGCAACGCTGCGGTGAATACGTTCCCGGGCCTTGTACACACCGCCCGTCACGTCACGAAAGTCGGCAACACCCGAAGCCGGTGGCCCAACCCCTTGTGGGAGGGAGCCGTCGAAGGTGGGGCTGGCGATTGGGACGAAGTCGTAACAAGGTAGCCGTACCGGAAGGTGCGGCTGGATCACCTCCTTTCTAAGGAGCACCTTCACCCGAAAGGGTGCGAGGAGCCCGCGGCCTACGAATGTTGGGTCGGGGTGCTCAGATGGCGGAGACACTGGCAAGTTTTCCCTCGGCAACGGCCGGCGGCGCCTAGTACAGCCACTTTTGGGTGGTGGGAACGGTTGACGTTGGTGCGGCTGAGGAAGAATGTAAGCACCCTGTTGGGTCCTGAAGGAACAACCATTGTGTTGTTGTTTCAGAGACTTGGCCAGCCTCCCGTGTGGGGGCTGGGAGTCTGCCAGGCATGGCCTGGCCCCACATACCGCTGGTCTGAGGATCGGGTTTTGGTGTGGGGCGGATCGGGTTGTGGGTTGGTCGTTTGTTGAGAATTGCACAGTGGACGCGAGCATCTTTGTGGTCAAGTTGTCAAGGGCGAACGGTGAATGCCTTGGCACCAGGAGCCGATGAAGGACGTGGGAGGCCGCGATAGGCCTGGGGGAGCTGTCAACCAAGCTGTGATCCCAGGGTGTCCGAATGGGGAAACCTGGCACCAGTCATGTGGTGTCACCCACACCTGAACACATAGGGTGTGTGGAGGGAACGCGGGGAAGTGAAACATCTCAGTACCCGTAGGAAGAGAAAACAATTTAGTGATTCCGTGAGTAGTGGCGAGCGAAAGCGGATCGAGGCTAAACCGGCTGCGTGTGATACCTGTCAGGGGTTGCGTGGTCGGGGTTGTGGGACCCTGCTGAACAAGCTGACACTTGTTCGAGAAGTTACAAAGTCAGTGGCTAGTCGAACAGTCTGGAATGGCTGACCGTAGACGGTGAGAGTCCGGTAGGTGAAAGTTGCTGACCTTCTGTGGGTGTTCCCGAGTAGCGGCGGACCCCTGAAATCTGCCGTGAATCTGCCAGGACCACCTGGTAAGCCTAAATACTTCCTGGTGACCGATAGCGGACAAGTACCGTGAGGGAATGGTGAAAAGTACCCCGGGAGGGGAGTGAAATAGTACCTGAAACCGTTCGCCTACAATCCGTCGGAGCCTTGCGGGGTGACGGCGTGCCTTTTGAAGAATGAGCCTGCGAGTTAGTGGCATGTGGCGAGGTTAACCCGTGTGGGGGAGCCGTAGCGAAAGCGAGTCTGAATAGGGCGATTCAGTCGCGTGTCCTAGACCCGAAGCGGAGTGATCTAGCCATGGGCAGGCTGAAGCGCGGGTAAGACCGCGTGGAGGGCCGAACCCACCAATGTTGAAAAATTGGGGGATGACCTGTGGTTAGGGGTGAAAGGCCAATCAAACTCCGTGATAGCTGGTTCTCCCCGAAATGCATTTAGGTGCAGCGTCGCGTGTTTCTTGCCGGAGGTAGAGCACTGGATGGTCTAGGGGGCCCACAAGCTTACCGAAATCAGCCAAACTCCGAATGCCGGTAAGTGAGAGCGCGGCAGTGAGACTGCGGGGGATAAGCTTCGTAGTCGAGAGGGAAACAGCCCAGATCACCAGCTAAGGCCCCTAAGCGTGTGCTAAGTGGAAAAGGATGTGGGGTCGCATAGACAACCAGGAGGTTGGCTTAGAAGCAGCCACCCTTTAAAGAGTGCGTAATAGCTCACTGGTCAAGTGGTTCCGCGCCGACAATGTAGCGGGGCTCAAGCACACCGCCGAAGCTGTGGCATTCACATTTTATCCTCGCTTGGACTTGATTCCTTGTGCAGGTGTGTGGATGGGTAGGGGAGCGTCGTGCCGCGAGTGAAGCAGCGGGGTGACCCAGTTGTGGACGCGGCACGAGTGAGAATGCAGGCATGAGTAGCGAAAGAAGGGTGAGAAACCCTTCCGCCGGATGACCAAGGGTTCCAGGGCCAGGCTAATCCGCCCTGGGTGAGTCGGGACCTAAGGCGAGGCCGAGAGGCGTAGTCGATGGACAACGGGTTGATATTCCCGTACCCGCGAAAGAGCGTCCCTGATGAACCTCGTTGTGCTAACCACCCAAACCATCCAAGACCTTCGGGTTGAGGGTGGGGAGCGTGGGAACCTGATGGGTAGTAGTCAAGCGATGGGGTGACGCAGGAAGGTAGCTGAGCCCGGCCGGTGGTTGTGCCGGGGTAAGCGTGTAGGCCGTGTTGTAGGCAAATCCGCAACACATTTAAGGCTGAGACGTGATGCCGAGCCGATTCAGGTGAAGTCAGTGATCCTATGCTGCCGAGAAAAGCCTCTAGCGAGTTCTTAGCGGCCCGTACCCCAAACCGACACAGGTGGTCAGGTAGAGAATACCGAGGCGATCGGGCGAACTGTGGTTAAGGAACTCGGCAAATTGCCCCCGTAACTTAGGGAGAAGGGGGGCCGGAGACGTGAAGCCCCGCGCGGGTGGAGCGTTGTATGGCCGCAGAGAGCAGGGGGAAGCGACTGTTTACTAAAAACACAGGTCCATGCGAAGAAGTAATTCGATGTATATGGACTGACGCCTGCCCGGTGCTGGAACGTTAAGGGGACCTGTTAGCTCTTCGGGGCGAAGCGGAGAACTTAAGCGCCAGTAAACGGCGGTGGTAACTATAACCATCCTAAGGTAGCGAAATTCCTTGTCGGGTAAGTTCCGACCTGCACGAATGGCGTAACGACTTCCCCACTGTCTCAACCACAGGCCCGGCGAAATTGCAGTACGAGTAAAGATGCTCGTTACGCGCGGCAGGACGGAAAGACCCCGGGACCTTTACTATAGCTTGACATTGGTACTCGAATTAGCTTGTGTAGGATAGGTGGGAGCCGGTGAAGTCCATACGCCAGTATGGGTGGAGGCAATCTTGAAATACCACTCTGGTTGATTTGGGTATCTAACTTCGGACCGTTATCCGGTTCAGGGACAGTGTCTGGTGGGTAGTTTAACTGGGGCGGTTGCCTCCTAAAAGGTAACGGAGGCGCCCAAAGGTTCCCTCAGCCTGGTTGGCAATCAGGTGTTGAGTGCAAGTACACAAGGGAGCTTGACTGTGAGACTGACAGGTCGAGCAGGGACGAAAGTCGGGACTAGTGATCCGGCACTTGCGAGTGGAAGCGGTGTCGCTCAACGGATAAAAGGTACCCCGGGGATAACAGGCTGATCTTCCCCAAGAGTCCATATCGACGGGATGGTTTGGCACCTCGATGTCGGCTCGTCGCATCCTGGGGCTGTAGCAGGTCCCAAGGGTTGGGCTGTTCGCCCATTAAAGCGGTACGCGAGCTGGGTTTAGAACGTCGTGAGACAGTTCGGTCCCTATCCGCCGTGCGCGTAGGATACTTGAGAAGGGCTGTCCCTAGTACGAGAGGACCGGGACGGACGAACCTCTGGTGTGCCAGTTGTCCTGCCAAGGGCACGGCTGGTTAGCTACGTTCGGAAGGGATAACCGCTGAAAGCATCTAAGCGGGAAGCCTGCTTCAAGATGAGGTATCCCACCCACTATGTGGGGTAAGGCCCCCAGCTAGACGACTGGGTTGATAGGCCGGAAATGTAAGCCCGGTAACGGGTTCAGTTGACCGGTACTAATAGGCCGAGGACTTGACTACTAAGCTGCTACGCGTCCACTGTGCAACTCTGAACAAGCGAACACCCGTGAAGGTGTGCCGGGGTTGTTTGATATGTTCATAGAGTTACGGCGGTCATGGCGGAGGGGAAACGCCCGGTTACATTCCGAACCCGGAAGCTAAGCCCTCCAGCGCCGATGGTACTGCACTCGTGAGGGTGTGGGAGAGTAGGACGCCGCCGGACAATCTT